>CAYMNG010000067.1:0-13299 GCA_964391765.1 uncultured Bifidobacteriaceae bacterium | reverse complement strand
GCAACTTCATCTTCCGCACGCGCGAGTTCGAGCAGATGGAGATGGAGTTCTTCGTGCCGCCGGGCACCGACGAGGACTGGCACGAGTACTGGCTGCAGCAGCGGTGGGACTGGTACGTCGACCTCGGACTCGATCCGGGGAACATGCGCTTCTTCGAGCACCCCAAGGAGAAGTTGAGTCACTACTCCAAGCGCACGGTGGACATCGAGTACCGGTTCCGGTTCGCCGGCTCGGAGTGGGCCGAGCTCGAGGGGATCGCGAACCGGACCGACTACGACCTGCGGACCCACAGCGAGGTCTCCGGGGTCGACCTGTCGTACTTCGACCAGGACAGCGGTGAGCGGTGGACGCCCTACGTCATCGAGCCGGCGGCGGGCTTGACGCGGGCCGTCCTCGCGTTCTTGCTCGACGCGTACGACGAGGACGAGGCGCCCAACGCCAAGGGCGGTGTCGACAAGCGCACCGTGCTGCGGTTCGACCCACGCCTCGCGCCGGTCAAGGTCGCCGTACTGCCGTTGTCCCGCCACGAGAACCTCACGCCGATGGCCAAGGAACTGGCGGCGACGTTGCGCGGGCGCTGGAACGTGGACTTCGACGACGCCGGCGCGATCGGTCGTCGCTACCGTCGGCAGGACGAGATCGGCACGCCGTTCTGCGTGACGGTCGACTTCGACTCGTTGGACGATGCCGCGGTGACCGTGCGCGAACGCGACACCATGTCGCAGGAGCGGATGGCGATCTCCGCGCTCGTCCCGTGGCTCGCCGAGCGGCTGCCGGCGATCTGATCCGCCGCGGCCGGCGTCAGGCGTCGACGGGCTCGGGATCCGAGCGCGGTGGGGCGTAGCCCTCGGACTCCACGCGGGCGGCGTTGCGCGGCAGCGCGAGCGAGGCGAGCAGGCCGATGACGACGAAGCCGCCGGCGACCCAGGCGACGAACTTGACCGACTCGGCGAACGCCGCGGAGGCGCCGTCGACGAGCACCTGGCCGTCCGGCTGGCCGGCCAGTGCCGGGATCGCTTGGCCGGCGGAGGAACTGACCGCCTGCGCGACCTGATCGGCGGTGGCGGCGGGGACGCCGCGATCGGTGAGTTGGGTCGCGGTCGTGCCGAGGCCGAAGACGAGCGTCGTGCCGATGATCGCGGTGCCGAACGCCGCACCGACCTGCCGTGCGGTGGACTGCATCGCGCTGCCCTGCCCGGACTCGCTGACCGGTACCTCGCACAAGATGACGCCGGTGAGCTGGGCCGTCGCCAACCCGACGCCCATGCCGTACACGAAGAGCCAGGGAGCCATCTGCCACCCGGTGACCGACGTGGTGACGATGAACCCCAGTGCGAGGATCCCGATCGCCTCCAACGCCATTCCCGCCTGGAGGACGCGCACCGGCCCGACGCGGTTCGCCAATGGCGCGCCCAGTCCGGACGAGACGAACGATCCGATCGCCAGCGAGGTCAAGATCACGCCGGTCTGCAGCGGGTCGTAGCCCCGGGCGGCCTGCAAGAACAGCGGCAGCGCGAACAGCAGACCGAACTCCCCGAGGCTGACCAGCAGGGCGACGGTGTTCCCGGCGCTGAAGGTGCGGATCCCGAACAGGCGGAGGTTGACGACGACGACCTTTCCCGCGGCCGCCCGGCGTCGTTCGATCAGGACGAACACCGCGAGCGCGATCGCGCCGCCGCCGATGGCGACGGCGACCGGGGACAGCGCCGTCAGCGGCCACGTCCAGCCGCCGATCGAGAACGGCGCGATCGGCTTGAGCCAGCCGTAGCGCGTCGCCTCGATCAGCCCGAAGACGATCCCGGCCAGGCCCACGGTGATCAAGAGCGTGCCGGCGACGTCGATGCCGCGCGGCCCGGTCTCGTCGCGTGTCTCCGGGACGACCATCAGCACGCCAGCGAGTACCGCCAGGCCGATGGGGACGTTGATCAAGAACGCCCAGTGCCACGAGGCGTAGGTCGTCAGCCAGCCACCGACGAGGGGCCCGAGGGCGGCCATGCCGCCGATGGTGCCGCCCCACACCGCGAACGCGATCGCGCGCGATCGGCCGACGAACACCGCGTTGATGACCGACAGCGAACTGGGCAGGATCATCGCGCCGCCGATGCCCTGCAGCGCGCGGGCGGCGATGAGCGTCGTCGACGACCCGGATGCGGCGACGAGGACGCTCGCGAGGATGAACACGATCACGCCGATGACGAACAGGCGCTTGCGGCCGAAGCGGTCGGCGACCCGACCCCACAAGATCAGCAGGGCGGCGAAGGTCAGCGAGTAGATGGCCGTGACCCACTCGGCGTCGGTCGTGGTCAACGACAGCGACTTGACCATCGTCGGCAGGGCGACGTTGACGACGGTCGCGTCGAGGATGATCATGGCGACGCCGAGGGCGAGGAACGACAGCGCGAACCAGCGTCGTCGACCGGTCAGGGCGACGGCGGCTGAGGCAGTGGTCGACATCGGACTCCAAAGGGTGAAGGACGACGGCAAGTTACCGACGCACTGTCGGGAAGTAGTCTGCACCACGCCGCCGAGAATCGGGTCATGCCCCTGCCGTTCGACCCACCGGTCGTCCTCGCGCCGATGGCGGGGATCACGAACCGGGCGTTCCGCCGCCTGGCCCGGGAGGGCGTCCACGCGGCCGGGTGCTCGGCCGGTGGGCTGTACGTGTCGGAGATGGTGACCTCACGGGCGTTGGTCGAACGCAACGCGCAGTCGATGGACCTGGTGACGTTCGCCTCGGACGAGAGCCCGCGTGCGGTGCAGTTGTACGGCGTCGATCCGGCCACCGTCGCGGCGGCGGTGCGGCTGCTCGTCACCGAGGACCGGGCCGACCACGTCGACCTCAACTTCGGCTGCCCAGTGCCGAAGGTGACCCGTCGCGGCGGCGGCAGCGCACTGCCGTGGAAGCGGGACCTGTTCCGGGCGATCGTGGACGCCGCGATCGACGCGGCGGGCGGTCGGGTCGCAGTCTCGGTCAAGATGCGGGTCGGTGTGGACGCCGACCATGTGACGTACCTGGACGCCGGCCGGGCAGCGGCGGCGGCCGGGGTGGCGTGGGTCGCGTTGCACGGCCGAACGGCGGCGCAGATGTACGCCGGGCGCGCGGACTGGTCGACCATCGCCCGCCTGAAGACCGAACTCGCCGGAACCGGCGTGCCGGTCCTGGGCAACGGAGACGTCTGGACCGCGGCCGACGCGCTGCGGATGGTCGCCCAGACGGGGGCCGACGGGGTCGTCGTCGGCCGGGGCTGCCTGGGTCGGCCGTGGCTGTTCGGCCAGCTCGCGGCCGCCTTCGCCGGGAGGCCGGTACCGCCGGACCCGGACGTGGCCCAGGTCCTGGACACGCTGCGGCGGCACGTCGACCTGCTCGTCGCCGACTACGGCGAGGAACGCGGCTGCCGGGACATCCGCAAGCACATGGCGTGGTACCTCAAGGGATTCGTCGTACGCCAGCCGATCCGCCAGGCGCTGGGGACGGTCGAGACCGTCGCGCAGCTCGAGGCCTTGCTCGGGCAGATCGACGTCGACCAGGAGCCCGCGGCGGGGATCGCCCAGGCGCCCCGCGGCCGCACGTCCGGCGATCGTCGCCCGACCCTGCCCGACGGGTGGCTGGACTCCCCGATGCTCGGCGCGCGGGACCGGGAGTTCCTGCGGTCGGCCGAACTCGCGGTCAGCGGCGGCTGACCCCCAACCGCCGACACGACCCAGACGGTTGGTTTGTCGGGTGAAATGTCCCAATTGCCAACCGTTCAGGTCGTCTCGGCGGTTGCCTGTGGATGACGGGTGGGGGCGGCCGCGATTCTCGGCGACGCTGCGCGCATGGACGAAGGCACGGCGACCCTCCCGTACCGGGCGCAGGTTGCGGCGACGGTCGCGCGGATCACCGACATCGGCCCCGGGCCGCACCGGGTCAGTGCCCTGGCCGCAGCCGGGATCGGGCGGCAACGACTGCGGACCGCGCGAGCCGCCGGAGCCCTGCGGGTTCTGCGACGCGGGATCGTCGTCCCGAGCGCCGAGTGGCAGTCCTCGAGCGACGAGGACCGGGTGCGGTGGGCGTTGGCGGCCGCGCTCATGGCGTTCCCGGGCTCGTGGGGGAGTCACGACACCGCGGCCCGAGTGCGCCACCTACCGGATTTCGGCCTGCCGCGGCTCGTGGCGGACCGCGTGCCGCTGACGCACATCACCCGCGTCGGTGCGGCCCGGCGCGAGGACTGGCTTCGTGTGCACGGCGGTGACACGCCGCTGGAGTGGGTCGGTGACGACGGTGGGCTGCCGATAACCGATCTCGTGCGCACGAGCATCGAGGCGTCCGCGGGTCGATCGTTGAGCACCGCAGTCGTCCTCATCGACGCGGCGATGCGCATCGCCGCCCAGGACATGACCGGGCCGGGCGGGCTGCGTTCGGCCGTCATCGACCCGCAGGTCGTCAGCGCGCTGCGGCTTCGGTGGCGGCACGCCGTCGGCGCCTATGCCAAGCACCGCTGGGTGACGACCGTCCGGCGCGCCGTCGAGCTCGCCGACCCGGCGGCGGAGTCGGTGCTCGAATCGCTGTCTCGCCTGGCGATGATCGAGCGGGGACTGCCGATGCCTCGCTGCGGCGTGCCGTTGGTCGGCGACGACGGCGTGGTCTATTGGGTCGACTTCTTGTGGGATGACCTCGGCCTGATCGGGGAGGCGGACGGGGTGGGAAAGTACGCCGGTCGCGACGCGCTGCTGGCCGAGAAGCACCGACAAGAGGCGCTCGCCGGGCGGTACTCGTTCGTCCGCTGGGGATGGAACCACGTGCACCCGGACCCGGCGGTCATGGTGGACCGGATCGTCACCGCTCGCACCGCGGTCACCCTCCAACCGTCGACACGACCTGAACGGTTGGCAATTGGGACATTTCACCCGACGAACTAACCGTCTGGGTCGTGTCGGCGGTTGTCAGGGGGCGAAGATGGCGCTGCCGTACTTGACGAGGACCATCGCGATGATCACCGCGAAGATGACGATGACGACCAGGGTGTCGGCGCCGGCGCGTACCCAGCCGGAGATCGACCGCCACGCGGTCGCGGGCAGGTTGACGGTGTTGTCGAGGATCGCGACGCGCATCATGCTCGCGAAGACCGTCGTGGTGGTCAACGTGACGAGGAAGCACCACGGGCACAGTGCGCCGATGACGAAGTACGCCTGCCAGAACAGCCAGTACGCGAACGCCAGCCCGATCGCGTAGACGACGAGGGCGGAGTTCATGAACCACCGCGGGAAGCGCACGCCGCCCAGTGCCGCGACGGCGATGGTGATCACGACCGGCTCGGCGATCAGTCCGAGGAACGCGTTGGGGAAGCCGAGCAGGCTCGCCTGCCACGACGCGCCGACCGTGCCACACGAGATGACGGTGTTGATGTTGCAGTTCAGGTCGGCGGTCGGGTCCTTGGCGAGCGCGATCGCGTCGATCGACAGCACCAGGGAGGCGACGAGCCCGAGCAGCGAGGACACCAGCATCTCGACGAACGTCCACCGATAGCGGACGGGCCCGGGTCGGTAGGGATCCGGCGACGGGGCGAGGGTCGGGGCGGTCACCGCTGAAGCGTAAGTGGTGGTGTCCGCGCGACGGCGGGACGGTGCCGTGGCCGACATCACACCGCAGGACCAGGTGGCCTGGCCGTTCGGCCCTTGCCGACTCCCGGTGGCCCCGTGGGAGGTTGGGACCATGCCTGCCAACGAAGCGCCCGCGCGGCCGACGACGCCGCCGGACAGTGCCTACACCTACGTCTACGACTTCGGCGAGGGCGACCGTTCGAAGGTCGACCTGCTGGGTGGCAAGGGGGCGAACCTCGCCGAGATGACCCGGATGGGCCTGCCGGTGCCGCCGGGGTTCACGATCACCACCGAGGCCTGTCGATACTTCCTCGAGCACGGGCACACGCCCAAGGGGTTGCGGACCCAGATCGCCCAGCACGTCGCGCGCCTGGAGGAGGCGATGGGCCGACGTCTCGGCGACCCGGAGTTGCCGCTGCTCGTGTCGGTCCGCTCGGGCGCCCGCTACTCGATGCCGGGCATGATGGAGACCGTCTTGAACATCGGCCTGAACGACGCGAGCGTCGCCGGCCTCGCGCGGCACGCCACCGATGACCGCTTCGCCTGGGACTCCTACCGCCGACTCATCCAGATGTTCGGCAAGACGGTCCTCGACGTCCACGGGGACGCGTTCGAGCACGCGCTGGACCAGCTGAAGACCGACGTCGGCGCGGCGACCGATGTCGACCTGCCGGTCGACGCGCTGCGCCGACTGGTCGAGATCTACAAGTCGATCATTCGCGAGGAGACCGGGCACGAGTTCCCCCAGGACCCGTACCAGCAGCTCGACCTCGCGGTGCGCGCGGTGTTCCACTCGTGGAACACCGACCGGGCACGGCTGTACCGACGTCAAGAACGGATCCCGCACTCGCTGGGGACGGCGGTCAACGTGCAGGTGATGGCCTTCGGCAACGCCGGCCCCGGGTCGGGGACCGGCGTCGGATTCACCCGCGACCCGGGCACCGGCGAACCGGGGATCTACGGCGACTACCTGGCCGACGCCCAGGGCGAGGACGTCGTCGCCGGGATCCGCAACACCAGTCCGCTGCAGTCCCTCGGTGAGTCCGATGCGGCGTCGTACGAGCAGCTCCTGGCGTACATGCATCAGCTCGAGCAGCACTACCGCGACCTGTGTGACATCGAGTTCACCATCGAGCGGGGCAAGCTGTGGATGCTGCAGACCCGCGTCGGCAAGCGCACCGCGGGTGCGGCGTTCCGGATCGCCGTCCAACTCGTCGACGAGGGCGTCATCTCGATGGACGAGGCGCTCATGCGCGTCAGCGGGCACCAACTCGGCCAGTTGATGTTCCCGCGGTTCGCCGCCGACTCCGCACACGAGCCCGTCGCGCTGGGGATGAACGCCTCGCCGGGCGCCGCGGTCGGACGCGTCGTCTTCGACTCCTCGACCGCGGTGAAGTGGGCCGAGGCGGGTGACGAGGTGATCCTCGTCCGCCGGGAGACGAACCCCGACGACCTCGAGGGCATGATCGCCGCCGCCGGGATCTTGACCAGCCGCGGCGGGAAGACGTCGCACGCGGCAGTCGTGGCGCGCGGGATGGGCAAGACCGCCGTGTGCGGAGCGGAGTCCCTGGACGTCGACACCAAGGGCCGGATGATGACCACCGGCTCCGGCCTGGTGATCAAGGAGGGTGACGTCGTCTCGATCGACGGCAGCACCGGGGAGGTGTTCCTCGGCGAGGTCGCGGTCGTCCCGAGCGCGATCGTCACGTACTTCGAGGACGGGCTGGCGGCGGCGTTGATCGACGCCGACGACGAGACCGCGCACCTGATCCATGCGGTCGACCGGATCATGGCCCATGCCGACAGGTCGCGTCGGCTGCGCGTCCGCGCGAACGCCGACACTCCGGTCGACGCCGGTCGGGCACGGCACATGGGGGCCGAGGGGGTCGGCCTGCTTCGGACCGAGCACATGTTCCTCGGCGAACGCAAGTCGCACGTCGAGCGGCTCATCCTCGCGGAGTCGGAGGCGGACCGGACGGAGGCGCTGGATGCGCTCCTACCGCTGCAGCGCAAGGATTTCATTCGCATTCTCGAGGTGATGGACGGCCTGCCCGTCACCATTCGCCTGATCGATCCCCCGCTGCACGAGTTCCTGCCCGACCGAACCGAGCTCGCGATCCGCGTGGCGGTGGCGGAGGCCCGCGGTGAGCATGTGGAAGCCGACCTGCGGCTGCTGCAGGCGGTCAACCGGCTGCACGAGGACAACCCGATGCTCGGGCTGCGCGGGGTCCGGCTGGGCCTGGTCCTGCCCGGGCTGTTCGCGTTGCAGGTGCGGGCGATCGCCGAGGCCGCGTGCTTCCGTCAGCGGCTGGGCGGGCACCCACGGGCGGAGATCATGATCCCGCTCGTCGGCTCGATCCAGGAGTTGGAGCTGGTCATCGACGAGGCGGCCGGAGTGCTGCGTGAGGTCGCCGACGCCAACGGGTGCACGTTGAAGTTCCCGATCGGCACGATGATCGAACTGCCGCGAGCGGCGTTGACGGCCGGGCAGATCGCCGAGGCGGCGGAGTTCTTCTCGTTCGGCACCAACGACCTCACGCAGACGACGTGGGGGTTCAGCCGGGACGACGTCGAGGCGGCGTTCTTCTCGGCGTACCTGGACAAGGGCGTCTTCGGTGTCTCGCCGTTCGAGTCCTTGGACCGGGAGGGCGTGGGCGAACTGGTCCGGCTGGCGATCGAGAAGGGCCGGGCGACCCGGCACAACCTGCAGTGCGGGGTGTGCGGGGAGCACGGCGGCGATCCGGACTCGATCCATTTCTTCGACGAGGTCGGGATCGACTACGTGTCGTGCTCGCCGTTCCGCGTGCCGGTGGCCCGACTCGAGGAGGGCCGGGCCGCCCTCGCCCGCCACGTCACGCGCAGCGACACCCGCTGACCGCGCCGCGCCGCTGCCGCGCTGACACCGAGCCCGCGCGGCGGTCCGCGCGGCGGTCCGCGCGGCGGTGGGGGAGTGTCGCTGCCGTGTGACGTGTGGTGCGCGTGGGACCATGCCGCATGTGACGTCGCCGACCGCCTCGGACCACGCGGTGGCCGCATCGTCCCCGTATCCGCGCGCGGCCGCGGTGCCGCAGGCTCGTCGGTCGGAGCGCGTCGACCTGCGCTCGCTGTGGGCCGCGGTCGGCACGGCCGCACTCGCACTCGTCCTGCTCGTGCCCGTCGGGGCCGTAGCGCAGATCGTCCTGACCGCGCACCTGGACGACCGCACCCCGACCCAGGCCATCGTCGTCCTGGACCCGGCGCGCTACTGGGGCGATCCGCAGCCGGTGCTGCGGGCGCGGCTCGTGCATGCCGCGCAGTTGTATCGCGCCGGTGTCGCCCCGGTCGTCGTCCTCACCGGACCGGGCCGGCAGGTCGGGTTCGAGCGTGGGGTCCTGCTCGCCGCCGGCGTACCGGGTGCCGACGTCCTCGCGTTCACGACCGGATCGGACACGGTCGGCTCGTTACGGGTCGTCGCCGGGGTGATGCGCGACCTCGGCTGGAGCGCCGCGACGATCGTGACGGACCCGGCCGCCGCCGCGCGGGCCCAGGCCACCGCCGGGGTCCTGGGCATCGATGCGCACCTGTCCCCGACCGACGCCGGACCCGGCCGCGCGCTCACCTCCGAGTACGTCGCCCGGGAGACCATCGCGCTGCTGCGATTCCACGCGCTGACCCGGTGGTCGGTGGGCGAGGTCGTCCACGCCGGCTGACCCGGGGGAGGCCGGCGACCGCCACCTACCATGGCCAGGTGTCGACGATCAGCCGCCGCAGCACCCGGATCAGGCTCGCCGTGCTTCTGCTCGCGGCGGCGTCGCTGGTCGCCTGCGGCCGTGACCAGCCGCCGGGCGCCCTCGTCGGTGTGCAGATCCTCGCCCCCGGATCGCGGGAGGAGATGCCGCCGATCGTCGGCACGACGCTGACCGGCACGGAGCTGAGCCTGGCCGACCTGCGTGGGCGCGTCGTCGTGCTGAACTCCTGGGCGTCGTGGTGCGGGCCGTGCCGGACCGAGACCCCCGCGCTGGTCGACCTCGCCGACGGCGCCGCCGCGACGGACGTCGCCGTGATCGGGCTGAACGTCAAGGACGACCCCGCCGCCGCGACCGAGTTCGTCGCGGAACTGGGGATCGACTATCCGAGCATCGTCGACGCCGACGGGTCGCTGCTGCGGACGATCCCGGGGGTGCCGCCGGCGGCGCTGCCGAGCACGGTCGTCCTCGACCGCAGCGGCGCCGTCGCGGCCCGGTTCGTCGGCGAGGTCGACGCGACGGAGCTGGCCGACGTGGTCGCGTCGCTCGTCGCCGAACCGGCGGCCTAGGGTTCGGCGCATGGCGGCCACGACGGGGTACACCGACGCGGATCGGGCCCGGTTGGTCGACGAGGCGGTCAAGGAGTCGGTGCGCAGCCCGTTCGCGCGAGATCGGGCCCGCGTGCTGCACTCTGCCGGTCTGCGCCGCCTCGCGGCGAAGACCCAGGTCATGGTCGCCGGCCAGGACGACTTCCTTCGGACCCGGCTGACCCACACCCTCGAGGTCGCGCAGATCGCCCGCGAGCTGGGGGCGGCGCTGGGCTGCGACGCCGACGTCGTCGAGGTCGCCGGGCTCGCGCACGACCTGGGTCACCCGCCGTTCGGGCACAACGGGGAGGACGCGCTCGACCGGGTCGCCGCGGACATCGGCGGCTTCGAGGGCAACGCGCAGTCGCTGCGGGTGCTCACCCGGCTGGAGGCGAAGGTCGTCGACCCGGCGACCGGCGACAGCGTCGGGCTGAACCTGACCCGGGCCTGCCTCGACGCGGCCTGCAAGTACCCGTGGCCGCGCCGGCCGGGCGTGCGCAAGTTCGGCACCTACGCCGACGACCTGCCGACGTTCGCCTGGCTCCGTGCGGGCGCGCCGGCGGACCGGACCTGCCTCGAGGAGCAGGTGATGGACTGGGCCGACGACGTCGCCTACTCGGTGCACGATTTCGAGGACGCGGTCCACGGCGGCCTCGCCGACCTGCGCGCGTTCGACTCGCCGGCCGAGCGGCGTGGTGTCGTCGAGGTCGCCCACGAGCGGTTCGCCGAGGCGGGGGAGCCGGCCGCGTTGGCCGAGGCGCTGGACCGGCTCGTCGCACTGGACTACTGGCCGCGGCGCTTCGACGGGTCGATGGGCGACCTGGTCGCCCTGAAGGCGTTCACGAGCCATCTCATCGGCCGGTTCTGCGCGAGCGCACAGGTCGCGACCCAGGTCGCCCACGGGCCCGGTCCGCACCGGCGCTACGACGCCGACCTCGTCGTGCCCGACGAGGTGCGGGCCGAGGTCGCCGTCATGAAGGCGGTCGCCGTGGCGTACGTCATGCAGCGAGCCGGCGCCGACGACGAGTACGCCCGTCAGCAACGCGTCATCGCCGAGGTCGTCGACGCGCTCGTGCGCGACGAGGGGCGGTCGCTGCAACCGTGGCTGGCACCGGTCTTCGTGGGGGCCGCGGACGACGCTCAGCGCCTGCGCGTCGTCGTCGACCAGGTCGCGAGCCTGACCGACGTCAGCATCGTGGCCTGGCATCGCCGTCTCGTCGCCTGACTCCGCGGTGCCGCCGTCTCGTCGTCGGCGAGATGGTGGCCGGCTCGGCGCGCCGCGCGACGTGTTCGGCGCTCGTTCACGTTGCGCCGCACGCGGTCGCGACGACCTCGAGGAGACGGTCGATCTCGGCCTCGGTGTTGTACGCGTGGGGGCTGATGCGGATCCGTGGCTGCGGCTCCCCGGCGGCGGTCGTCCCGTACCGGGCGAAGTCGGCGAGCGCGTAGTCCGGGGTCGTCACGCTGACGTTGATCCCGGCCGCGGCCAGGGTCGCGGCGAGGCCGACGGCGTCGATCCGATCCGCGGTGAACGTGACGATCCCGCTGCGGGCGGATCCGCGGTCCAGGACGTGCCCGCTGTCGATCGTGGCCAGTCCGGTCCGGATCCGGTCGGCCAGGGTGCCGATACGGGTGCTGATGGCCGGGACTCCGACGGCGAGTGCGTAGTCGATCGCGGCGCCGAGGCCCAGATGGGCCGCGTACGGCTTCTCCCAGAACTCGTAGCGCTGTGCCGACGGCGCGACGGCGTACCCGGCCGGCGTCCAGGTCGCGCCGTGCAGGTCGAGGGGGAACGGCTCGAGCCGGCCCAGGGCAGCGGCGGACGCGTGCAGCAGCCCCGTGCCGCGCGGCCCGCGAAGGTACTTGCGGCCGGTCGCGGACAGGAAGTCCGCGCCGATCTCCTCGGCGTTCACGGGCAGTTGCCCGACCGACTGGCAGGCGTCGACGAGGTACCAGGCCCGGTGGTCGGCGATCAGCGCGCCGACGGCGGCGACGTCGTTGACGACACCGTTCTGGGACGGGCAGTGGGTCACCGCGACCAGCGCGACGTCGTCGTCGAGCATCGCGGCGAGCGCGTCGACGTCCAGGGCGCCGTCGGGGTCGTCGGGCAGGAACTCCAGCCGAGCGCCGGTCGAACGCGATAACTGCAGCAGTGGCAGCACGTTCGACGCGTACTCCGCCGCACTGACGAGTATCCGGTCCCCGAGCGTGAGCGGTTCGCTGTGGACGATCGCCTGCAGGCCGCGCATCCAGGCCGCCGTCGCCGACTCCACGAGCGCGATCTGGTCGGGCCGGCTGCCCAGGAGTCGGGCGGCCGAGTCGCGCACGCCCTCGACGCGCTCGAGTGCCTCGGCGTGGGCCTCGTACCCGCCGATCTGTTCCTCACGGCGCAGGTGGGCGACGACGGTGTCGGTCACGATCGCCGGTGGCAGGGCCGAGCCGGCGTTGTTCAGGTGCGCCACCTGTTCGCAGCCCGGGGTGTCCGCGCGCAGGGCGGTGACGTCGAGGTCGATGGACATGCCCGCTATCCAACCGCCACACCGCCGACACGACCTCAATGGTTGCTGCCCGTGGCGTTTTGTCCACCTTTCTAACCGTCTGGGTCGTGTCGGCGGTGTGAGGTGAGGGGACGGGACGGGACCTACAGTTGGGGCATGGCCGGCCGGATCCGCGACGAGGACATCGCCCTGGTCCGCGAGCGCGCGCGGATCGACGAGGTCGTGCGCGACTACGTGTCGCTGAAGTCCGCCGGTGGCGGTTCGCTGAAGGGCCTGTGCCCCTTCCACGACGAGCGCACGCCGAGCTTCAACGTCAACCCGGGCCGGGGCATGTGGTACTGCTTCGGCTGCAGCGAGGGTGGCGACGTGCTCTCGTTCGTGCAGAAGATCGACCACCTGTCGTTCGCCGAGGCGGTCGAGAAGCTCGCGGCCCGGACCGGTGTCGAGTTGCGGTACGCGGAGGGCGGCGCGGCGATCAACCGCCAGGCGGGCCAGCGGACCCGTCTCGTCGACGCCCACCGGCGGGCGGCCGCGTTCTTCGCCGAGCAGCTCTCGACGCCGGCGGCGCAGGTCGGACGGGACTTCCTGCGCGAGCGCGGCTTCGACGACGCCGCGGCGCGCACGTTCGGCGTCGGGTTCGCGCCGAAGTCGTGGGACGCGTTGACCACGCACCTGCGCAAGGCCGGCTTCACCGATGCCGAACTCCTCGCGGGCGGGTTGGTCAGCGCGGGTAACCGTGGGCCGTACGACCGGTTCCGCGGCCGGTTGGTGTGGCCGATCCGCGACCTGGGCGGGGACGTCATCGGCTTCGGTGCCCGGCGGCTGCTCGACGACGACGACGGTCCGAAGTACCTGAACACCCCCGAGACGCCGATCTACAAGAAGAGCCAGGTGCTCTACGGAATCGAC
>CAYMNG010000066.1:0-13795 GCA_964391765.1 uncultured Bifidobacteriaceae bacterium | reverse complement strand
CGACCTGCACGACGACGGCAGACGCGGCCGGCACCCGGCGCCGCAGCACGGCGACGTGCGCCGCCGCGGCCTCGGCCAACGCGCCCGCGACCTCGCGGACCGCTCCGACGTCACGCAGCATGCGATCGCCGCCGGCGAGTTCGACCGACGCGGCGAACGTCCACGGGCCGACGACCTGCCCCTTGACCGGGCCCCCGTAGCCGGCCGACGTCTGCTCCAACGCGTCGAGGTCCTCACCCAGCCAGGACGCGGCGCGACGCATCTGCCGGCCGACGCCACCGGCGATCCGCCAACCCGCCGCGGTCGTCTCCAGCCCCAGGTCCGGGCTCACCGCCGACAACAGCCCACCCGTGCGACCGACGGCGTCCGATCCGGGACCGCGCGCCGGCAGCTCGACGACGTGCACGAACTCGGGTACCTCCCCGGCCACGATCCGCGCGGCCTCCAGCGCCGACCGGCCCGGCAGCGAGCCGACCCCTGTGGCCGCAGCCGGCGGCCAGTGACCGCTCATCGGCGCCGGCCCGTCCCCTCGACCGTGCCCGCCCCCAGGACCCGTGTCCCGTCGTAGAGCGCGACGGTCTGGCCGACCGCCAGCCCGCGGACGGGCTGGTCGAGCCGGACGACGAGCCGGTCGCCGGCCCGGTGCGCCCGGGCGGGGATCGGCACGCCGTGCGCACGAACCTGCGCGACGACGCGGACCTCTGCCGACCCGATCGCCGGGCCGATCCACGACACCCGGTCGGCCTCGACGACGTCGACGTCGAGCAGGTCCGCGGTCCCGACGAAGACGGTCGACGTCCTCGGCTCGACGCCGACGACGTACCGCGGTGATCCGTCCGGTGTCGGCACGGTCAGGCCCAGGCCGCGACGCTGGCCCACCGTGAAGCCGACCGCGCCGGCGTGCCGGCCGACCTCGTCCCCGGTGCCCGCGTCGACGACCGGGCCGGCGGCGGTCGGGACCCGGTCGGCGAGGAACGCGCGGGTGTCACCGTCCGGCACGAAGCACAGGTCGATGCTGTCGGGCTTGCGCGCCACCGTGATCCCCCGTCGGTGCGCCTCGTCGCGTACGTCGGCCTTGGTGTCGCGGCCCAGCGGAAGCAGTGCGTGTTCGAGGCGGGCCACCGGAACGGTCGCGAGGACGTACGACTGGTCCTTGGCCGGATCCACTCCGCGGTGCAGTTCGACACCGTGCTCGCCACGGATCACCTGCGCGTAGTGACCGGTCACGACCGCGTCGAATCCCAGCCCGAGCGCGCGATCGAGGACCGCGGCGAACTTGATGCGCTCGTTGCAGCGCATGCACGGGTTCGGCGTACGGCCCGCCGCGTACTCGGCGACGAAGTCGTCGATGACGTCGGTCGCGAAGCGCTCGGACATGTCCCAGACGTAGAACGCGATGTCGAGCGCGTCGGCGATCCGCCGCGCGTCGCGTGCGTCGTCCAGCGTGCAGCACCCGCGCTCCCGGCCGCCGGGGGCCGCGGACCGCGCCAACGCCAGATGGACACCGACGACCTCATGGCCGGCGTCCTGCGCCCGCGCGGCGGCGACCGCGGAGTCCACGCCACCGGACAAGGCGGCGATGACGCGCACGTCAGGCCGTCCGCTCGGACAGCGCGCCGACCCGCCGCGCCCGATCGACCACGGGGCCGATCGCCTCGACGACGGCCGCGACGTCGGCCCGGGTCGACGTCTCGCCCAGCGAGAACCGCAACGACGAACGGGCCACCGCCGGCGCCGCCCCCATCGCCAGGAGTACGTGACTGGGTTCGGGAATGCCGGCGGTGCAGGCCGAACCGGTCGCGCAGTCGATCCCGGCGGCGTCGAGGAGCATCAGCAGCACGTCCCCCTCGCACCCGGGGAACGACAGGTGGCAGATCCCCGGCAGCCGGCCGTCGCCGTTGACCACGGCCGCGGGCACGCGTTCGCAGATGCCGCGTTCGAGTTCGGCCCGCAGCGTCGACAGGCGTTGCGCACGTGCGTCCTGGCCGGACACCGCGTGCGCGACGGCGACCGCGAACGCGGCGATCGCCGGGGCGTTGAGGGTTCCCGATCGCACGTCGCGCTCCTGGCCGCCGCCGTGCTCGACCGCGACGATGGGCACGCGCGGATCGAGGACCAGCGCCCCCACTCCGAACGGACCGCCGACCTTGTGGGCGGTGATCGTCACCGCGTCGATCCCCGACAGGTCCAACCGCACCTGGCCCAGTGCTTGCACCGCGTCCGTGTGGAACGCGACGCCCGCGGTCCGGCACGCCTCGGCGATCTCGTGCACGGGTTGGATCGTGCCGACCTCGTTGTTCGCCCACATCACCGAGCAGGCCGCGACGGTGCCGGCGTCGGCCCGCGCCCGGACCGCTGCGGGGTCGACCCGGCCGTCGCCGTCGACGTCGAGCAGCACGAGGTCCGCACCCTGCTGCTCGGCCAGCCAGGTCGCCGGGTCGAGGACGGCGTGGTGCTCGACGGCCGAGACCAGGAGCCCCCGCGCACCGCGCTGCGCCCCGGCCCAGAACAGGCCCTTGACCGCGAGGTTGTCGGCCTCGGTCCCGCCGGAGGTGAAGACCACGGCACTCGGACGCACCCCGAGGTCCGCGGCGATCGACTCGCGCGCCTCCTCGACGACCCGTCGGGCGCGCCGACCCGCCGCGTGCAACGAGGAGGGGTTGCCCACCAGTTCCGAGGCCGACAGCAGCACTTCGCGGGCCGCGGGCAGCATCGGCGTCGTCGCCGCGTGGTCGAGGTACACCCGGGCCGTCACGACCGAACATGCTAGTGCGCGGCGCGACGGGGGCGCCGCGAGCCGGTCGCCGAACGGCGCGACCGCCCGCCGCGCGGTGCGTCAGGCCTTGCGCTTGGTGATCTCCTCGGTCAACTGCGGCACGACGGCGAACAGGTCGCCCACGACGCCGAAGTCCGCCAGCTCGAAGATCGGGGCCTCGGAGTCCTTGTTGACGACGACGATCGTCTTGGAGGTCTGCATCCCCGCACGGTGCTGGATCGCACCGGAGATGCCGGCGGCGACGTACAACTGCGGCGAGACCGTCTTGCCGGTCTGCCCGACCTGGTACTGGTGCGGGTACCACCCGGCGTCGGTCGCGGCGCGGCTGGCGCCCACGGCCGCCCCGAGCACGTCGGCGAGCGCCTCGATGACCGCGAACCCGTCGGCCGAGCCGACCCCGCGACCGCCGGAGACGACGATCGACGCCTCGGTCAGGTCCGGGCGACCGCCGCGGGCGGCGACGGTCCGGCCGGTGACGGTGGCCAGCCGGGAGGAGTCGGACACGGTCGCGACCGCGTCGATCCGCTGCGCGCCGGTGGCGGCGGGGACGGGAGTGACGGCGTTCGGCCGGACGGTGATGACCGGCGTCCCGCGGGTGACCGTCGAGTGCACGACCGTCGAGCCACCGAACACGCTCTGGGTCGCCACGATCCGGTCGCCGTCGGACGCGATCTCGACCGCATCGGTGAGGACACCGCTGTCCGTGCGCACGCCGACCCGCCCGGCGATCTCCTTGCCCTCCGCGGTCGAGGAGATCAGCACGGCGACCGGGCCGCGCTGCCCGATCAGGTCGACGATCAGGTCCGCCTTCGGCCCGACCGGGTGGTCGACGAAGACCGCGTCGTCCGCGACGACGACGGTGCCCGCGCCGTACTCGCCCAACGCCGTCAGCGCCGCGTCGTCGCACCCACCGCCGGCCCACACCGCGACCGGCTCGCCGATCGCGCGCGCCGCCGTCAGCAGTTCCGCCGTCGCCTTCTTCACCGCACCGTCGGCGGCCTCGACCAGGACCAGGACCTCACCCATGACTGACTCCCTCGGCTCGCCGACTCAGATGAACTTGTTCGTGGACAGGAACTCGACGATCTTGGTGCCGCCGTCGCCGTCGTCGCTCACGGTCACCCCGGCCGCCTTCGGTGGCCGGGCCGCGAAGTCCACCACCGCCGTCGCCGCGGCCGCGGTACCCACTCGCGCCGCGTCCAACCCCACGTCGGCGATCGACAGCGTCTCGACCGGCTTCTTCTTGGCCGCCATGATCCCCTTGAACGACGGGTACCTCGGCTCGTTGATCTTCTCCACGACGCTGACCACCGCGGGCAACGCCGCGGTCACCGAGTCGTACCCGTACTCGGTCATCCGATCCACGTTCAGCCGATCGCCGGCGACCTCGACCCGTTGGGCGTACGTCGCCTGCGCCACGCCCAGGAGTTCGGCGACCATCGCCGGCACGACGGACATCCGGGCGTCGGTCGACTCCGAGCCGAAGATCACCAGGTCGAAGCCGCGGCCGGCGAGCACGCCGGCGAGCGCGTACGCCGTCGCCCCGGCGTCGGACCCGACCAGCGCGTCGTCGACCAGGTGGATCCCGGAGTCCACGCCCATGCTCAGCGCCTTGCGCACGGTCTCGGCGGCACGGTCGGGCCCCATCGTGACGACGACGGTCTCACCCCCGTGCGCCTCGACCAGGCGCAGTGCCTCCTCGACCGCGTACTCGTCGAGCTCGTTCATGACGCCGTCCGCGGACTCACGGTCCAACAGGCGGTCCTCCGGACGCAGCCGCTTCTCCGCCCAGGTGTCCGGCACCTGCTTCACACATACGGCGACCTTCACGTGACATCCCTTCCGAACCGTAAGTTACCCGTGAGTAATATAGCCGAGGATCAGTTCCCGGTGAACTCGGCGGTGGTCTTGGCGACGAACGCCGCCATTCCGATCTTCTGGTCGTCGGTCGCGAACAGCGCGGCGAACCGGATCCGCTCGGCGTCCAGACCGCTGGCGAGGTCGGTGTCCAGGCCCCGGTCGATCGCCTCCTTCACCGCCCGAAGCGCCAACGGCGCCCCGGCGGCCAGCCGGCGGGCCAGGTCGGTGGCCGCCGCCTGCGCGCCACCGTGGTCGACCACGCGATTCACTAACCCGATCGCGTGCGCCTCGTCGGTGTCGACCATCCGGCCGGTCAGGATCAGGTCCTTGGCTCGCGACACGCCGACCAGTCGGGGCAGTCGCTGGGTTCCGCCGGCGCCGGGGATGACCCCGAGCAGCACCTCCGGCTGACCCAGCTTCGCACCGGCGCCGGCGATCCGCAGGTCACAGCACAGCGCGAGTTCGCAGCCGCCGCCCAGGGCGTACCCCTCGATCGCCGCGATGGTCGGCTGCGGGATCTGCGCGACCGACGTGAACGCGTCCTGCAGCCGGACCGACGCCGCCAGCATCTCCTGGTACGTCAGGTCGGCCATCTCCTTGATGTCCGCACCCGCGGCGAAGACCGTCGGTCCCCCGGTCACGACGACGGCGCCGACGTCCGCCCGCGCGCCGAGGTCGTTCGCGGCGGCCCGGATCTCGGCCTGCATCTGCATGCACAGGGCGTTCATCGGCGGACGTTGCAACGTTATGGTCGCAACCCGGTCCACGACATCGACCGCCACGAAGTCAGCCACCACCGACCCTCCCGCCGTCCCGGACCGCACGTCGACGCGACCCGGCGCGAGCGTAGCGGGGCGCGGACGTCGTCGTTGTACCGTGTCCGCCGTGACAGGCCACGGCACCAGCGGGTGGGACCCGTTAGGGGTGACCCCCGACGGGTCCGGCGGGGCGAATGTCGCACTGTGGGCCGAGGGCGCGGCCGCCGTGGAACTGTGCGTCTTCGACGACGACGGCCGCGAGGAGCGCGTGCCGCTGGAGGAGCGCACGTTCAACGTCTTCCACCGCCACGTGCCCTGGCTGACACCGGGAACGCGCTACGGATTCCGCGTGCACGGGGACTGGAACCCGGCCGTCGGGCACCGGTGGAACCCGGCGAAGCTGCTGCTGGACCCGTACGCGTACGCGATCGAGGGTCGGTTCACGAACGCGTCCCCGGTCTACGGGCACCTCGGCTCCGACGACCTCGTCCGCAACGACGCCGACTCGGCGCCGTTCGTCCCGCGAAGCGTCGTCGTCGACGACCACTTCGACTGGGGCGACGACCGCCCGCCGGCGACGGCGTGGGGTGACACCGTCATCTACGAGACCCACGTCCGCAGCATCACCCGCACGCACCCGTCGGTCCCCGAGCACGAACGCGGGACCTACGCCGGGCTGACCCACCCGGCCGTGCTGGAGCACCTGACGACCCTGGGGGTCACCGCGGTCGAACTGCTGCCGGTGCACCACTTCATCGACGAGACGCACCTGCTCGACGTCGGCCTGACGAACTACTGGGGCTACAACTCGATCGGGTACTTCGCCCCGCACGCCGGCTACAGCTCGACCGGGTCGCGCGGCGGTCAGGTGTCGGAGTTCAAGCGGATGGTCAAGGCGCTGCACGCCGCCGGGCTGGAGGTCATCCTCGACGTCGTCTACAACCACACCGCCGAGGGCAACCACCTGGGTCCGACGTTGGCGTACCGCGGGATCGACAACGACGACTACTACCACCTACGCGACGGCGGTCGCTACTACGCGGACTACACCGGGTGCGGCAACACCCTCGACGTGTCCAAGCCGCACGTCCTGCGGCTGGTCATGGACTCCCTGCGCTTCTGGGTCGAGCACATGCACGTCGACGGCTTCCGGTTCGACCTGGCCGCCGCGCTGGCCCGCTCGTTCCACGACGTCAACATGCTCGGCAACTTCATGACGACGATCCAGCAGGACCCCGTCCTGCGCCGCGTCAAGCTCATCGCCGAACCGTGGGACGTCGGCCCGGGGGGCTACCAGGTCGGCGAGTTCCCGCCCCTGTGGACCGAGTGGAACGACAAGTACCGCGACAACGTCCGCGACTTCTGGCGCGGCACGGCCGGCATCGGCGAACTGGGCTGGCGCCTGTCCGGCTCGGCGGACCTCTACGCGTCCGAGGGGCGTCGGCCGTTCGCGTCGATCAACTTCGTCACCGCCCACGACGGGTTCACCCTGCGCGACCTGGTCACCTACGCGGACAAACACAACGCGGCCAACCTCGAGGGCAACCGCGACGGCACGGACAACAACCGGTCGGCCAACTACGGGATCGAGGGCGAGACGGACGACCCCGCGCTCAACGCCGTCCGCCAGCGGCAGATGCGCAACTTCTGGGCGACCTTGGCGCTGTCGACCGGCGTGCCGATGATCAACGGCGGCGACGAGTCCGGCCGGACCCAGCAGGGCAACAACAACGCGTACTGCCAGGACAACGACCTGTCGTACTACGACTGGCACTGGCAGCCGTGGCAGTCCGACCTGAAGGTGTTCGCCAGCGAGGTGCTCGCGCTGCGCAAGCGGCACAGCGCGTTCCGCCAGCGGTACTTCTTCGACGGCACGCCGCTCAACGACGGCGGGCCGAAGGACCTCGCGTGGATCGGCGCGGACGGGCACGAGATCGACAGCGCCGCCTGGCACGACCCGACCGCCCGCACGATCGGCATGTACCTGGCCGGTGAGGCACACGAGGCGATCGTGGAGGACGCCGACGTCGTGCGTGACGCCTCGTTCCTGGTCGTCCTGCACGCCGGAACCGAACCGGTCGACTTCACGCTGCCGGCGCGCCCCTACGGCAGCACCTACCGCCTGGTCGTCGACACGTCCTCCGGGCAGGCCGTCGAGACCAGCACCGAACTGCCGTCCGGGCACCGGCTGTCCGTGCCGCCGCGGTGCCTGATCGCCCTGCGGGTCCTGTCCTGACCCGCGCGGGTCAGCGCAGGACGCCCTCCGACAGGCCGACCGCCACCGGCGGAAGGGTCTGCAGGCCGAGTTCCTCGGCCGTGGCGAGGCCGGCATGGCGCGGCATGACGCGCACGGTGTAGCCGAACGGCCCGTTGGCGTCCAGGTCGATGACGCGCTGGAACTGCCATCGGTTGGACTCGTAGGAGTCCACCGCGGCCATGGGTTCGTGCACCGGGTCGACCAGCCGATCGTCGGCGTCGACGCGACCGCACACGACCTGCACGTCGACGTCGTCCGGCGTGAGGTCGCCGAGCGCGACGAACGCGCGAACGGTCACCGGCGTGCCCTGCATGACGGCGTCGGCGACACCGTCGGCCTCGACGTGCTCGATGCTGATCCGGGGCCAGCCGGCCCGAACGCGGACCTTCCACGTCGCCAGGTCACGGGCCAGCGCGAAGTCGGCGGCCTCGATCGTCCGCGCGGACTCCGCCGCCGGGATGTACAGCCGGGTGACGTACTCCCGGAGCATCCGGCTGGCCAGGACCTTCGGCCCCAGTTCGCGCAGCGTGTGCCGGACCATCGCCAGCCACCGCGGCGGCAGGCCACGCTCGTCCCGTCGGTAGAACGCCGGCGCGACCGACGTCTCGATGAGCGAGTACAGCGCCTCGGCCTCGATCGCGTCGCGCCGGTCGGCGTCCTCGACCCCGTCGGCGGTCGGGATCGCCCAGCCGTTCTCGCCGTCGAACCACTCGTCCCACCAGCCGTCGAGGATCGACAGGTTCAGCGCGCCGTTCAGTGCCGCCTTCATCCCGGATGTGCCGCTCGCCTCCAGCGGGCGGATCGGGTTGTTCAGCCACACGTCGCAGCCCGGGTACAAGGTCGTGGCCATCGAGATGTCGTAGTCCGGGAGGAAGACGATGCGGTGGCGCACCGACTCGTCGTCCGCGAACGCGACGAGCTGCTGGATCAGCCGCTTCCCGCCGTCGTCGGCCGGATGAGCCTTGCCGGCGACGACGAGCTGCACGGGCTGCTCGGGGTCGGTGAGCAGCGCCGTGAGCCGTTGTGGGTCACGCAGCATCAGCGTCAGCCGCTTGTACGACGGGACCCGGCGGGCGAACCCGATGGTCAGCACGTCCGGATCGAGGACGGAGTCGACCCAGGCCAGTTCCGCGTCACTGGCCCCCCGGTTCGCCCACGACGCGCGCAGGCGCGTGCGGGCCATCCGCACGAGTTCGGCCCGCAGGCCGCGCTTGATCCCCCACAGCGTCTCGTCCGGTGCCGACGCGATCTGCGCCCAGCCGTCGGCGTCGTCGACCGAGGCGCCGTGCGCGAGCTCGAGCACGGTGCGCGCGACCCAGGTCGGCGCGTGCACCCCGTTCGTGACCGAGGTGATCGGCACGTCGTCGGCGTCGAACCCCGGCCACAGCCCGCCGAACATCGTGCGCGAGACACGGCCGTGCAACAGACTCACGCCGTTCGCCCGCTGCGCCATGCGCAGACCCATGACGGCCATGTTGAACACCGCCGGGTCACCGCCGTCGTAGGTCTCCGCGCCGAGCTCGAGCACGCGCTCGACGGGGACGCCGGCCGCGGCGTTGTCGCCGCCGAAGTGCTGGGCGATCAACTCGACCGCGAAGCGGTCGATGCCGGCGGGCACCGGCGTGTGCGTGGTGAACACGGTCCCGGCGCGAGTGACCTCCAACGCCTCGTCGAACGTCATGTGCGGATTCGCCGAGACCAGTTCGCGGATGCGTTCGAGGCCGAGGAATCCGGCGTGCCCCTCGTTGGTGTGGAACACCTCCGGCGCCGGCGCGCCGGTGATGCGACAGTAGGCACGCAGCGCCCGCACGCCGCCGATCCCCAGGAGCATCTCCTGCTGGAGCCGGTGCTCGCTGCCGCCGCCGTAGAGCCGGTCGGTCACCTCGCGTTCGGACGGCGCGTTCTCCTCCACGTCGGAGTCCAGGAGCAGCAACGGCACCCGGCCCACCTGCGCGACCCAGATCCGCGCCGCGACGAACCGGCCGCCGGGCAGGCCGACCGCGACCCGCGCCGGTGACCCGTCGGCCTCGCGCAGGAGGGACACCGGGCTGCCGTCGGGGTCGGTGACCGGGTACCGCTCCTGCTGCCAGCCGTCGCGCGACAGCGACTGCCGGAAGTAGCCGGACCGATAGAGCAGCCCGATCGCGATGATCGGCACGCCCAGGTCGCTGGCCGTCTTCAGGTGGTCACCGGCCAGGATGCCCAGACCACCGGAGTACTGCGGCAGCGCCGAGGCGATGCCGTACTCCGGGGAGAAGTAGGCCACCCCGGCCGGGGACTTCGGACCCAGGCCCTGACACCAGCGATCGGTCGACACGTAGGCCCGCAGGTCGTCCCGACACCGCCCGACCCACGCGACGAAGTCGGCGTCGGCCGCCAGCTCGGCGAGCCGCTCGGCCGACACCGCCCCCAGCAGGCGCACGGGGTCCGGGTCGTCGGCGTCCCACAGCACGGGGTCGACCGCGGCGAACAGGTCCCGCGTCGGCGGATGCCAGCTCCACCGCAGGTTGACCGCGAGCTCCTCCAGCGCGGCGAGTTCGGCGGGGAGGACAGTGCGGACGGTGAACCGGCGGATCGCTCTCACGTCGGACAACCTAGCCGAGGCGTCGGTGGCGCCGATCGCACTACTCTCGACGCATGGCGACGAGAGGACCGGGAGCCGACGCGGTGCCGTCACTGCCGACGCAGCTGTCCGGGCGCTTCGCGGTCACGGACGTACAGCCGAGCGTCCTCGGCGGCCGCCGGCCCGCCGCGGCGGCCGTGGGCGAGGCCGTCGTGCTGCGGGCGACCGCCTTCCGCGAGGGCCACGACGCCCTCGGCGTGACCGCTGTCCTGCGCCGGCCCGACGGCTCGATCGCGCAGGTCGAGCCGATGAGACCCGGACCGACGTGGCTGGACACGTGGTCGGCGACCGTGCGCCCGGACGCGGTCGGCGACTGGACGTTCACCGTCGAGGCCTGGGGCAGCCCGTGGGACTCGTGGGTGGACCGCGCGAGGATCAAGGTGCCCGCGGGGATCGATGTCGACCTGGAGTTCGCCGAGGGCGCGATCCTGCTCGAGCGCGCCGCGCAGAACCTGCCGACGACAGCGGTCGACGAGCGCGAGCGGCTGGTCCAGGCCACGCACCTGGTCCGCGACCGTGATCTGCCGCCCGCCGTCCGGCTCGCGGCGGCGACCGACCCCGCCGTCACCGACGTCGCTGCCCGGTTCCCGCTGCGCGAAGGGGTGACCGAGAGCGGGCCGTGGCCGCTGCGCGTACAGCGCCGGCGCGCCCTGGTCGGTGCGTGGTACGAGTTCTTCCCGCGCAGCGAGGGCGCCCGGCTCGACCCGCCCACGTCGGGGACGTTCGCCACCGCCGCGGACCGCCTGCCGGCGATCGCCGCGATGGGCTTCGACGTCGTCTACCTGCCGCCGATCCATCCGATCGGCCACGTCAACCGCAAGGGACCGAACAACACCCTCGACCCCGCGCCGGGCGATCCCGGCTCACCGTGGGCGATCGGCTCGGCCGCCGGCGGGCACGACGCCGTCCACCCCGACCTGGGCACGCTCGCGGACTTCGACGCCTTCGTCGCCGTGGCCAGCGGGCTGGGCCTGGAGGTCGCCTTGGACCTCGCGCTGCAGGCCGCCCCGGACCACCCGTGGGTCGGCGAGCACCCGGAGTGGTTCACGACCCGCGCCGACGGGACGATCGCCTACGCCGAGAACCCGCCGAAGAAGTACCAGGACATCTACCCGCTGAACTTCGACAACGACCCGGAGGGGCTCTACGCCGAGGTCGAGCGGATCGTGCGCTTCTGGATGGCCCATGGTGTTCGGATCTTCCGGGTCGACAACCCGCACACCAAGCCGCTGTGGGTGTGGGACCGACTCACCTCGAGGGTGTTCGGGACGGACCCGGACGTGGTGTTCTTGGCCGAGGCGTTCACCCGCGCCCCCATGATGCGTGCGCTGGCCGAGGTCGGCTTCCAGCAGAGCTATACCTACTTCACCTGGCGCAACTCCCGCGCGGAGGTCCAGGAGTACGCGACCGAGCTCGCCGGGCCGGCCGCCGCCGCGATGCGCCCGAACCTGTTCGTCAACACCCCCGACATCCTCACCGAGTACCTGCAGACGTCGGGCCCGGCCGGGTTCGCGATCCGGGCGACGCTGGCGGCGACCTTGTCCCCGACCTACGGCGTGTACAGCGGCTTCGAGCTGTACGAGCACGTCGCGGTCCGCCCCGGCAGCGAGGAGTACCTGGACTCCGAGAAGTACCAGTACCGGCCGCGGGACTGGGAGGCGGCCCGGCGACAGGGCCGGACCCTCGCGCCCTACCTCACGCGCCTGAACGCGATCCGCCGGGAACACCCGGCCCTGCAGGACCTTCGATCGCTGCGGTTCCACCCGGTCGACGGGTCCGACGCGATCCTCGCGTACTCCAAGCGGGACGGCGGCGACGTGATCCTCGTCGTGTGCACGGTCGACCCGACCGGCGAGCAGGAGGCGACCGTGTGGTGGGACCTGGACGAACTGGGCCTGCCGGACCGGTTCGTCGCCCGCGACCTGGTGACCGACGCGACGTGGACGTGGTCCGCCTCGACGTACGTCAGCCTCCGCCCGTGGGAGCACGTCGCCCACGTCGTCCATGTCGGCCCCCAGTGACCGGCCCCCAGTGACCGGCCCCCAGTGACTGGCCGGCCATGACCGGCACGCCCGAGACCGGCACCCCTGCGAACCCCGGAGAGCACATGTCCTCGACCAGCCAGACCCCGGCACCGCAGGAGGTCTCGATCCTCGATCTCGACCGGCTCGTCGACGGGTGGCACCACGACCCGCACTCCATCCTCGGCCCGCACGTCGACGGCGGGTCCGTCACGATTCGCGTGCTCCGCCCGCGCGCGCGGTCCGTGACGGTCGTGCTCGGCGCGCAGCGCCTCGCCTTGACCCACGAGCACCGTGGCGTCTGGGTCGGTGTCGTTCCCGGCGAGCGCGTTCCCGACTACTCGATCGACGTCGACTACGACGGCCAGGTGGTCCCGGCGGACGATCCGTACCGGTTCTGGCCGACGCTCGGCGAGATCGACCTGCACCTGATCGGCGAGGGCCGGCACGAGCAGCTGTGGCAGGTGCTCGGTGCCCACGTGCGTGCGTACGACACCGCGCTGGGTCCGGTGAGCGGGGTCTCGTTCGCCGTCTGGGCGCCCAACGCACAAGGGGTCCGCGTGGTCGGGGACTTCAACTTCTGGGACGGGGCCGCCCACCCGATGCGCTCGCTGGGGTCGACGGGGATCTGGGAGTTGTACGTGCCGCGGATCGGGGACGGCACGGTCTACAAGTACCAGGTCCTCGGTCGGGACGGCGTGTGGCGGGAGAAGGCCGACCCGTTCGCGTTCTCCACCGAGGTGCCGCCGGCGACCGGGTCGATCGTGTTCACCTCGCACCACGCGTGGTCGGACCGCGAGTGGCTCGCCGCGCGCGGTGCCCAAGACCAGCACCGGCGCCCGATGTCGATCTACGAGGTGCACCTGGGCTCGTGGCGGGCCGGCCTGGACTACCGACGGCTCGCCGACGAGCTGACCGAGTACGTCCGCGACGCCGGGTTCACCCACGTGGAGTTGTTGCCGGTCGCGGAGCATCCGTACGCCCCGTCGTGGGGGTATCAGGTCACGTCCTACTTCGCCCCGACGTCTCGGTTCGGCTCCCCCGACGAGTTCCGCCACCTGGTCGACACCCTCCACCGGGCCGGGATCGGCGTCCTGGTGGACTGGGTGCCCGCGCACTTCCCCAAGGACGAGTGGGCCCTGGCCCGGTTCGACGGGACCGCGCTGTACGAGCACGCGGACCCCCGCCGCGGCGAGCAGCCGGACTGGGGGACGTACGTCTTCGACTTCGGCCGCACCGAGGTCCGCAACTTCCTCGTCGCGAACGCGCTGTTCTGGCTGGAGGACTTCCACATCGACGGCCTGCGGGTGGACGCCGTCGCCTCCATGCTCTACCTGGACTACTCGCGCAAGGACGGCGAGTGGACGCCGAACCAGTACGGCGGCCGGGAGAACCTCGACGCGGTCGCGTTCTTGCAGGAGCTCAACGCCACCGTGTACAAGCGGGTGCCCGGGGTGACGATGATCGCCGAGGAGTCGACGGCCTGGCCCGGAGTCACCC
>CAYMNG010000065.1:7594-14086 GCA_964391765.1 uncultured Bifidobacteriaceae bacterium | reverse complement strand
CGGTGTTCTGGGTCAACCTGCTGCTCGGCTGGACGATCATCGGCTGGATCGTCGCGCTGGTCATGGCGTTGCGTGCGCAGCGCTACGTCGTGCGCTGAGCGCTCCGACGGCCGGCCCGCATCCCGTGACCTGACCACGGGCCGACGCCGGCCCACCGACGCGCGCGACCCCCGCTGTGGACGATGTCAGTGCAGTGCAGTCACTTCGGCGCAGTCACTTCGGCACGGCCGGACCGGTGAGTGCCACCAGTTCCTCGCTGATGCCCGGCGCCGCGACGACGAGGAAGGAACTCGGGTCGCCGTTCGGCGCGGTGGCGACCGCCCCGGCCTCGGTGGCGATGAGGCGCCCGGCGGAGTAGTCCCACGGGTGCAGGCCCTGCTCGTAGTAGCCGTCGAGCAGGCCGCTGGCCACCCAGCACAGGTCGACGGTCGACGACCCGGACCGCCGGACGTCGCGCACGACCGGGACGATGTCGGCGAGGGCCGCGCCCTGGCGAGCCCGGATCGCCGGCTCGTAGGCGAACCCGGTCGCCACGAGTGCGGCGCCCAGGTCGGCGCACCCGCTGATGTGGATGCGCTCGGCACGATCGGCGCGTACGCGCCAGGAGCCGTGGCCGCGGACACCGACGTACGACACCCCCAGCGCGGGTTGGCAGATCACGCCGACGACGACCTCGCCGTCGCGCTCGGCCGCGATCGACACCGACCACAGCGGAACCCGGTACAGGTAGTTCACCGTGCCGTCGAGCGGGTCGATGATCCAGCGCACGCCCGACGTGCCGGGCCGTTCACCGGACTCCTCGCCCAAGATCGCGTCACCGGGCCGGGCCGCGAGGACACGGGCGACGATGCGGTCCTCGGCGGCCTTGTCCATCTGGGTCACGACGTCGGTCGACGTGCTCTTCGTCGCCGTCTGGATCGTGTCGGGCCGTTCGTCGGCCAGCAGGCGACCGGCCTCGGTGCCGGCCGCCCACGCGAGGGGAAGCAGATCGGCGAGGGTCAGCAGGGCGGCCAGCGACGTCATGTCTGCCACTTTCGACGGTTCGGACACGGCGGCGGTCAGCGGGTTCGCAGGATCGTGAACTGGAACCGGCCCTCGACGAAGTAGGTCTTGCTGTAGGCGACGACCTGCCCCTGCTGGTCCTGGTGGACCTGGTCGAGCAGCAGGAAGAGGCCGTCCGCCGGGCGGTCGGGGCCCCAGCCGATCTCGTGCGAGTGGACGGCGTGCAGTTCGGACAGCGCGCGCACCGGGCGCCGGCCCAGGTCGTCGAGGACGGCGAAGATCGACCCGGTGCCCAGGTCGCCGACGAGTTCGTTCGGCACGATGTGGGCAGGTAGGACGTCATAGGAGTAGGCCATGACGACGTCGTCGCCGAAGATGGCCCGCTCGAAGGCGAGGACGTAGGCGTCCGCGTCGGTGTCGAGCTTCTCGACCTCGTCCGCGGTGGCGCGTCGATGGTCGAGCCGATGCCGCTCCGTGCGCGCGGACATCCCCATCTCCTCGATCGTCGCGGAGATGGATCGCAGTTCCTGGATCCCCGATCGCACCTGGCCACCGAAGTCGGCGACGAACGTGCCCGACCCGTGTCGAACGGTGACCAGGCCCTGCGACTCGAGGAGTTTCGTTGCGGTGCGGGCGGTCACGCGCGAGACGCCGTACTCCTCGGAGACGGCGGTCTCGCTGGGAAGGCGCGTGCCGGGCGGGTACTCGCCGGCGATGATCCGGTTGCGCAGGTGTTCGGCCAGATCCCGTCCGAGGGTGCCCCCGGGGGCGCGCAGCCACTGACGGGCCGTGGGCGTGCTGGGCATGCGGCTCCCCGGTGCGGTGGCGACCCGAAGGTCACTATTTGGTATCGGTCCCTGCCTGGCGTTGACTCCGTCTTCGGTGCAACCGTAGCGTAACCCGAAGCGCGAGTTGTAGGACGACTTACCTCTGATCTACGCTCGCGCGCCGGGTGGAAGTGCGCTGTCGAGATGACCGAGGAGCCGTTCGTGCGTGAGATCAGGGCCGTGCGCTGGGACGACGACCAGCAGGCGATCGTCCTCCTGGACCAGACGCTGCTCCCCGGTCAGGAGGTCGACTTCGTCTGCACGACGACGGCCCAGCTGATCGACGCGATCGTCCGGCTGGTCGTCCGCGGCGCGCCGGCCCTCGGTGCGGTCGGCGGACTCGGCGTCGGCCTGGCGATGGTCGAGGGCGAGCGGTCCGGCTGGTCCGCCGACCAGGTCGAGGCGGCGATCGACGCCGTGCGCGATGCCCGTCCGACCGCGGTGAACCTCGCCTGGGGTGTCGATCAGGTCCGCCCGTTCGTGGCGCAGGGCCTGGCCGCGGTCCTGGCGCAGGCCGACCGGATCATGGTCGAGGACGAGGCCGCGAACCGTGCGCTGTCCGTCACCGGCGCGGACTGGATCGAGCAGCACGTCACGCACCGGCCGATCCGCGTCCTGACCCACTGCAACACCGGCTCCCTGGCCACGACGGCGTGGGGGACGGCGCTGGGCATCATCCGCGAGCTCCACGCGCGCGGGCTGGTCGAGCGCGTCTACGCCGACGAGACGCGGCCGCTGCTCCAAGGCGCCCGACTGACGGCCTTCGAACTGGAGCACGATCAGATCCCGTACGTCGTCCAGGCCGACGGGGCCGCCGCGAGCACGATCTTGCGCGGGCTCGTCGACTTCGCGGTCATCGGTGCCGACCGGATCGCCCGCAACGGCGACACCGCGAACAAGATCGGGTCGCTCGGCGTCGCGATCGCCTGCCACGAGGCCGGAATCCCATTCGTCGTCGCCGCACCGTCCTCGACCGTCGACCTCGCGACCGCCCACGGCGACGACATCCACGTCGAACTGCGCCCGGGCAGCGAGGTGACCGAACTCGCCGGCGTGAAGGTCGCACCGGACGGCGCCGAGGGGTTCAATCCCGCGTTCGACGTGACGCCGTCGCGCTATATCGACGCGATCGTGACGGAGGTCGGGCTCGTGGAGCCCGACGGCACGACGGCGGTCGACGCGCTCGTCGCCGAGGCGGACCGTCCCTGACATGACGACCGCCGTGCTCGACGAACTCGTGGTCCGTTCCCGTCGCCTGGGCGCGGACCCGTCCCTCGTCGTGCACGGCGGCGGAAACACCTCGGCCAAGGGAGTGCTCGCCGACGCCGCGGGCCGACCGGTCCCGGTGCTGTGGATCAAGGCCTCCGGTGCCGACCTGCGCACCGCCGATCCGGTCCAGTTCCCCGCGCTGCGCCGCGACGCACTGGCGGCGATGCGGGCGATCGAGGACCTCTCCGACGAGGAGATGACCGACCTGCTGGCCCGGGCGCTGGTCGATCCGAGCGCGCCGCGGCCGTCGATCGAGACGCTGATGCACGCGTTCGTCCCGGCCCGACACGTCGACCACGTGCACGCCGACGCGATCTGCGCGCTGACCAACCACGCCAAGGGCCGGCAGGCCGTGGCCGAGGCGCTCGGGGATCGCTGGGCCTACGTCGACTGGATGCGTTCGGGCTTCCCGCTGAGCAAGGTCGTCGCCGACCTCGGCGACTGCGACGGAGTCGTTCTCGCGCACCACGGGCTGATCACGTGGGCCGACACGTCCGAGGAGTGCTACGCGGCCACGATCGCGGCCGTGGCGCGGGCCGACGCGTACGTCGCCGCCCAGGGCCTGCCGCCGGGCCCGCCGGCCCGGCACGACGACGTGCCCGACGACGAGCTGCGCGACCTGCTCCTGCGCCTGCGCGGGCGGCTGAACCGCGGCGGCCGGCATCGGGTGCTGCGCGTGCACCGACGGCTCCGGTCGATCGCCGACCGCGCCGACCTGCCCGCCGTCGCCGCCGCCGGCGTCGCCAGCGCCGACCACATGCTGCGGATCCGTCCGCGGTCGTTGGTCCTGTCGTCCGCGGCCGACGACGTCGACTCCGCCGTGGACCGGTTCGAGGCGGCGTCGACCGACTACGTGCGGCGGAACCAGGCGGTCATGCCGGCCGGCTACCGAGCGCACGATCCGGCACCGACCGTCGTCCTCGTCCCCGGGGTCGGCGCGATCACCGCCGGCGTCGACGCGGACCAGGCCGACCTCGCCGGCGAGATCGCCGAGCACACCCATTCGGTCGCGGCCCGCGTCCGGGACGCGTTCGGTGCCGCCGAGCCGATCGACGACCGCGAGACCTTCCGTTTCGACTACTGGCCATTGGAGTTGTACAAGGTGTCACTCAAGCCGTCCCCTGAGGAGTTCACCGGCCGCGTCGTCATCGTCACCGGCGCGGCGTCGGGCATCGGCCGCGGGATCGCGACGTTCCTCGCGGCCCGTGGCGCCAGCCTCGTCCTCGCCGACCTCGACGCCGACACGCTCGCGACCGTGTGCGCGGCGATCGAGGCGGACGGCGCCAGCGCGCCGGTCGCGGTCGGCGGCGACCAGTCCGATCCGCAGGTCGTCGCGCGGACGGTCGCGGCGGCCGTCGACTCCTTCGGCGGGCTCGACGGCGTCGTGGTCAACGCCGGGATCGGGGTGACGGGGAACCTCGTCGACCTGACGGTGGAGCAGTGGCAGTCCGCGCTGCGGGTCAACCTGACCAGCGCGTTCCTGCTCACCCAGGCGGCCATGCGGGCGATGACCGCCCAGGGCAACGGCGGGTCCCTCGTCTACGTGTCGTCCAAGAACGCCTTCGCCCCCGGTGCCGGCTTCGGCGCGTACTCCGTCTCCAAGGCCGGCATGACCCAGCTCATGCGCATCGCCGCCCTCGAGGGCGGCGCGGCCGGGATCCGCTCGAACGCGGTCAATCCCGACGCGGTGTTCGACAACTCCCGGCTGTGGGACGGCGGCCTTCGCGAGGAGCGGGCGGCTGCGCACGGGATCGCGCCGGAGCAGTTGGAGGACTTCTACGCCTCGCGCAACATCCTGCACAGCCACGTCACGTCGGCCGACGTGGCCGAGGCCGTCGCCTTCTTGCTGTCCGACCGGTCCGGCCGCACCACCGGCTGCGCGATCCCGGTCGACGGCGGCGTCGCCGCGGCCTTCCCGAGGTGACACACGGACCAACGCCCATGCGTTTGGCAACGAGTTGAGCCGCCGGCTCGACGAGATGAAAGGGAACACTGGATGAGAATCAACAAGAAGTTCGCCGCGATCGCGGCGGTGAGCGCGATGGCGCTGCTCACGGCGTGCTCACAGGGCGGTAGCTCGTCCGAGACGTCGTCGGCGCCGGCGAGTGAGGCGGCGACGGCGGCACCGGCGACGGCTGCACCGGCGTCGAGTGCTGCGGCTGCAGCCATGCCGGCTCCGTTCGACGCGGGCCCGGTGAAGATCGCCGTCGTGCAGAACAGCGGTGCGGGCGACTACTTCCAGCAGTGGACGAACGGCGCCAAGCAGCAGGCGGCGACGATCGGCATGGACCTGGAGATCTACGACGCCCAGGCCGACAACGCCAAGCAGGCCACGGACATGGAGACCGCCATCGGCTCCGGTGTCGCGGGCATCATCGTCGACCACGGGCAGACCGACACGATGTGCCCGCTGATCAAGAAGGCGACCGACGCTGGCATCCCGGTCGTCATCTACGACGTCAAGGTGCTCGACTGCGCGCCGGATGCCGTGGAGACCTCGCAGAGCGACCACGACCTGGCCAACCTCGTCCTCACGCAGATGACCGCCGACCTCGGCAAGGACATCCCCGTGGGCTACGTGAACGTCTTCGGCATCGCGCCGCTGGACCGCCGCAACGAGGTCTGGGAGAAGTTCGTCAAGGAGAACAACTGGACCCAGAAGTTCTTCGTCGGCAAGTTCACCAACGCCGTCGCGACGGACAACGCCCAGCTGGTCGACGCGGCCCTGAAGGCCAACCCGGACGTCAAGGGCATCTTCGCCCCGTACGACGAGCTGACCAAGGGCACCGTCTCGGCGATCGAGGCGAACAACCTGCAGGACCAGGTCTCGGCCTACGGCATCGACATCTCCAACGCCGACATCGAGGTCATGACCAAGGCCGGTAGCCCGTGGAAGGCCACGGCGACCACCGACCCGAACGCGATCGGCGCGGCGGTCGTCCGCACGATGGCGCTGAAGCTGTCCGGTGGCCTGGACACCAACCAGGTCAGCTTCCCCGGCGTTCTGGTTACCCAGCAGTTCCTGCTGGACAACAAGATCACCAACATGGACGAGCTGCGCAAGGCCCTGCCTGCGCTCAACTTGTCCGAAGAGGTCGCGGCGGACTGGATTCCGGTCGTCACCTTCTGATAGTCCAGTCCCTGGCCCCGCGGGACCCGCGGGGCCAGGGACCACCATCCGTCCGTAACCACCCGAGCCACGCGATCGACGTCGGAGGAGCAGTGAGCGACACGACCGGGTCCACCCGCATGCGCGACATCACGATGTCCTTCGGTGCCAACAACGTCCTGCGCGGCGTCGACCTGGAGATCCCCGCCGGTGAGATCACCGCGCTGCTGGGAGCCAACGGTGCCGGCAAGTCGACGCTGATCAAGGTGCTCTCGGGCGTGTACC
>CAYMNG010000065.1:0-7584 GCA_964391765.1 uncultured Bifidobacteriaceae bacterium | reverse complement strand
GGATCGAGGTCGACGGTGCGCCGATCCGGATCCAGAACACCCAGCAGGCGCACGACTTCGGTATCCAGACCGTCCACCAGAAGGTCGACGACGGCGTCGTGCCGGGACTGACCGTCGCGGAGAACCTGCTGTTCGAGAAGATCGTCCGCAACGAGATCGGCACGGTCGCCTCGACCCGATCGCTCCTGCCGAAGGCGCGTGCCGTCGCCGCGTCGCTGCACCTGGAATGGGACGACGCGTTCTTGCGACAGGACGTCTTCGAGCTCGGCATCGCCGACAAGCAGCTCCTCATCCTCGCCCGCGCGCTGTTCGAACAGCCCCGGCTGCTCGTCCTCGACGAGCCGACGTCGGCCCTGTCGGCGGCGGAGGTCGACCGGCTCTTCGACGTCATCCGAGCGACTCGCGAGCAGGGGGTGGGGGTCCTCTACGTCTCCCACCGGCTGGGCGAGATCGACTCCCTCGCCGACCATCTCGTCGTCCTGCGTGACGGCTGCATTCGTGGCGAGCAGCACCGGCCGTTCGACTGGCAGGCCGCGCTGACCCACATGCTCGGCGCCCAGGTCGCCGAGGCGCTCGAGCGGACCGACGAGCTGCGCGGCGACCGCGCGTCCTTGTCCTTGACCGGCGTGCAGTTGTTCAAGCGGTCCGCGCCGTTCGACCTCGAGGTCCGGGCCGGTGAGGTCACCGGCGTGATCGGGCTGCTCGGCTCGGGCAAGACCGAGTTCGCCCAGGGGGTCTTCGGGGGACACCGGTTCCTGGCCGGATCGATGACCTTCGAGGGCGAGCCGTTCGCGCCGCGGACGCCGCGGGACGCGATCACGCGCGGGGTCTACCTCGTCCCCGAGGACCGGGCGGCGGAGTCGATGCTGCCCGGGTGGTCGATCGGACGAACCGTCTCCCTGCCGTTCCTCGACGCGGTCAGCGGCGCGGTCCTCGGCGTCCTCAATCCGCTGCGCGAACGCGACCGCGCGCGCGCGATGATCGCCGAGCTCGGGGTGGTCGCGGTCAGCGACGCGCAGGAGGTCGACTCGCTGTCCGGCGGCAACCAGCAGAAGGTCGTCGTCGGCCGGTGGCTCGAGGGCGAGCCGCGCCTGCTGCTGCTCGACGAACCGTTCCGCGGCGTCGACATCGGCGCCCGGCGGGTCATCGCCGAGAAGGCGCGCGACGTGGCGGCGGCCGGGATCGGCGTGGTCGTCCTCACGTCGGACATCGACGAAGTCCTGGAGGCCGCCGACCGCGTCATCGTCCTGGTCGACGGGAACCCGCGCCTGGACACGTATGTATCCCAAACCAGCCGTGACGAGATCGTCGCGCGAATGTCGGAGGTGGCGTAAGTGTCGACTCCCAAGGCCGTCCCGGCGGCCGAGCCCATGCGCTACCGCGTCCAGGACGCGGTGGTGAAGTACGGGTTCATCGCCGTCACGATCGTGCTGTTCTCGATCTTCTTCCTCACCGAAGAGACCTTCCGGCAGCCGAACACCCTGTTCTCGATGCTGAAGTTCACCTCCGTCGTCGCGATCGTCGGGCTGGGCGTGACGTTCACGATGGTCGTCGGCGGCCTGGACCTCTCCGTCGGCGCGGTCGCCGGTCTGGGGGTCACGCTCGCGGCGATGACGATGGTCATCTACAACATGACCGGCCCGACCGCCATCGTCGTCGTCCTGATCGCCGGAGGGGTCGTCGGGGCGTTCAACGCGCTCCTCATCGTCGTCCTGCGCATCCCCGACCTGCTCGCGACGCTGGGCACGATGTTCATCATCATGGGCCTGAAACTGCTTCCGGTCGAAGGACAGTCGGTGTCCTCGGGGATGATCCTGCGCGACGGTTCCGTCGCGCCGGGCAAGTTCACGCCGGACTTCCTGCTCATCGACCGCGCGTCGATCGGCCCGGTGCCGCTGCCGGTCGTCATCTGGTTCGCCCTGGCCTTCGTCGCCTGGTTCGTGCTGACCCGCACCAAGTACGGCCGGATGATGTACGCGATCGGCGCGAATCCGGAGGCCGCGCGCCTCGCCGGCGTGCGGGTCAAGGGGTACCGCTCGCTGGCGTACATCATCTCCGGGGTGTTCGCCTCGATCGGCGGCCTCATCCTCGCCTCGCGCATCGGCCAAGGTGACATCAGCGCCGGGAACTCGCTGCTGCTCGACGCGGTCGCCGTCTCGCTCGTGGGCACGTCCGTCCTCGGCATCGGCAAGCCGAACGCGTGGGGCACGTCGCTGGGCGCGTTGCTGATCGGCATCGTCATCACCGGCCTGACCATCGCCGGCTTCGCGTACTACCTGCAGGACATGGCCAAGGGCATCGTCCTGGTCGTCGCGCTGATCTTCTCGTTCACCCTGTCCCGTAAGAAGGTCCGGTACGTGCCGTCGGTCTGAGGACCGACCGCCGCCGGCCACGCGATCGCCTGGAGACACCATGTCCGCGGAGCACGACTACGAGTTCTTGACCCCCGACACCGTCGGCGCGTACATCGCCGCGCACCCGGAGTTGACCGCGCACGTCGACCCGGACGCGATCGCGTCGGTCCAGGAGGTGGGCGACGGCAACTTGAACCTGGTGTTCATCGTCCGCGACGCCGCCGGCGGCTCGCTGGTCCTGAAGCAGGCGCTGCCGTACGTGCGCCTCGTCGGGCCGTCGTGGCCGATGACGCCCGACCGGGCGCGGCACGAGGCCGAGTCGCTCATCCTGCACGGCCGGCAGAACGCCGACCTCGTGCCGGCGGTGTACCTGTACGACGACGAGCAGTACGTCATCGCGATGGAGGACCTGTCCGACCACCGGGTGTGGCGTACCGCGATGATCGAGGGACTGCGTCTGGACGGGGTCGCCGAGCGGATGGGGGAGTACGTCGCCGGCGTCGCGTTCGGCACGTCGGTATTCGCGATCGACCCCGAGGAGCAGAAGACGATCCTCGCGGCGGCGGTCAACCCGGAGCTGTGCACGATCACCGAGGATCTGGTGTTCACCGAGCCGTACGTGGATGCCGGTCGCAACGGCGTGCTGCCGGCCAACGAGCCCGACGCCGCGGCGCTGGCGGCGGACGAGGTGATGGTCGCGCAGATGGGGTACGCGAAGTGGGTGTTCATGACCCACGCGGAGGCGTTGATCCACGCGGACCTGCACACCGGGTCGGTCATGGTCCGTCGCGACGGCGACGGCGACGGCCCGGTCTCGTCCGCGAAGGCCTTCGACAGCGAGTTCGCGTTCTACGGCCCGGTCGCGTTCGACCTGGGCGCGCTGTGGGCGAACTACGTGCTGGCCGCGTCGCGGGCCGTCGCGCTGGGCGACGACGACCTCGCCGACTGGACGCTGGCGCTCGCCGCCCGGACGTGGGACTCCTTCGAGGCCCGGTTCCGGGAGCTGTGGCCCACCCGGCGCGACGCGCGGGTGTTCACCGACGACTTCGCCGAGGGCCTCATCGAGCGCTGGCGCTCGGAGACGTGGCTGTTCGCCGCGGCGAAGATGGCCCGCCGGATCGTCGGCCTGGCGAAGGTCAAGGACGTCGAGTCCTTGGACCCCGTGCTGCGCGAGGGCGCGGCGCGCGGGGTCCTGCTGGTTGCCCGCGAGGCGGTCCGGGACCGGCGCCTGGACACGAGTCCGGCGGCGTTCGCGGCGATGGCGAAGGCGATCTTGCTGCAGTCAACGACCCGCTGACGGCGAGGGCATACACTTGGCACTCGGGTTGGTGGAGTGCCAACGGAGCCCGGTCGGCGATCGACGCGACGGCGCACCCCACCCGGTGACGACCGGGAGGTAGGCATGCTCGAGGACCGACGCCTGGCCGTGCTGCGCGCGATCGTCGAGGACTATGTCGCCACCCACGAGCCGGTGGGATCCAAGGCGCTGGTCGAGCGGCACAACCTCGGGGTCAGTCCGGCGACGATCCGCAACGACATGGCCGCGCTGGAGGACGAGGGGTACATCGCGCAGCCGCACACCAGCGCGGGCCGGGTGCCGACCGACCTGGGCTACCGCCTGTTCGTGGACCGCCTCAGCGGCGTGAAGCCGCTGAGCGTCGCCGAGCGTCGGGCGATCGCCCAGTTCCTCGACGCGTCGGTGGACCTCGACGACGTCATGTCCCGCACGGTGCGGCTGCTGGCGCAGATCACCCGGCAGGTCGCGCTGGTGCAGTACCCCTCGCTCACCCGGAGCACCGTCCGGCACGTCGAGCTCGTCGCGCTGTCCGCGACCCGGCTCATCGTCGTGGTCATCTTGGACACCGGTCGGGTCGAGCAGCGGGTCGTGGACCTGGCCGCGCCGGTCTCCGACGACACCGTCGCGAACCTGCGCACGCGGTTGATCGGCGCGGCGAACGGCCGGTCGTGCGCGTCGATCCCGGACTGCGTCGAGGAGATCGACGCGGCCTTCGACCCGTCCGACCGACCCGTGGTGCGGGCCGTCGCGGCCGCGGTCATGGAGATGGTCGCCGAGCGCGGCGAGGAGCGGATCGTGCTCGGCGGGACGGCGCACCTGGCCCGCTACGGCGAGGCGTTCCCGTTGGCGATCCAGCCGGTCCTGGAGGCGCTGGAGGAGCAGGTGGTCCTGCTGCGGCTGCTGGGAGAGGCCAGCGCCGAGCAGGCCGTCACGGTGCGCATCGGCCACGAGAACCCGGTCGAAGGGTTGGGCGCGACGAGCGTCATCACCGCGCGCTACGGTCGCGCCGACCAGACGGTCGCCTCGCTCGGCGTCGTCGGGCCGACCCACATGGACTACCCGAACACCATCGCCGCGGTTCATGCGGTCGCCCGCTACGTCAGCCGAATCCTGGACGAGACTGCATGAGCACCGATTACTACGCCCTGCTCGGGGTTTCCCGTGACGCCACCGCCGAGGAGATCAAGAAGGCCTACCGGCGCCTGGCCCGCGAACTGCACCCGGACGTCAACCCCGACCCGGAGCACCAGGAGCGGTTCAAGCTCGTCACCGCCGCGTACGAGGTCCTCAGCGATCCGGAGAAGCGGCAGATGTACGACCTGGGCGGTGACCCGCTGTCCGCGCGGGGCGGCGCCGGCGCCGGCGGATTCGGGGCGACGTTCGACTTCGGCGACATCATGGACGCCTTCTTCGGCGGCGCCGGCGCCGCCCGCGGACCGCGGCAGCGCAGCCGACGCGGCCAGGACGCGCTCATCCGCGTGCAGATCGACCTGGCTGCGGCGGTGTTCGGCAGCCCGCAGGAGTTGACGGTCGACACCGCGGTCCGCTGCCAGGCGTGCGACGCCTCCGGGTGCGCCGCCGGCACGAGCCCGCAGACCTGCCCGATGTGCAAGGGACGCGGAGAGATCCAGCAGGTGCAGCGCTCCTTCCTCGGCCAGGTCATGACGTCGCGGCCGTGCCCGCAGTGCCAGGGGTTCGGCACGACGATCCCGACGCCGTGCCCGGAGTGCTCCGGCGACGGGCGCGTCCGCACGCGGCGCACGCTGACCGTCCAGATCCCTGCGGGGGTCGACACCGGCACCCGGATCCAGCTCGGCGGGCAGGGCGAGGTCGGCCCGAACGGCGGTCCGCCCGGCGACCTGTTCGTCGAGGTCGTCGTCGCCGACCACCCCGTCTTCGAGCGGCACGGGGACGAACTGCACTGTGTCGTCACCGTCCCGATGACCGCCGCGGCCCTCGGCACGACCGTCGTCCTGGACACCTTGGACGGGCCGGTCGACATCGAGGTGCGGGCCGGGACGCAGGCCGGCGAGTCGGTCCTCGTGCGTGGCAAGGGCGCCGCGCGGCTGCGCTCGGGCACGCGTGGGGACCTGCACGTCCACCTGTCGGTCCGAACGCCGACGAAACTGGACGCCGAGCAGGAGGCGCTGCTGCGGCAGTTGGCCGACCTGCGCGCGGAGGCCGCGGTCCAGGTGGGCACCGCACCGGAGCACCACGGCCTGTTCTCGCGCCTGAAGGACGCGTTCTCCGCCAGATGACCGACCCGGTGTTCGTGATCGACGCCGAGGTGCTGCGCCAGGCGGAGGTCGGCGCGACCGTCCGGCTCGACGGCGCCGAGGGCCGCCACGCGGTCACCGTGCGCCGGCTCGCCGTCGGGGAGCGGATCCGGCTGGTCGACGGCCGCGGCGCGTTCGCCGACACCGAGGCGATCGGGATCCTCGACGCGGCCTGCGTCGAACTCGCCGTCCGCGGCGTGGGACGTGCCCCCGAGCCGGAACCGCGGGTCGTCGTCGTCCAGGCGCTGGCGAAGGCCGAGCGCGGCGAGCTCGCCGTCGAGCTGCTCACCGAGTCCGGCGTCGACGAGATCGTGCCGTGGGCGGCGCGGCACTGCGTCGCGGTGTGGCGGGGTGAGCGGGGCGAGCGAAGTCGACGCAGGTGGGTCGACACCGCGCACGCGGCGGCCAAGCAGTCTCGGCGGACGCGGTTCCCGGTCGTCGCCGACCTCGCCTCGACCGCCGACGTCGCGCGCCTGCTGGCCGACGCGACGCTCGGGCTCGTGCTGCACGAGCAGGCGACCGCGCCCATCGCGTCGGTCGGCGTACCGGCGTCGGGGACGGTCGTCCTCGTCGTCGGGCCGGAGGGCGGGATCGCGCCGGCGGAGCGGGCCGCGTTCGACGCGGTGGGCGCGCGCGAGGTCCGGCTGGGGCCGACGGTGCTGCGGACGTCGTCGGCCGGGATCGCGGCGGTGAGCGCGCTGTTCGCCCGACATCGGCGGTGGCTGGCCGACGCGGGTGACGCGGATGTCAGGATGGCGCCATGAGCCAGTGCCTGTTCTGCGCGATCGCCGCGGGCGACATCCCGGCCGACGTCGTCCATTCCGATGCCGACATCGTCGCGTTCCGTGACATCAACCCGCAGGCGCCGGTGCACGTCCTGGTGATCCCGCGGGCCCACCATGCCACCGCCGCGGACCTCGCCGTCGCCGACCCGCGGCTGGCCGCCCGCGTGCTCGAGGTGGCCGCGCAGATCGCCGACTCGCTCGCCGTCGCCGACACCGGCTACCGCCTGGTCGCCAACACCGGCGACCAGGCCGGGCAGACGGTTCACCACGTCCACGTCCACCTGCTCGGTGGGCGCGACCTCACCTGGCCGCCCGGATAGCGAGGGTCGATGAGCCAGTCCGCGGCCGAGGCCGCACACGCCCAGACGACGATCGTCGTGCCTGCGTCGCAGCCGATGGTCGCGCTGCTCGGCACGGCGGACGAGTACCTGCGCCTGGTCGAGGAGTCGTTCCCGGACACGGACATCCTCGCGCGCGGGAACGAGATCACCGTGTCCGGATCGGCCGCCGACGTCGGGCTGGTCGACACGCTGGTCGCGGAGATGCTCGCGGTCCTGCGCACGGGGCAGGCGCTGACCCGCGAGTCCGTCGAGCGCAGCATCACGTTGCTGCGCAGCGGAACCCGGCCCACTGAGGTCCTCACGGCCAACATCTTGTCGAACCGCGGCCGGACCATCCGCGCCAAGACCCTCAACCAGAAGCGTTACGTCGACGCGATCGACACCAACACGATCGTGTTCGGTATCGGGCCGGCCGGCACCGGCAAGACCTACCTCGCCGTCGCCAAGGCCGTGCAGGCGCTGCAGGCCAAGCGGATCAACCGGATCGTCCTGACCCGGCCAGCCGTCGAGGCCGGCGAGCGACTCGGTTTC
>CAYMNG010000064.1:0-14426 GCA_964391765.1 uncultured Bifidobacteriaceae bacterium | reverse complement strand
GCGGAGGATAGGGGATTCGAACCCCTGAGGGATTGCTCCCAACACGCTTTCCAAGCGTGCGCCCTAGGCCACTAGGCGAATCCTCCGCGCAGGAGGGTATACGGCGCGGCAACGGGCACCCCGTGCGGGCCGGTCGGTCGCCTGCGTACAGTGGGGGGTCGACCCCCCGTGCGGCGTCACCGCGTGAACCTCCCCAGGGCCGGAAGGCAGCAAGGATAAGCGCGCTCTGACGGGTGCGCGGGGGGTCCCGTCCCCGCGGTGTCTGCGCCGCCGGCCCGAGCGAGCCGGCCGGTGAGATCGAGGTCCCAATAGGCTGGCGGGTGTGTCGATGGCCCTGTACCGCACCTACCGGCCCGCGCGGCTGGCCGACGTCATCGGCCAGGACCACGTCACCGGCCCGCTCCGGCGCGCCCTGGAGAGCGACCGCGTCCACCACGCGTACCTGTTCTCCGGTCCGCGCGGATGCGGCAAGACGTCGACGGCCCGCATCCTCGCGCGGTCGCTGAACTGCGAACAGGGTCCGACCCCGGACCCGTGCGGGCAGTGCCGCAGCTGTGTCGACCTCGCCCCGAACGGCCCCGGGTCGCTGGACGTGATCGAACTCGACGCGGCCAGTCACGGCGGCGTCGACGACACCCGCGAACTGCGCGAACGGGCGATGTTCGCCCCCGCCGCCGCCCGGTTCAAGATCTACATCATCGACGAGGCCCACATGGTCACGACGCAGGGCTTCAACGCCCTGCTCAAGCTCGTCGAGGAGCCGCCGCCGCACGTCCGGTTCGTCTTCGCCACGACGGAGGCCGACAAGGTCCTGCCGACGATCCGGTCGCGCACCCACAACTACACGTTCCGCCTGATCCCGGCGAAGACCCTGCAGTCGTACCTCGCGCGGGTCTGCGAGGCGGAGGAGGTCCCCGCCGAGCCGGCCGCCCTCGCGCTGGTCGCCCGGGCCGGCGCCGGCAGTGCCCGCGACGCCCTGTCCGTCCTCGGCCAGGTCATCTCCGGCAGCGGGCCCGAGGGCGTCACGTACGCCGACGCCGTCGACCAACTGGGCCTGACCGACGCGGCGCTGCTCGACGACACGATCACCGCGCTGGCGGACCACGACGGTGCCGGCCTGTTCACCGTCGTCGACAAGGTCATCGAGGCCGGTCACGACCCGCGCCGGTTCGTGACCGACCTCCTCGAACGCCTTCGCGATCTGATCGTCTTGTCGAACGTGCCCGATGCGGTCGAACTCGGCCTGGTCGACGGGCCCGACGACGAGGTCGCCCGCGAGGTCGGGCAGGCGAGCCGGTTCGGCCCGGCCGAACTCGCCCGGGCCGCGGACGTCACCAGCGCCGCGTTGACCGAGCTCAAGGGGGCGACCGCGCCGCGGCTGCACCTGGAACTCATGGCCGCGCGACTGCTGCTGCCGGCCACGGACACCGACGAGTCCTCCGTCCGCGCCCGACTCGACCAGCTCGAGCGCCGGCTCGCCGCGCTCGCCGGGACGACGGCGCTCGCCGGGACGACGGCGCTCGCCGGGACGACGACGCACGCCGGGACGACGGCCGACGAGCAGGCCGTCGGGCCGACCCCCGCGCCGACGGCACCGGCGCGATCCGGCGGGCGGCGCAGGTTGTCCGACGTCGCCCCGACGTCGACCGCGCCCGCGGAGACGACCGCGCCGAAATCGAGCGCGCCGGCAGACGCGACGCCCGCGGACACGGCGATGAGCCTGACGCAGATCGCCAGCATGTGGCCGGCGGTGCTCGAGGCCGTCAAGTCGACCTCGCGCGCGGCCTGGACCGCGTTCAGCGCGTCGGCGCCGATCTCGCTGGCCGGCGGCGACCTCGCGGTCGCGCTCGCCGATGCGGGAACCGAGAAGTTCGTGCGCAACAACGGACATGACGAGCGCCTGCGGCAGGCCGTCCGCGACGTACTCGGCGTCGACGTCCGGATCGACGTCGTCCTCGATCCGGGCCGGGCGCGCGGGGCGGCGGCCGGCGCCGCGCGGACCGCGCCGCCCGGTGGCGAGGCCGCGGTGACCGCGTCTACGGGTACGCCCGAACCCGACGCCCCGCGGGTCGACGACGTCGACGTCGACGCCACCAGTGGGATCGACCTCGCCATCCGCGAACTCGGGGCGACGCGCATCGGGGAGATCGAGCACTGATGTACGAGGGGATCATCCAGGACCTCGTCGACGAACTCGGTCGCCTGCCCGGCATCGGCCCGAAGAGCGCGCAGCGGATCGCGTTCCACCTGCTCGCGGCCGATCCGGTCGACGTCCTGCGCCTGTCCGACATCCTGCGCGAGGTCAAGGCGAAGGTGCGCTTCTGCGAGATCTGCGGCAACGTCGCCGAGGCCGAGCAGTGCCGGATCTGCCGGGATCCGCGCCGCGATCGGTCCGTCCTGTGCGTCGTCGAGGAGTCCAAGGACGTCATCGCGGTCGAACGGGCGCGTGAGTTCCGCGGCCGTTACCACGTTCTCGGTGGCGCGATCTCACCGATCGACGGCATCGGGCCGGACGACCTGCGCATCCGTGAGCTCGTCGCGCGCCTGGCGGACGGGGAGATCACCGAGGTCATCATCGCCACCGACCCGAACCTGGAAGGTGAGGCGACGGCGACCTACCTCGCCCGCATGCTCGTCCAACTCGGCGTCACCGTCACGCGGTTGGCCAGCGGGCTGCCGGTCGGCGGGGACCTGGAGTACGCCGACGAGGTCACCCTGGGGCGCGCGTTCGAGGGCCGCCGCCGGCTGGGCTGAGCCACCGGCGGATTCCGCTTGCGAGCCAAGACGTAGAATGCGGCAACGTGTCCCTGATTGTGCAGAAGTTCGGCGGCTCCAGCGTCGCTGACGCGGTGAGCGTCAAGCGCGTCGCGCGACGGATCGTCGACACCAAGAAGGCCGGTCACGACGTCGTCGTCATCGTGTCGGCGATGGGGGACACCACCGACGACCTCCTCGAACTGGCCGAACAGGTCTCCCCGCTGCCGCCGGCCCGCGAACTGGACATGCTGCTGACCGCCGGTGAACGGATCTCGATGGCGCTGCTGGCCATGGCGATCTCCGACCTGGGCGCCGAGGCGCGCTCGTACACCGGGTCGCAGGCCGGGCTGATCACCGACTCCAAGCACGGTGCGGCGCGGATCATCGACGTGACCCCCGGCCGGATCCGGCAGGCGCTGAACGAGGGGGCGATCCCGATCGTCGCCGGGTTCCAGGGCGTCGCGCAGGACACCAAGGACGTCACGACACTGGGTCGGGGCGGGTCGGACACGACCGCCGTCGCGCTCGCCGCCGCGCTCGACGCGCACGTGTGCGAGATCTACACCGACGTGGACGGGGTGTACTCCGCCGATCCGCGCGTGGTTCCTGCCGCGCGGCAGGTGCCGTACGTCACCTACGAGGAGATGCTCGAACTGGCCGCGGTCGGGGCGAAGGTCCTGCACCTGCGCTGCGTGGAGTACGCCCGCCGCTTCGACCTGCCGATCCGCGTCCGCTCGTCGTTCTCCCAGCACACCGGCACGCTCGTGCTGTCGCCCGAGGCCCTCGCGGCCGCCATCGCCGAAGGAACCGCCATGGAACAGCCGATCATCTCCGGTGTCGCCGCCGACGTGAACGACGCCAAGATCACCGTGGTCGGCGTGCCGGACAAGCCCGGCGAGGCCGCGGCGATCTTCCGCGCGCTGGCCGGGGCCGGCATCAACATCGACATGATCGTGCAGAACGTCTCCGCCGCAGCGACCGGCCGCACGGACGTCACGTTCACCTGTCCGCAGGCCGCCGCGCCGGCAGCGATGCGCGCCCTGGACGCCGAACGTGACGCGATCGGCTTCGAGGCCCTCCTCGTCGACGACCAGGTGGCGAAGGTCTCCCTCGTCGGGGCCGGGATGCGCTCCCACCCGGGGGTCTCGGCGACCTACTTCCAGGCGCTGGCCGACGCGAGCATCAACGTCGAGATGATCTCCACGTCCGAGATCCGCATCTCGGTCGTCACGCGCGTCGACGACGCGGCCCGGGCGGTCCAGGCCCTGCACACCGCGTTCGGCCTCGACGTCGACGGTGAGGCCGTCGTGTACGCGGGGACGGGGCGATGAGCCGCGTCGTCGCCGTGGTCGGCGCGACCGGCCAGGTCGGCGGTGTCATGCGCCGACTGCTCGACGAGCGGTCGTTCCCCGCCGACCGCGTGCGGTTCCTCGCCTCGGCCCGTTCGGCCGGGACGACGCTGCCGTGGCGCGGCGGCGAGGTCGTCGTGGAGGACGCGGCCACCGCGGACGTGTCCGACGTCGACATCGCGCTGTTCTCCGCCGGTGGCGCGACCGCCAAGGCCCTCGCGCCGAAGTACGCCGCGGCGGGGGCGATCGTCGTCGACAACTCCTCGGCCTGGCGCATGGATCCCGACGTGCCGCTGATCGTCAGCGAGGTCAACCCCGACGCGATCGACCAGATGCGCAAGGGGATCATCGCGAATCCGAACTGCACGACGATGGCAGCGATGCCGGTCCTCGCCCCGCTGCACGCCGAGGCCGGGCTGAGCCGCCTCGTCGTCAGTACCTACCAGGCGGTCTCCGGCAGCGGACTGGCCGGCGTCGAGGAGCTGCACGAGCAGGTGCAGGCCGTCGTCGCCCAGGACGTCACCGCGCTGGCCCACGACGGCACGGCCGTGCGGTTCCCCGAGCCGCACAAGTACGTGCGGCCCATCGCGTTCGACGTCGTCCCCCTCGCCGGCAGTGTCGTCGACGACGGTTCCGGCGAGACCGACGAGGAGCAGAAACTGCGCAACGAGAGCCGCAAGATCCTGCGGATCGCTGATCTGCGCGTGAGCGGCACCTGCGTTCGCGTCCCGGTCTTCACCGGGCACTCGTTGTCGATCAACGCGGAGTTCGAGCGGCCGCTGACCGCGGCGCGGGCCACCGAGATCCTCGCCGGCGCGAACGGGGTCGCGCTGTCGGACGTCCCGACGCCGCTCCAGGCCGCCGGCGCGGACCCGTCGTTCGTCGGGCGGATCCGTCAGGACTCCGGCGTGGCGGACGACCGGGGCCTGGTGCTGTTCGTCAGCAACGACAACCTGCGTAAGGGCGCGGCACTGAACGCCGTGCAGATCGCCGAGATCCTCGTCGCCCGGTCCTGAACGACCCGGCCGGCGGTCAGCCGCCGGCGAACGGCGGCAGGACGTCCAAGCGGCCGCCGGCCGGAACCGGGTCGGCGGGCGTGGCACTGAGGCCGTCGACCAGGTACGAACACTGGGGTCGCACGGCGGCGAACCCCGGATGGCGAGCGGTCAGGTCGTCGAGGATCGCCGCCACCGATCCGGGTGCCGCAGTGACGGTCGCCCTGCCGACGGCCGACTTCGCCGCGGCGAACAGGTGCACCTCGACCTGCCCGTCCACGACCTGATCCACGCCGTTGAGCATAGCCACGCCTCAGGCCACCCCAACCGCCGACGCGACCTGAGTGGTTGATCTTGCGACCGAAATGCCCGCTTTGCCAACCATCTGGGTCGTCTCGGCGGTTGGGCCGGGGCCATTAGGGTCGGGCCATGGCCGCTGATCTGACCCACCTCGACGATCGCGGTAACGCCCGCATGGTCGACGTCACCGCCAAGTCCGTGACGGTCCGCGAGGCGACCGCCAGGTGTCGGGTCCTCGTCAGTTCGACGGTCGTCGGTCTGCTTCGCGACTCGGCGCTACCGAAGGGCGACGCCCTCGCGGTCGCGCGGATCGCGGCGATCACCGCAACCAAGCGCACGGCCGACCTGATCCCCCTGTGTCACCCGATCGCCCTGCACGGCGTCCAGGTCGACGTCGAGGTTCACGACGCGGCGGTCCAGCTCACGGTGACCGTGCGCACCGCGGATCGCACGGGGGTGGAGATGGAGGCGCTGACCGGCGCGGCCGTCGGCGGGCTCGCCGTCATCGACATGGTGAAGGGCGTGGACCGATCGGCCGCGATCGACGAGGTCGTCCTGCTGGCGAAGTCCGGTGGCCGGTCCGGGGACTGGGTCCGCGCATGACGTACCGGGCACTGGTCGTCACCGTTTCGACGCGGGCAGCGGCCGGGGTGTGGACCGACACGTCCGGACCGATCCTCGTGGCCGGGCTGCGCGATCTCGGCCTCGTCGTCGACGGCCCGGCCGTCGTACCCGACGGCGACGACGTCGCGACCGCGCTCCGGTCCGCGGTCGGCAGCGGGTACGCACTGGTCGTCACCACCGGCGGCACCGGTCACACCCCGCGCGACCTGACCCCCGAGCAGACCCGGCAGGTCATCGACCGCGAGTCTCCTGGCCTGGCCGAGGCGGTCCGTGGTTACGGCGTCGCGCACGGGGTCCCGACCGCGGTGCTGTCGCGCGGGATCGCCGGCATCGCGGGTGGGACGCTGATCATCAATCTGCCCGGTTCGACCGGCGGGGTGCGGGACGGTCTGGCTGCGCTCGGCCCGGTGCTCGGTCACGCCCTCGACCAGATCGCCGGCGGCGACCACCGGCGCACCGACTGACGCCGGATCGCGACGCCGGATCGCGACGCCGGATCGTGCACTCGGACCTGGGACGTCGTGCACGACACGCCGCGCGCAACCCCCGTTCGTGCCGCACGTCCCAGGAAGCGGGACAAACGGCGACGGCGGGGGTCAGGGCTTCGCGGCGCCCAGGAGCAAGGTCGCGACGTCGACGACCTCCACCCCGGCGGCCTGGCCCTCGGCCTGCCGGCTGGTCACCGCGTCGTTGAGCATCACCGAGCAGAACGGGCAAGCGACGGCGATCTTCGTGGCACCGGTCGCGATCGCCTCGTCACCGCGGTTCTGGTTCACCCGCGTGCCGATCTTCTCCTCCATCCACATGCGCGCGCCGCCGGCGCCGCAGCAGAAGGACTTGTCGCCGTGCCGCGGCATCTCGACCCGTCCCGCTCCGGTCGCGTCGACCAGTTCGCGCGGCGGGACGTAGACGTTGTTGTGCCGACCCAGGTAGCACGGATCGTGGTACGTGACCTTCTCGTCGACGGCCGTGACCGGTGTCAGCCGCCCGGCCTTCACCAGTTCGTCGAGCAGCTGTGTGTGGTGGACGACCTCGTACTCGCCGCCGACCTGCGGGTACTCCCGCTTGAGCGTGTTCAGGCAGTGCGGGCACGTGACCACGATCCGCTTGGCCTTGACCTCGTTGAGCACCTCGACGTTCTGCATCGCCTGCATCTGGAACAAGAACTCGTTCCCGGCCCGTCGAGCCGGATCGCCGGTGCAGGTCTCCCCCTCGCCGAGGACCATGAACCGGACGCCGGCGATGTGCAGCAACTCCGCGACCGCCTTGGTCGTTCGCTTCGCACGGTCCTCGTAGGCCCCGGCGCAGCCGACCCAGAACAGGTAGTCGACGTCGTCCGGGATGACCTCCTCACCCTCGGCCCCGAAGACCCGCACGTCGAAGTCGACCTCGGTGATCCAGTCGTTGCGGCCCGAGGAGTTCATCCCCCACGGATTGCCCTTGGTCTCCAGGTTCTTGAACAGTCCGCTCAACTCGCTGGGGAACTCGCTGGCGATCATGACCTGGTTGCGGCGCATGTCGACGAAGTGGTCGATGTGCTCGATGTCGACCGGACACTGGTTGACGCAGGCGCCGCACGTCGTGCACGACCACAGCGCGTCCTCGTCGATGATCGGCAGGTCCGGGGCGGTGGTTCGGTGTCCGTCGAACGTGAAGCCGTCCTCGGCGCTGTTCTCGCTGCCCGCGCGCGAGCCGACGAAGGGCCGCTCGACCTCGGCCTTGACCTCGGCGGACACGGCGCCGAGCGCGCCCTCGTGGAACTCCCCCAGGCCCGGGTGCTCGCCACCGGCCGCGAGCAGGTACGGCGCCTGGGCGAACATCGTGTCGCGCAGGTTCATGATCATCAGCTTCGGGGACAACGGCTTTCCGGTGTTCCACGCCGGGCACTGGGACTGACAGCGACCGCACTCCGTGCAGGCCATGAAGTCGACGTAGCCCTTCCAGGTGAACTCCGCGATGTGGCCCTTGCCGAACGTCGCGTCGTCCGGCGGGTCCTCGAAGTTCACCGGCGCACCGTCGTAGTAGATCGGCAGCAGCGGGCCGAGCGCGTTCGGCCGGCGCGAGGTGTAGACGTTGATCGGCGCCGCGCCGATGTGCAGGTGCTTGGAGTGCAGCACGATCAGCAGGAACAGCACGATGACGGCGATCTGCGCCCAGATCCCGGTCGTCTCGACCCACTCGAGGGTCGTCGTGCCCAGGCCCGACATCCACGAGCCGACCCAGTCGGACACGAAGGCACCGCTGGCGAACGGCAGGTTGCCCAGGGCCGACTGCGCACCGCGATACCAGAACAAGGTGAACACGACCAGGAAGATCATCACGAGGATCAGCCACGCACCGGACGTGTGCGAGCCGAAGAAACGCGATGCGCGGCCCGCCGTCGCCGGGTTGTTGCGCAGTCGGATGACGGCGAAGATGACGATGCCGACGAGGACGAGCAGGCCGAACAGGTCCTCCAGGAACCCGACGACCGGCCAGGTGCCGATGATCGGCACGGCGAAGTTGGGGGAGAACAGCGCGCCGTACGCCTCCAGGATCGTCAGGCCCAGGACGAGGAACCCCCAGAACGCGAACACGTGCGCGAGGCCGGGCACCGTCCACTTCAGCAGCTTGCGCTGGGCGAGCACCTCGGTGGCCTCGGCCTCGACCCGCCGCGGCGCGTCCGTCGTCCGGCCGACCGCCGGCTTGCCCGAACGGGCCAGTCGGACCAGGAACCACAGCCGCTTGCCGGCGAAGGCGAGAACGACGACCGTGATGAGGATCCCCACGACGGCCCGGATGATCATGTGCGCGTCCACGGCCGCAAGGCTACATGCCCTAGGACGTCCAACTACTTTCGTACGGCCGCGGCGACGACTCCGCTGCGTACCAACCCGGCCGCGCGGTCCAGCTCGGGGGCCAAGAACCGGTCCGGCCCCGGCCCGGCCACGTGCGCGCGAAGCGCCGCGATCACCGCGCCCGTGCGGGGAGCGGGGGACAGCGGCGTCCGCAGGTCGATCGCGCGCGCCGCCGTGACCAGTTCGATCGCGACGATCGCGGCGAGGTTGTCGATCGCCCGGCGGAGTTTGCGGGCCGCGTGCCACCCCATGGAGACGTGGTCCTCCTGCATCGCTGAGCTCGGGATCGAGTCGACACTGGCCGGCACCGCGAGCCGCTTGCAGTCGCTGACGAGGCCCGCCTGGGTGTACTGCGCGATCATCAGCCCGCTGTCCACCCCGGGGTCGTCCGCGAGGAACGGCGGCAGCCCTTGGCTCCGCTTCGCGTCGAGCATCCGGTCGGTGCGCCGTTCCGACATCGACCCGAGGTCCGCCGCGGCGATGGCGAGGAAGTCCAGCACGTATCCGACAGGCGCGCCGTGGAAGTTGCCGTTGCTGGAGATCGAGCCGTCGGCCAGGACGACCGGGTTGTCGATCGCCGCCGCGAGTTCGCGTTCGGCGACCGCGCGGGCGTGCGCGAGCGTGTCCCGGACCGCGCCGGTGACCTGCGGTGCGCACCGCAGCGAATACGCGTCCTGCACCCGATCGTCGCCGGTGCGATGCGAGGCGACGATCGCCGAGCCGTGCAGGCAGCGCAGCATGTTCGCGGCGCTCGTCGCCTGCCCGGGGTGGGGCCGCAGCGGCGCGTGCAGGTCCGCCTCGAACACCCGGTCCGTACCCAGCAGGCCCTCCACGCTCATCGCGGCGACGACGTCCGCGCTGTCGCACAGCACGTCCAGGTCGGCCAGGGCGAGCGCGAGCATGCCGAGCATTCCGTCGGTGCCGTTGATCAGGGCCAGTCCCTCCTTCTCGACCAGCTCGACCGGCGCGATCCCGGCGGCGGCGAGCAGGTCCGGGACCGGCCGTTCGATCCCGTCGCGACCGGCCGCCCGCCCCTCGCCCATCAGTACCAGGGCACAGTGCGCCAGCGGCGCGAGGTCGCCGCTGCATCCGAGCGAGCCGAACTCGTGCACGATCGGGGTGATGCCGGCGTTGAGCAGGTCGGCGAGCGTCTGCGCGACGACCGGCCGGACGCCGGTCCGTCCGCTCGTGAGCGTCTTCAGGCGCAGGAACATCAGTGCTCGAACGACCTCGCGTTCGACGACCGGCCCGGTCCCCGCGGCATGCGAGCGGATCAGGGATCGCTGCAGCTGGATCCGCTGGTCGGCCGGGATATGCCGGTTCGCCAATGCCCCGAACCCGGTCGAGATTCCGTTGACCGGGGTCGCCGACGCCGCGAGGTCTTCGACCAACGCGCGCGACTGTGCCATCGCCGCCCGGGCCGCATCGTCGATGACGACCGTGGCGTCGTGGCGGGCGACGTCGACGACGTCGGCGAGGGTCGGCGTGCCGAGCGTGACGGTCCGGGCGGCTTCGGTCATCGTGATCTCCTCCAGTGGCGGGCCGGGACCCGGCCGACGCGCCGAGGCGAGCCGGACCCGGGTCCGGGAACGGCGCTCGGATAGGGCAGGGTGCGGACGTGCGGATGAAGCAGTACCGGGCCGCGGACGACGGTCGATACCTGGTCGTGCTCGCCGTGACAGTGGTCCTGGCGCGCGCGGCGGAGTACCTGTGGCCGGCCGCACGGATCGCTGGCGTCGGGCCGGCGACAGCGGTGACCGTAGCCGGGGGCGCGCTGACGTTCGTCGCGTGGCTGTCCTTCCGCCCGCGGGCGCGCTGGGACCGCCTGACGTTGGCGTTCCTCGGACTGTGGCTGCTGGCCTGGGCGGCGGCCGGGTGGGCGTCGATCCGACACGGCGACGTCCTCGACCTCGCCGTGATCGTCCCGCCGATCATCGTCGGACTGGTCGCGGCCAGGCGCCCGTCGGGTCCGGCGGTCACGGCCGCGATCGACGCGCTCGCGTGGGCGACGGCCGCGCTGGTCTGGCTCGTGCTCGTCGCGCAGCAGACCGGGCTGCTCGACCGCGCGAGCGCCGGCACCAGTATCCCTTGGGACGCAATGAACTACTGGGTGCCGCTGTCCGAGCCCCTGGGCTTCTTCGGCCGGTGGATCGGACCGTTCCGGACCCCCAACGTCACCGCCAGCGCCGCCGTCCTGTTGGTCGTGTGGGGGGCGTCGCGTGGCTGGCGCAGCCGGATCGCCCTGATCGGCACGGGCGCGCTCGTCCTGGTGCTCACGGGGACACGATCGTCGGCCTTCGCGGCGATCGCCGGCGTCGCGGTGCTCGTCCTGCTGTGGCCGGTGCGCCTGCGTGCGTTCCGCGTCCTGCGGTGGCTCGCCGGGTGTGCCGTCGCCGTCGTCCTCGTCGTCGGCACGATGTTCTGGGTCGAGCGAAATCCGTCGTTGAGCGGTCGCATGCAGATCTGGCCGGTCTACCTCGACCTGTGGCGCAGCGATCCCGCCGGCGGGGTGGGCGATTCCGGGATCGGGCTGGCCGTCGAGGCCGGTCGACTGCCGCAGTGGGCGACGCACGCGCACTCGATCTACTTCGACGCGTTGGCTCGCAACGGGATCATCGCGCAGCTGGCGATCCTCGCGCTGCTGGCCGCCGCGGTGGCCGTCACCGTCCGGGCCGCCCGCCGCGGCCGGCCCGTCGGCCTCGCGCTGGTCGTCGCGCTGCTCGTCGGCGGACTGACCGAGACGCTGTTCGACTGGCGGTACCTGGGCTTCCAGGTCACGGTGCTCCTCGGCGCCGTCCTCGTCGCCGCCGCCTACCACCGGGGTCCGGGCCAGGCCCGGGCGACGCAACTGACCGGCCGCCAGCGACGTCGATCGCGCCCGGCCGACCTGCGCAGCGCCGACGCGTGCGTCGCGCTCGACGCCGCCTACGCCGGTGCGCAGGTCGTGCGAGCGCGGTTCGGCACGCCGCTGTCGGTCGCGACGAAGGCCGGAGCCGACATCACGACGGATGTCGACGTCGCCGCCGAGCGGGCCGTGCGCGAGGTGCTCGCGCACGAACGGCCCGACGACGTCGTCGTCGGCGAGGAGCTGGGTGGCGCCGTCGCCACGACCGGTCGAACCTGGCTCGTCGACCCGCTGTGCGGCACGGCGAACTTCGCCACCGGCCTGCCGCTGGCCGCGACGAACGTCGCACTGCTCGTCGACGGTCAGCCGACCGTCGCGGCCGTGGCCGATCCGTTCCACGAGCAGATCTACTGGACCGACGGCGTCGTCGCCCGTCGGTGGCCGCTGCCGACCGGCCCGGACGTCGACCTCGTACCGGACGCCGGTGGCGGCACGATCGCCGTCGACGCGTCGATGCCGGCCGAACGGACCGCCGTGTTGCTGTCCGCGCTGTCGTCCACGGCCCACCTGCGCCCGGTGATGCTCGCGACCTCGCTGGCGACCGCATGGGTCGCCGCCGGCCGACTCGCCGGGTACGTCGAGGCCGCCGGCCGGCTCGACAGCGTGCACTTCGCGGCCGGGATCGCGATCGCCCGCGCGGCCGGCTGCGTGGTCACCGACGTGACCGGCGCGCCGCTGACCGCCGACTCGATCGGCCTGGTCGTCGCCGCGGACCGGGCGACGCACGAAGCACTGATCGCCGCCCTCGCATCCTGACCGCGCGGGTCGTGACCACGCGGGTCGTGGCCGTGCGGGTCGTGGTCTCTCGCGTCCGGACATCGGTTCAGCCCGCGGACCAGACGCGGTCGACCAGGTCGACACCCGGCCGATAGGCCAGGTGGACGTGGCTGGGCGCGTCCAGGACGACGAGGTCGGCCCGAGCACCCACCTGGACGACGCCGACATCGGTGCGCCGCAACGCCTTCGCGCCGCCGGCAGTCGCGGACCAGAGCGCCTCGTCCGGAGTCATCCCCATCTCCCGCACCGCCAGCGCGATGCACAGCGGCATGCTCGTCGTGTAGCTCGAACCGGGGTTGCAGTCGGTGGCCAGGGCCACGGTGACGCCGGCGGCGAGCAGGCGCCGGGCGTCGGGGTACGGCGACCGCGTGGAGAACTCCGCACCGGGCAGGAGGGTCGCGACCGTCGTGCTCGACGCCAGTGCGTCGACGTCGGCAGCGCTGGCGTAGGTGCAGTGGTCGGCGGACGCGGCCCCCATCTGAACCGCCACGGTGATGCCGTCCCCGTGCTGGAGCTGGTTGGCGTGGACCCGTGGGCGCAGCCCGCGCTCGACGCCGGCCACGAGGACCGCCCGAGCCTGGTCGGCGTCGAAGGCGCCGCGATCGCAGAACACGTCCACCCACCGGGCGTTCGGGGCGCACGCGTCGAGCATCGGTCCGGTCACCAGGTCGACGTAGCCGGCCGGGTCGTCGGCGAACTCCGCCGGGACGACGTGCGCGCCGAGATAGGTCGTCTCGTCGGTCACCTCGCGGGCCAGGCGCAGGCTGCGCGCCTCGTCGACGACCGTCAGTCCGTAGCCGGACTTGATCTCGAACGTCGTCGTGCCGCTGCGGCGCAACTCCCCGACCAGCCGCTCGATCGTTCGCCGCAGGTCGTCGTCGGAGGCGGCGCGCGTCCGCTCGACGGTGCTGCGGATCCCGCCGGCGGCGTAGGCCTGACCGGCCATCCGCGCGGCGAACTCCGCGGCCCGGTCGCCGGCGAACACCAGGTGCGCATGGCTGTCGACGAAGCCGGGCACCACCGATCGCCCGGCGACGTCGATGCCGACGTCGGCTGGCGGGCACTGCGTCGACCGGCCGACCCAGCGGACCCGGCCGTCCTCGACGACGACCGCCGCGTCGGCGACGACGCCGAGGATCCCATCGCCGCGGTCCGGGTCGTTCGTGACCAGGTGCCCGATCCCGACGAGCGCGGTGGCACCGGGACCGAACCGGCCGACGTCAGCCACCGGCGCCTTCGCGCATCGGGATCCGCACGCCGCGCTCGTCGGCGACGTCGACGGCGTGGTCGTAGCCGGCGTCGACGTGGCGGATGACCCCCATCCCCGGGTCGTTCGTCAGCACCCGCTCGAGCTTCTCGGCGGCGAGCGGCGTGCCGTCGGCGACGCTGACCTGCCCGGCATGGATCGACCGGCCGATGCCGACGCCGCCGCCGTGATGGATCGAGACCCACGACGCGCCCGAGGAGATGTTCAGCATCGCGTTGAGCAGCGGCCAGTCCGCGATCGCGTCGGAGCCGTCGAGCATCGCCTCGGTCTCCCGGTAGGGCGAGGCGACCGAGCCACAGTCGAGGTGGTCGCGGCCGATCACGATCGGCGCGGCCACCTCCCCCCGGGCGACGAGGTCGTTGAACGCCAGCCCCGCCCGGTCGCGTTCGCCGTAGCCCAGCCAGCAGATCCGCGCGGGCAGGCCCTGGAACGCGACCCGGTCCTGGGCCATCGTGAGCCAGCGACGCAGGTGGTCGTTGTCCGGGAACAGGTCGAGGACGGCCTGGTCGGTCCGGCGGATGTCGGCGGGGTCGCCGGACAGCGCCGCCCAGCGGAACGGACCCTTGCCCTCGCAGAACAGCGGCCGGATGTAGGCGGGGATGAACCCGGGGAAGG
>CAYMNG010000063.1:5238-14643 GCA_964391765.1 uncultured Bifidobacteriaceae bacterium | reverse complement strand
CCGCGTCCGCCGTCGTCGTGCAGGTCGACGAGCCGGGTCTGCGGGCGGTGCTCGACGGGTCGATCGGCACCGCGAGCGGGCTGTCGGCGTACGCGCCGGTCGACCCGCAGGCGGCCGGTCAGGTCCTGGCGGGCGTGTTCGAGGCGATCGCCGCGGCCGGCGGCGTGCCGGTGGCGCACTGTTGCGCTGCCCGGCCGCCGGTCGCGCTGCTCCGCGCGTCGGGCGCGGCCGCGATCGGTGTCGACCTGCTCCTCGGCGACGACCCCGGGACCGATGCGCAACTCGGCGCCGCGCTCGAGGCCGGTGCGGGCGTGTTCGCCGGCACGGTCGCGGCCCTGGGGTCCGGCGCGCCGAGCGACACGCGAGCCGGTGCGCTGAGCGACACGCAGGCCAGTGCGCTGAGCGACACGCAGGCCAGTGCGCCGGTGCGCGGGCTGCTGCACCGGCTCGGACTGACCGACGACCGGTGGCTCGCCCAGATCGCGATCACGCCGACGTGCGGACTGGCCGGGGCGTCGCCGGACTGGGCGCGCACCGCGCTGGCGGCCTGCCGTGCCGTCGGCCGCGTCCTGCGCGCCGACACAGAGCCGCGCTCCTAGCCCCCGGCTCCTACCGTTTGTCCCGCTTTCCGGGACGCGCGGGCACCTGGGTGGGCGAATCGGGCGCGACATGCCCGCCAGTCCCAGCCTCGGCCGCCGACCCGGCCGCCGACCCGGCCGCGGGCCCGGCCGCGGCGCGGAAGCCGGGGGCCACTGCGCGCGGCGCGTGCCGACCGGCGACGAGCGAGACGGCGACCATCAGCGCGCCGGTCAGCACGAGCACCCACTCCACCGAGATCGCGTCGGCGAGCGGACCGAACACGGTCATCCCGACCGGCATCGCCAGCGCCGTCACGATGCCCTGCACCCCGAACACCCGGCCCTGCATCTGCGGCTCGATCTGCTCCTGGAACAGCGTCGTCGTCGTCGTCATGTACACGGCGACCGCGACACCGAACAGGGTCATCGCCCCCAGGAACGGCACGCACGCGACCGGCAGGCCGAGGATGTCGCCGCTGAGGCCGGCGGCGACCGCGAGCACCCCGAACGCGAAGCCGGTGAGGACGAGCATGCGCATGCGGTCGCGCAGGCCGCCCCAGGCCGCGATGACCGCCCCACCGGCGAGCATCCCGACGCCGAACGCGAGCTCGTTCGCCGTCAGCCGCCACACCTCGTCACCGAAGGTCCGCACGACCATGAGCGGGGTGAGGTATCCGGGCGGGGCGCACAGGAAGAACACCGCCGCGAAGAAGAACAGCGTGCGGCGGATGACGACGTGGCTGCGCACGTACCGGAGCCCCTCGCCCAGGTTGTCCAGATAGCCACCGCGTTCGGACGTGCCGACCAGCGTCACGACCGGGATGACGGCCACGAGCGAGATCCCGATCACGGCGGTCACGACGTCGACGAACAGGACGGCCTGCAGTCCGAATGCCGCGAACACGGCGGCGGCCGCGGCCGGGGCGACGATCGTCAGCGCCGACTGCAGGCTCATGTTGATGCCGTTGACCCGGATCAGCCTGGTAGTCGGGACGATCTGCGGGAGCAGTGCGCCGACGGCTGGCATCTGGATCCCGGCTCCGGCCGAACGGATCGCGAGGGTCAGGTAGACCGGCCACAGGCCGTCGACGCCACGCCACAGCAGCAGCGCGAGGGCGAGGGTGGTGACGGCGATCGTGGCATCGGCTCCGATCACGAGCAGCTTGCGGTTGTGCCGGTCGGCCCAGACGCCGCCGAAGACGGAGACGATGGCCTGCGGCACGAAGCCGAAGACGGTCGCCAACATGAGTACTACGCCGGATTTCGTCTGCAGCGTCAGGTACCACACGATCGCGTACTGGACCAGGTTCGACCCGAACAACGAGATCGTCTGCCCGCTCAGGAACAGCGTGGTGTTGCGCAGCCAGTGCGGCCGATCGACTTCCCCGGTCACGTCGGCGCCGGCGGTCGGGTCGACGGACATCAGGCAAGTCAACCACGGTGCCGGCACGCGCTGATCGGGGTCCTGCGGCACGATGGGCCCATGTCCGATGGTGACGCGCCGACCGGGCGCGCGGCCGCCCGCGTGCGCTGGATCGAACTGGTCGATGCGGTCAACGCGGCCCGGTCGCAGTACTACCGGGCCGATGCCCCGCAGCTGTCCGACGCCGAGTACGACGCGCTGTTCGCCGAGCTCGCCGCACTGGAGCAGGTGCACCCCGAGCTCGTGAGCGGGGAGTCGCCGACGCAGACCGTGGGTGGTCAGCGCTCGGAGATGTTCGAGCCGGTCGAGCACCTGCAGCGCATGTACTCCCTGGACAACGCGTTCAGCGAGGGAGAGCTGCAGGCGTGGTTGGACCGCGTCGAGTCGGGCCTGACGCGAGTGCCGCATCTGCTGTGCGAGCTGAAGATCGACGGCCTCGCGGTCGACGCCGTGTACGTCGACGGCCGCCTGCGCTCGCTGGCGACTCGGGGCGACGGCCGGATCGGGGAGGACGTCACGTTCAACGCGCGGTACATCGCGGCCGTGCCGCAGCGGTTGACCTCGGCCTCGGGCCGGCCGGTACCGCCACTGCTGGAGGTGCGCGGGGAGATCTTCTTCCCCGTGGCGGACTTCGAGCGGATCAACAGCGAGCAGCAGGACCTCGGGCTGCCGGCCTTCGCGAATCCGCGCAACACCGCCGCCGGGTCGTTGCGCCAGCGGGTCGACCGGCGCGAGGCCGAGCTCGTCGCGGCGCGATCCTCGGCGGCCGGCGATCGGGGCGCGGGGAAGGTGGCCCGAATGGAGGCCGAGCTCGCCCGGGCCCGCGTCCGCCTGGCCGGGCTTCGGCTGACGGTCCACGGCATCGGCGCCGTCGCCGGCATCGAGATCGAGCGGCAGAGCCAGGGCTACGAGGTGCTGGCGGACCTCGGGCTGCCGGTGAGTGCGCGGTCCCGGGTGCACGAATCGGCCGACGGGGTGCGCGACTTCGTCGCGTACTACGGCGAGCACCGACACGACGTCGAGCACGAGATCGACGGTGTCGTGGTGAAGGTCGACGAGATCGCGCTGCAGCGGCGACTGGGGGAGACCTCGCGCGCGCCGCGGTGGGCTATCGCCTACAAGTACCCGCCGGAGGTCGTGCGCACCCGGCTGCTCGACATCCCGGTCAACGTGGGCCGCACCGGTCGGGTCACGCCGTACGCGGTGATGGAACCGGTGCGCGTCGCCGGGTCGACGGTGGCGATGGCGACCTTGCACAACGCGTACGAGGTGCAGCGCAAGGGCGTTCTCATCGGCGACATGGTGTTCCTGCGAAAGGCCGGGGACGTCATCCCTGAGGTGCTCGGGCCGGTCGTCGAGGAGCGGACCGGTGCCGAGCGGGCGTTCGTCATGCCGACGCACTGCCCGGAATGCGGCAGCACGCTGCGCCCGGAGAAGGAGGGCGACAAGGACATTCGCTGCCCCAACACCCGGTCCTGCCCGGCGCAACTGCGCGAGCGGCTGTTCCACGTCGCCTCGCGGCAGGCGCTCGACATCGAAGGTCTCGGCTACAAGGCGGCGATCGCCCTGCTGGAGTCCGGGCTCGTCGTGGACGAGGGTGACCTGTTCACCCTGCGCCCGCAGGACCTCGTGGGCAGCGCGTTCTTCACCCGCGAACCCGGCAAGGGGGAGTCTGGTCCGCAGTTGTCCGAGAACGCCAAGGTCATGCTGGCGAGCATCGACGCGGCACGTGACCGGCCGCTGTGGCGGGTCCTGGTCGCGTTGTCGATCCGGCATGTCGGGGCGCCGACGGCCACCGATCTGGCTCGGGCGTTCGGCTCGCTCGACGCGATCGCGGCGGCCGGCGTCGAGGACCTGGCGGCGGTCGACGGCGTGGGGCCGGTGGTCGCCCAGGCCGTGCGCGAGTGGTTCGCCGAGGACTGGCATCGGGACGTCGTGGAGAAGTGGCGCCGGGGTGGCGTACGGCTGGCGGACGAGGTGGCTGCCGCCGGACCCCTGCCGCTGACGGGTGTGACGGTCGTCATCACCGGCGCGGTGCCGGGTTTCACCCGGGAAGGTGCCGTCGAAGCGGCGGTTGCGCTGGGGGCCAAGGTCGCCGGCTCGGTGTCGAAGGCGACCGACCTGCTGGTGCAGGGGGACGACGGTGGTCGCACGAGCAGCAAGCGGGCGAAGGCGGAGAAGCTGGGTGTTCCGGTCGTCGGGCCGGAGGGCTTCGCCGTGCTCCTGGCGGCGGGCCTCGATCCGGCACTGGCACACCGGCTGGCCGCTGACGGGTGAGACGCGTTGTGGCTGAGGCGGACCGTCGATCTCGGGCCATGGCCGTCACTGTCGCGCAGTACATGAACTTCGCGCGCCAGCTCGAGTTGGTCGCCGCCGGCGTCGGAGTCGCCCTCGTCCCGGATCTCGCAGCGGCGGCCGTCCCCGACGGTGTCCGGCGTGCCGCCTCGGCGAGGCCACTTGAGCGGCATATCTCCGCGGCCCGACGCTGCGCCCGCCGCGCCGACCTTGGCCCGGATCGGATCGCCACGCTGCTGCGCTCCTGCGCCGGAAGCCGGGTCCGCGCCCCCGCCGCCCGCGGCAGAAAGCGTGGCACCGAGTTCAAACTCGCAAGGGTGCCGCTTGCCGGGCTCCCGACGGCCACGGCAATACGCTCGGGACTGGGCGTCGCAGGCGTTCGCCAGGTCGGCTCAGGGCAGGATCGCCCGCAAGTCCCACGTATGGCCGACCTCCAATGCCCAAGAGGCCACGACGCCGGGGCCGCGTTGCGCCGCGAATCGGGCGCCGTCCGCCGCGCCGAGGTAGCGGGAGGCGATTTCGCGGCGGACGGGTGCAACGTCGCCGCGGGACAACACGGGCGTCGCGTCGAAACGCACGCCACGAAACGGCGGCACGGTCTCGAAGACGGTGAGCGAACAGCGTTGTCCGGCCGCCAGGCGGCGCAGTTTGACGTCAGTTTCGCCGATGACGACCTCGACGGAGGTGTCTGTCGCCCGAAACCAGACCGGCGTTGGCACCGCGCTCCCATCGGCGCGATACGTCGTCAGTACCGCTGCGACAGCAGACGTGAGCAACTCGCGCATCTCGGGTGCGGCCTCCATGCGGCCACAGTACAAATCCGGGCACACGGCCGAGGCGTACGAGCCCCCGCGGCTGCGCCGCAGCGCGAGCCCCGAGCCTGCGGGAACTGCACGCCGACGCGAGGCATCGGATCTCCTGGTCGGAAGGTGGGGCAGCTGTCGGAATCTCTCACGGCGTGAACACATTGCGCGCGCGGCAACTGCTCCAGCATCCTGAGTCGATGATTCTTCGCCGCGAGACGCCCCGCGACCACACCGCCATTCGTGAGGTGCACACGGCGGCGTTCCAACGTGCCGGCGAGGACATCAGCGCCGAGGCCCGGCTGGTCGACGACCTTCGCGCCGACGGCGACATGGTCCCGGGCCTGTCCATCGTGGCGATCGTGGACGGAGAGATCGTCGGGCATGTCGTGTGCAGTCGTGGCGACATCGCCGGCCAGCCCGCGCTCGGCCTCGGTCCCTTGGGTGTTCTGCCCCGATGCCAACAGCGCGGTGTGGGACATGCGTTGATGCACGGCGCGGTGGCCGCTGCCGATTCACTCGACGAGGCCTGCGTCGTCGTGCTGGGAGACGTCTCGTACTACTCACGGTTCGGTTTCGAACCCGCCTCGCGCCTGGCCGTTCTCCCTGAGGATCCCGCGTGGGTCGAGCACTTCCAACTCCGCCGCTTGACGGCGTGGCGAAACGACCTCCACGGAGTGTTCCGCTACGCCCCCGCCTTCCGCCGCCTCTGACGGCTGCCGGGTCTCCGGCCAGGATCTCCTTCTCTTGCGGGTAGCGGCGAAGGGAGTTCAGGCAGCCGCTCAGACCGGACAGTGGGTGGATGCGGTGATCGAGTTCGACAGTTGGAAGGTAAGCAAAGCGTCGATAGCCATTGCAGGGTAACGACTATCGACGTTCACGATGGCTTCGGGTGCGTATCTATGCGCTCGTACGGGCCCGCTTTCGGGGCTGGCGTGTGGGCGTGGTGGCCAGGATCAGTGCTGGGGTCGGGATGGTGCAGGCGTCGAGGACGGCCTGGGCGTCGGGGGTGATCCGGGTGCGCTGGCCGGCGGAGCCGGCGAGGTCGACGGCGTGGATCCGGTGCGGTTCACGGGCGATGACGGGCCATGTACTCGATGATCGACCCCGCCAGCCGCCGCATCGCCTCGACGTCCAGTGGTCCGTTCCGCCGTACGAGATCTTCCGACGTGAGTTGACGATCAAGGGATCGTTCGCCCAGGCCTACTCGTTCGACCGCGCGCTGCTGATGCTGCGCAACGGTCAGGTCGATCCGACGGGGATGATCACGCATCGGTTCGCCCTGGCGGAGTACGGTGCGGCGCTGGAGATGTCTGGTCAGTCCGAGTGCGTCAAGGCCGTCATCGCACCGCACGGACCGTGACACGCGCGGTCGCGGACCACGCGACTACCGCATGCTGGCGGTCGTGCTGTCCCAGGCCCGTGCGGGGGTCAGGACCATGATCGCGCCAGCGTCGGGGCCGGCGGTGTCGACGCCGGCGACGATCACTCCGCTCGCTGTCTGGGTGAGCGACCGGATGCGGGCGCCGGTACTCATCGCCTCGACATAGCGGACGGCGCCGGCGTCCCAGCGCACGCGGAACACCTGCTGCGCCGCCATGCCGGACACGAGCAGGTCGCCGGTGGGGCGCCCCGCCACCGCGCCCCACCAGGTGCCGAAGGCGCCGCCGGCGGCAACCTGGACGACTGCGGCCGGGCCGATCGACGGGACCCAGGAGAACGCCGGCTTCGTCGCGGTCGGGAGCTTGCCCTCCGTCTGCGGCCGGCTCTGGACGGCCAGCGGCGTGTAACTGTAGACGGTGCCGTACGACTCACGCGGCCAGCCGTAGTCGTCGCCCGGCTTGATGTTCATCAGCTCGTCCCCGCCGCGCGGCCCGTGCGTCGTCCCGACGAGGGCGCTCTTGCCGTCGAGGGTCGCCGTCGTGAGCCCCTGACCGTTGCGGATGCCGGTCGCGACGACCGACACCCTGCCGGTCGACGAGATGCGCAGCACGTCGGTGAGCAGCCGTCGGGTGGACGCCGGGATCTGGTCGCCCAGGTTCACCAGCATCGCGAAGTCGCCCGTCGTCAGGTAGATCTCCGGCTGCGTGGGCTTCGCCCACTGGGCCTTGGGCACGAGCGCGACGCGGCCACCGGACTGGTGCAGGCCCGGCCCGTACATCCAGTCGCCCTCGTTCGGCGTGTACGGCACGATGCACGGCAGGGTGTACCAGGTCTTGCCGAGGGCGTTGCGCCCGGCGCCGGTGAGGTCGATCGCGACGTCGGTGACGATCAGGCGGCGGCACCCGGTCTGCGCGCTGTACGTCGCGAACGACACGAGCGCGTGCGCGCGTGCGTCACCGGCGACCTGGAGTTGCGGCACGTACTGGTAGTCCAGCACGCGGACCCAGCTCTGCGGACCGGCCAGTGGCCCGAGGTCGACGGTGCCGAGCGCCTGCGCGGTCGACGCCGCGGCGTCGAACGTGAACACCGGGTAGGCCGTCGTCGTCCCGCCGAGCAGCGGCGAGCCGGTCAGCCCCGAGTCCGCGCCCAGGGCGAGGACCTGCTCGCCGCGCAGCGCCGTGACCCACGGGGTCTGCGTCGCGAGGGGGAGCACGCGCCGGCGGAGGTCGTAGAAGGCGGTCGCGACGACGGTGTCGGACGTGGCCGCGACCGGGGCCGGACCGGTGTCGGCGGCCGCCGGTGCGGCGGACCCGGTCGTGACCGCCACGGCGATCGCGACCGCGACCACCGTCCAGATAAGTGCTCCACGTCGCATGGCGTCCCCTCCACCGCGGAAGGTACCGCAGGCGCCGGCCGTAGGATCGCGCAATGACCGCGATCACCCGCGGCGAGGTCGAGCATCTCGCCCGCCTGCGCCTGACCGAGGACGAACTCGAGCACTACGCCGGTCAGCTCGACGTGATCCTGCAGTCCGTCGCGCGGGTCGCCGAGGTGGCCGCCGAGGACATCGCGCCGATGTCGCACCCGATCCCGGTAGAGAACGTGATGCGCGCGGACGTCGCGCGGGCCGGCCTGGATCGGGAGTCCGTGGCCGCCGGCGCACCGGCCTGGGAGGACGACCGCTTCCGGGTACCGCGGATCCTGGACGAGGAGTGAGCGAGAAGTGAGCATGGCGACTGACTCGGAGTTGGTCCGGCAGACCGCGGCGACGCTCGCGGACGCGATCGCGACGGGCGAGGTATCCGCGCGTGAGGTCACGCAGGCGCACCTGGACCGCATCGCGGTCGTCGACGACCGGGTCCACGCCTTCCTCGAGGTACTCGGCGCGGATGCGCTCGACATGGCCGACACGGTGGACGCGAAGCGCTCCGCGGGCGAGGAACTCGGTCCGCTCGCGGGAGTCCCGTTGGCACTGAAGGACATCCTGACGATGTCCGGGGTCCCGACGACCGCCGGGTCGCGGGTCCTGGAGGGGTGGCGGCCGCCGTACGACTCGACGGTCGTCGAACGCCTGCGGGCCGCGGACATCGTGATCCTCGGCAAGACGAACATGGACGAGTTCGCGATGGGGTCCTCGACCGAGCACTCCGCCTACGGCCCTACGCGCAACCCGTGGGACCTCGACCGGATCCCCGGCGGGTCCGGCGGCGGATCGGCGGCGGCCCTGGCCGCGTTCGAGGCGCCGTTGGCGATCGGGACAGACACCGGCGGATCGATCCGCCAACCGGCCGCCGTGACCGGGACGGTCGGGGTCAAGCCGACCTACGGGGCGGTGTCGCGATACGGACTCATCGCGTTGGCGTCGAGCCTGGACCAGGCCGGACCGTGTGCGCGAACCGTGCTGGACACCGCGTTGCTCCACGCGGCGATCGCCGGCCACGATCCGCGCGACTCGACGTCGATCGACGCGCCCGTGCCCGACGTGGTGGCCGCCGCGCGGCGGGCCGACGTCCGCGGCCTGCGGGTCGGCCTGGTCCGAGAACTGCGCGGCGAGGGGTTCCAGCCGGGGGTCGCGCAGCGGTTCGACGAGGCCGTCGAGATCCTCCTCGCACTCGGTGCCGAGGTCGTCGAGGTCAGCTGTCCGCACTTCGAGTACGCGTTGGGGGCGTACTACCTCATCCTTCCGTCGGAGGCGTCCAGCAATCTGGCCCGCTTCGACGGGATGCGGTACGGCCTGCGCGTCGGCGACGACGGTCAGCGGCCCGTCGAGGAGGTCATGGCGCTCACGCGGGAAGCCGGGTTCGGCGCCGAGGTCAAGCGCCGCATCATGATCGGCACCTATGCGCTGTCCAGCGGCTACTACGACGCGTACTACGGCCAGGCGCAGAAGGTACGGAGCCTGATCGCCCGCGACTTCACGGCG
>CAYMNG010000063.1:0-5228 GCA_964391765.1 uncultured Bifidobacteriaceae bacterium | reverse complement strand
TCCGGATCGGGGACAAGGTCGACGACCCACTGGCCATGTACCTCAACGACATCGCGACGATCCCGGTGAACCTCGCCGGGAACTGCGCGATGTCGTTGCCGGCCGGTCTCGCGCCCGAGGACGGTCTGCCGGTCGGGCTGCAGATCATCGCACCGGCGATGGCCGACGATCGGCTGTACGGCGTGGGGGCAGCGGTCGAGCACGCGCTGATCGACCGTTGGGGCAGGCCGTTGATCGAGGAGGCACCGGACCTATGACCGCCATGCACGACACCGTCGCGTTCGCCGACGCGATCGGCGAGTTCGATCCGGTGCTCGGTCTGGAGACGCACGTCGAACTCGGCACGGCCTCGAAGATGTTCTGCTCGTGCCCGACCGCGTTCGGGGCGGACCCGAACACGAACGTGTGCCCGGTCTGCCTGGGCCTGCCCGGTTCGCTGCCCGTCGTCAACCGCGCCGCGGTCGAGTCGACGATCCGGATGGGGCTGGCGCTGAACTGCCGGATCGCCACCTGGTGCCGGTTCGCGCGGAAGAACTACTTCTACCCGGACATGCCGAAGGACTACCAGATCAGCCAGTACGACGAGCCGTTGTGCGTCGACGGCTGGCTCGACGTGACGGTCGAGACCGACGACGGCCCACGGGAGTTCCGGGTCGAGATCGAGCGCGTCCACATGGAGGAGGACACCGGCAAGCTCACGCACGCGGGCGGGTCGACCGGCCGCATCCACGGCGCGGACTACTCCCTGGTCGACTACAACCGCGCGGGCATCCCGCTGATCGAGATCGTCACCCGGCCGTTGACCGGCACCGGGTCGCTGGCGCCGCTGGTCGCGCGCGCGTACGTGACCGAACTGCGTGACCTCATGCGCGCCCTCGGCGTGTCCGACGTCCGGATGGAGGAGGGGTCGTTGCGCTGTGACGTCAACGTCTCCCTGGCCCGCCCCGGTGAACCGTGGGGCACTCGGAGCGAGACGAAGAACGTCAACTCCCTGCGCTCGGTCGAGCGCGCGGTCCATTCGGAGATCGAGCGGCAGGCGGCCGTGCTGCGCACCGGCGGTCGGGTCGTGCAGCAGACCCGTCACTTCCACGAGGACACCGGGCGGTCGACGCCGGGTCGGTCCAAGGAGGAGGCCGAGGACTACCGGTACTTCCCCGAACCGGACCTGGTGCCGGTGGCGCCGTCGCCGCAGTGGGTCGAGGACCTTCGCGCGACGCTGCCCGAGGCGCCGGCCGCCAAGCGGTCCCGACTGCGGGCGGAGTGGGGGATCAGCGCGCACGAGTTCGCGGCCTTGGCCAACGCCGGCGCGGTGGACCTCGTCGCCGAGGCGATCGCCGCCGGTGTCGACCCGGCGGCCGCCCGCAAGTGGTGGACCGGCGAACTCCTGCGGACGGCCAACGAGCGCGGGGTGGATCTGGCGGACCTGCCGGTCACCGCGGCGCACATCCGACGGGTGGAGGACCTGCTCGCCGACGGCACGTTGACCGACAAGCTCGCGCGCTCGGTGTTCGACGGAGTGCTCGCCGGGGAGGGCGACGTCGACTCGGTCGTCGCGCAGCGCGGTCTGCGGGTCGTCAGTGACGACTCGGCGCTGCTCGCCGCGATCGACGCCGCACTGGCCGACCAGCCGGACGTGGCCGAGAAGATCCGCGGCGGGAAGGTCCAGGCGGCCGGTGCGATCGTCGGCGCGGTGATGAAGGCCACGCGTGGGCAGGCGGACGCGGCGAAGGTCCGCGCGCTTCTGCTGGAGCGCATCGGCGTCCAGGCGTAGCCGGTCGGCGGCTGCGCCTCACGGCGCTCCGGTGGCCAGCGACCGCACGACGTAGACGACCCCCGGTCGGACCGACGCGGTCGTGAACCCCAGCCGACGGTAGAAGCCCAGGGCGTTCGTGTTGGCCGGGTCCACGCCGAGGTGGATCCCCGAGGCGCCGGCTTCGGCGAGCGCGTGCAGCAGCCGCTCCATCAGGGCGCGACCGCAGCCGAGCCCCTGGGCCGACGGGAGCAGGTCGATGTGACCGTGGGCGGGGTACGCGTCCACGACCGGGTCTGGTGGCGCCGGTGCGGCCGTGATCGCGGCGAGCAGCGCACGGTCCGCCGCCGTGGTGTCCGTGACACCGGCGAATCGTCGCGCGGCATCGGGCCACCAGGACCGGCGTGCCCGTTCGGCGAACCCGCGCGTGTCGGCCGTGCCGATCGCGTAACCGCGCACCTGGTCGTCGGCGTCGACGAGGACGAAGCAGGAGTCGGGCTCCAGGGCGAGGTACGGGCCGACGTACACGTCGCCGATCAGGTCGGGATACCGGTGCAGGTCGGCCGCCGAGGCACCGGCGTCGCCGGTGGCGACGGCGATCGCGTAGCACGCGGGCGCGTCGGTAGGTCGAGCCGGACGCACGCGCACGGCGTCAGTGTCCTCGCGGTGGACAATGCCCGCATGACGCAGGGTCCGCGGTCGCGTGCGCTGGTGCCGGACTACCTCGGTGACGTCGACGGCCTGCCGGTCACGACGTACGCGCGGTCGCCGACGGAGTGCCCGCTCGACGAGGTCGAGTTCTACGTCCCGCCGTACCTGGGTGGGCCGGACGCCTTCGCCGCGATGGCGCGGATGCCGCGCCTGCGCGTCGTCCAGTTGCTGACCGCCGGATTCGACAGCGCCCTGCCGGCGGTCCCCGCCGGGGTAGCCGTGTGCAACGCCGCCGGCGTCCACGACGCGAGCACGGCCGAACTCGCCGTCGCGCTGACACTGGCGTCGCTGCGCGGGCTCGACGACTTCGCGCGCGCGATGCCGTCGGGTCGGTGGCTGCCGGGCCGACGGCCGGCCCTGGCGGACAAGACCGTCCTGATCGTCGGTGCCGGGGGTGTCGGCCGAGCGGTCGCCGCGCGGGTGCGGGCGTTCGACGCGACCGCGGTCCTCGTCGGGCGCTCGGCCCGGACCGGTGTGCACGGCCGGGACGAGCTGCCGGCACTCCTCCCGACCGCCGACGTCGTCGTCCTCGCCGTGCCGCTGGACGAATCGACCCGGGGGCTGGTCGACGACCGGTTCCTCCAGTCGCTGTCCGACGGTGCGCTCGTCGTCAACGTGGCGCGGGGACCGGTCGTCGACACCGAGGCCCTGACGGCCCACGTGGCGGCCGGCCGACTGCGCGCGGCCCTGGACGTGACCGACCCCGAGCCGCTGCCCACCGACCATCGACTGTGGCAGGTGCCCGGAGTCCTGATCTCCCCGCACGTCGGCGGGAACACGTCCGCGTTCTTGCCGCGGGCGGTCGCGCTCGTGAGCGCGCAGCTCCGCCGGATCGCGGCCGGCCTTGCGCCGCATCACGTCGTCGGCTACGGGGGTGGGGGCAGCGCCTAGGCTGCTGGCCATGACGACGATGAAGCCGCGCAGCAGCGACGTGACCGACGGACTGGAGCGCGCGGCGGCCCGCGGGATGCTCCGGGCGGTCGGGCTGGCCGACGAGGACTTCGCCAAACCGCAGATCGGGATCGCGTCGAGCTGGAACGAGATCACCCCGTGCAACCTGTCGCTGGATCGACTCGCGGTCGCGGCCAAGGAGGGCGTGCACGCGCGCGGTGGATTCCCGTTGCAGTTCGGGACGATCTCGGTGTCCGACGGAATCTCGATGGGTCACGAGGGGATGCACTTCTCGCTCGTGTCCCGCGAGATCATCGCGGACTCGGTCGAGGCCGTCATGCAGGCGGAGCGACTCGACGGCATGGTCACCTTCGCCGGTTGCGACAAGTCCCTGCCCGGGATGCTGATGGCCGCGGCGCGCCTGGACGTCGCTTCGGTCTTCGTCTACGCCGGCTCGACGCTGCCCGGGCACGTGACACTGTCCGACGGCACCGAACGGGATATCACGATCATCGACGCCTTCGAGGCCGTCGGAGCCTGTGCCCGCGGGCTGCTGTCCCGCGACGACGTCGACGCGATCGAGCGGGCGCTGTGCCCGGGCGAGGGCGCCTGCGGCGGCATGTACACCGCGAACACGATGGCCAGCGCGGCCGAGGCGATGGGGATGTCACTACCGGGATCGGCTGCGCCGCCGGCGGTCGACCGGCGTCGTGACGGGTTCGCCCGCCGATCCGGGCAGGCGGTCGTCGACCTGATCGCGCAAGGGGTCACGACCCGCGACATCATCACCCGCAGGTCGCTGGAGAACGCGATCGCGGTCGTCATGGCCTTCGGTGGGTCGACCAACGCGGTGCTGCACCTGCTCGCGATCGCGCACGAGGCCGACGTGGACCTCGAGTTGGAGGACTTCCACCGCATCGGCTCGCGCGTGCCGTTGCTCGCCGACGTGAAGCCGTTCGGCCGGTTCGTCATGAGCGACGTCGACCGGGCGGGCGGGGTGCCCGTCGTCATGCGGGCGTTGCTCGACGCCGGCCTGCTGCACGGGGACTGCCTGACGGTGACCGGACGGACCGTCGCGGAGAACCTCGCCGCGATCTCCCCGCCGGATCCGGACGGCACGATCCTGAAGGCCTCGGCCGACGCGATCGCGCCGACCGGCGGCATCACGATCCTCGGCGGCTCGCTGTGCCCCGACGGCGCGGTGGTGAAGAACGCCGGCGTCCCGGTCGAGACGTTCGAGGGGCGCGCCCGGGTGTTCGAGCGCGAGCAGTCGGCGATGGCCGCATTGGAGGACGGCACGATCGAGGCCGGCGACGTCGTCGTCATCAGGTACGAGGGCCCGAAGGGCGGGCCGGGCATGCGCGAGATGCTGATGATCACCGGGGCGATCAAGGGTGCCGGCCTGGGCAAGGACGTCCTGTTGGTCACCGACGGGAGGTTCTCCGGCGGGACGACCGGCCTGTGCGTCGGGCACGTCGCACCCGAGGCGGTCGACGGCGGCCCGATCGCGCTGGTCGAGGACGGCGACCGGATCCGCATCGACATCCCGAACCGGACGTTGGACCTGCTCGTCGACCCGGAGCAGCTCCAGGCGCGCCGAGCACGCTTCACCCCGCTGCCGCCGCGGTACACCCGGGGCGTCCTGCACAAGTACGCCCGGCTCGTCGGTTCGGCGGCCCGCGGGGCGGTCTGCGACTGACCCACCCCACCCCTCAACCGCCGACGCGACGCGAATGGTTACTTAGCCGCCACATTGCGGCCGCTAAGTAACCATTCGCGTCGTCTCGGCGGTTTTGGGGGGACGTGATGCTGGTCACCTCGACGTGACGTCCGCGCCGGCGACCGGACTGCCATCCGCACCGGTCACCGTGCCGGA
>CAYMNG010000062.1:10204-14724 GCA_964391765.1 uncultured Bifidobacteriaceae bacterium | reverse complement strand
GGATCGCTGCCCCGGCAGTCGCTGCTGCTGACCGGACTGCTCACCGTCTCGGTGGCCGCCGCGGCATTGAAGCACTCCACCTGGGTGCTGGCTGCCGCGGCCTTCGCCGCGGGCGTCATGGTCGCGCCCGCGCTGATCGCCGCACTGTCGTTGACCGAGCGCCTCGTGCCGACGCGGCTGCTCACCGAGAGCCTGACCTGGGCGATGTCCGGCCTCGGCGTCGGATTCGCCGCCGGGACGGCCCTGGCCGGCGTCGTCGTCGATCGCCACGGCACTACCGCGGCCTTCGCCATGGGGATCACGTCGGCGGCCTGTGCCACGGCGATCCTGGCGCTGGGTCAGCGCGCCCTGCATCGCGGACTGCGCGACGACGGCCCGCTGCCGCCGGCGACCGCATGGGTAGACGACCCGCTGCCCGGGCCGACACCCGGTGCCGACGGAATCGGGTGAACGACGGGCCGCCGGCCCGATGCGGCGCGACGGACATTCGGCCCCGCGATCGGGCGTACCGGCAACGGACGCGCTAGGTTCGGCGGTGTCCACCGACCCGCGCGCCGTCACGGGTCGCCGCCACTGGCCTCGGGAGCCTGCCCTGCAGACCTTCAGCCCACGTGAGGTGCAAGCGCGTGTCCGCGCCGGGGAGTCCGCCGAGGCCATCGCGGCCGACACCGGCTGGGCCTTGGACAAGGTCGCGCGCTACGCGGATCCCCTGCTCGCCGAACGCGCCTATGTCGCCGAGTTGGCCCAGTCCGTCGAGGTCCGGCGGTCCGGCGTCTCCGTGACCCTGCGCGAGAGTGCTACGGCCGCAGTCGCTTCCACCGACCTGGTCTGGGACGCGTACCGTCGCGAGGACGGCCGTTGGATCGTCACCGCGCGGTTCGACGACGACGGACCGCACCTGGCGGCGTGGACGTACGACCACGCCGGGCGGAACCTGCACCCGCAGGACGACGACGCCCGCGCGCTCATGGGGGCGCGCGCACCGCGCTCTGCCGACCTGGACGACGCGGACATCGCCGATGCGCTGAACCTCGTCGCGCCTATCGCGTTCGTTCGCACCGAGGAGGACACGCCGGCGGAGCCCGGCCGTCGGCCCCGGCTGGTCGCGGTCCCCGACGTCCGGGCCGACGCTGGCGATGGCGCCGTCGACGACGATGCCGCTGCCGCCGGCGATGACGATGCCGCTCCCGGCGCCGTCGACGACGCGGCGATCGTCTCGGCGAACCATCCGACGATCAGCGTGCCGAGTCCGACTCCCCCACCCGCCGGCGAGCAGCCGACGCGGCCGCCGGCGAAGCGTGCGACCCGGACCCGCCGGGCGAAGGCCGTCCCGGCCGACCCACCGGCCGACCCACCGGCCGACGATGCGCCGCCACCGCCACCGCGCAAGGCACGGCCCCGCAAGGCCCGCGCGAGCGTCCCGACCTGGGACGAGATCTTGTTCGGCTCGGGCAAGCCCGACGAGGTCGATCGGTAGGCAGGACCGGCCGCGGAACCGTCAGGACGCGTCGAACGGCAGCGGCTCGTCGGCGGCGAGGAGGTAGCGCGCCTTCGCACTCGTCAGCTGCGCGCGATAGTGCCTGCGGCACAGCACCTCGTAGGAGACATCGCCCGGCTCGGCGGTACTTCCGGTGTCGCGGCCGGCGGCACTGCCGGTGTCGCCGCCGGTGTCGCCGACCACCACCTGCTCGCCCTCGATCACCATCCGACCGCCGACCGTGCGCGCGTTGTGGATCGCCCGCGCACCGCACCAGCACAGTGCCTCGACCTGCAGCAGCTGCACCCGGTCGGCGATCTCGACCAGCCGGGCCGACCCGGGGAAGAGGCGAGTGCGGAAGTCCGTCATGATCCCGAACGCGAACACGTCGATCCCGAACTCGTCGACGATCTGGGCCAACTGCTCGACCTGCGCCGTCGTGTAGAACTGCGCCTCGTCGCAGATGAGGTAGTCGACCCGGGTGCCGGCGGACAGGCGTGCGACGACGACCTCGCGCAGGTCCAGCGCCTCGTCGACCTCGATGGCCGGTACCTGCAGCCCCAGGCGACTGGACAGCACGGACCCGCCGGCGCGGTCCAGTTGGGTGAACACCAGGCCGGCCCGGCCGCGCGAGGCGTGGTTGTGATCGGTCTGCAGGGCCAGCGTGGACTTGCCGCAGTCCATCGTGCCCGCGTAGAAGGTCAACTCCGCCACGACGGGAATCGTGCCAGAGCCCGGCGCGGCCTCGGCCACGCCGATCACGGCGTGCGATGTCGCAGCGCCGGGATCTGGACCTCGTCCTCGGTCAAGGCACCGTGCTGGCCGAGCAGGGCACTGACCTTCGCGTCCCACCGGGTCGTCAGGAGCGTCCGGCCCCGAGCGACCGCCATGACGTCGCCGATCCGGTCGGCGAGCAGCGGGTCCACCGGGCCGAGCAGGCCACTGGCGACCACCTCAGCCCGGGAGAGCACCTCGGCGCGGTCGCCGAGCACCTGAGCCCACGCCGCGCGGACGTCCTCGGCCGCTCCCGGGCGCGCGTAGACGTGCCGGGCGCGTGGCTCGCCCACGACCGTGCGCACTCCGGCCGTCAGCGCCGGGACGGCGTCGACGGCGATCGCCTCGACCGCCGGGCAGTCGACCATGCCGTGGTCGGCCGTGACGACGAGGACGCTGTCCGCCGCCAGTGCGTCCAGCAGCCGGCCGACGAGCGCGTCGGCCCGGCCGAGCGCGGCCCGCCACTGGTCGCTGTCCACGCCGAACTCGTGGCCGGTCCGGTCGACCTCGGGCCAGTACACGTAGCTCAGCGTCGGCTGGCCGCCGGACTGGACCTCGCGCAGCGCCTCGACCCGGTCGTCGGCATCGGCGACCGCCCAGTAGTCGCCCCCGCGCAGGACGGCACGGGTCAGTCCGCTGTCGCGGTACTCCCCCGCCGTGATCGTCGCCACCCGCACCCCGGCCCGGGCCGCGACCTCGAACACCGTCGGCTCGGGCTGCACGGCGATCGGGGTCGGGTCGCCGGTCCAGTGCAGCGGTTCGAGCACCGCGTCGCGCTCCGGCAGCCAGAACGAGGCCCCGACCAGCCCGTGCACACCGGGCAGCCGACCAGTGCCCAAGGTGCCCAGGCCGACCGGGGTCGTGGTCGGGAACGCGGCGGTGATCGGGTCGCCGACCAGTCCGGACAGCGTCGGTGCGACGTCGGCATGGCGGCGCAGCAGCCGGTCGCCCAGTCCGTCGATGAGGCAGATGACCGCATGCCGGGCCGGTCCCAGGCCCAAGGTGTCGGGGTATCCCCGGACGCCGACGGCGGCGGCCGCCGAGGGCGCGACGTCGGCCAGGCTCGGCGCGCGGGCGCTCACCGAGAGCGGGCGGCGGTCGCCTGGGACAGCGCCGAGGCGAACGCCAGGACCTGCCGGATCAGCCCGGAGCCGTCGGCGACCGCCGACACCCGCACGGACAGGTCGTCGTTGCTGGCCGTGCCCGTGTATCCGTGATCGGCATCGCACTGCGGATCCCCGCAGGTCGCCGGCTCCAGGTCGATCCGACTGACCGCGCCCCAGCCGATCGTCAGGACGACCTCGGAGGCGCCGTCACCGGCCGCGTGCTGCGCCGGGTTGTCGACGACGCGGGTGACGACGACCGAGTCGACCCGTTCGATGCGGACGGCCTCGGTCGACGCCGACGCGGACGCGGTCGGGTTCGCCTCGTCGGCGGGATGCTCGTCGACGTGCGCGACGACCAGTCGGGTCGGCGTCAGGGCCAGCACCGTGACGTGCCGGCGCAACTCGTCGCGATCCAACGTCGTCTCCAGCTGCACGACATACGCAGCCAACGACTCCCCCGCCACCGCGGTCTCCAGTGCCTCGGCCACGAGCTCGGGGTAGTACCCGGCTCGGTCGATGTCCACGCGCAACTTCCCGGCGAGAGCGGAGTCGGTCATGCGGGCATTGTTCCACTGGACCCGGACGCACCGGTCGGTCCGGCGTCGTCGACCACCGATACCGGCACCTGTCGCAGGCGCCGGGCGTCGGGTTCGGCGGGTGCGACCGTGGCCGCGGCTTCGGCGTACGCGCCGCGCACGACGATGACGCCGGCGTCGACGTCGGCGACGGCCAGGTCCAACGTGGTCGACGCGAGCCAGTGGCTCGCCGCGGACAAGGCGTCGGCCAGGTGCCCGAGCGCCACCTCGTCGACCGGGTCCGGCAGGACGGTGACCCGAGCGCCCAGCGCGAGGACCATCTCCCGCGCGGCCGCCGGACTCACCGGCGCCAGCCGCCAGGCCCGGTCACCGAGGACCTCGGCCACCGGATCGTCGACGCCGATGCTCACGACCGGCCCGTACAACGGATCGGTGACCAGTCGCAGCCGCCACCGTCGGGGCGACCCGGGCGCCCACCGCAGGCCCGGGGCGATCCCCGCCACGGCCCAGGCCGCGACCCAGCCCAGCGCCCACACGAAACGCTCATGGCTGGCGAACATCACCCCGCCCAGCGCCCCGATCAGCGCGATCGCCCAGGCCGCGTTATGGGCTTTCGGCTCGGTCATC
>CAYMNG010000062.1:0-10194 GCA_964391765.1 uncultured Bifidobacteriaceae bacterium | reverse complement strand
GTAGCGGCCCGGCGGAATGCGCCCGGACGTGGGGATCGCCGGCCCGGCCGGACCGCGCGGCCGCCGTCGCCACCGGGACAGCCTAGCCAGATGGGCCAGCGCGACGACGGCGTCCTCCACATCCCAGAACACCGGGACCGTCGCCGGGGCGACGCGTGGATCGACGCCCGGCAGTACCGCGACGATCGGCACGTCGGCCGGCCACGGGCCCGCGGTCTCGTCACCGGTCGCCTCCGCCGCCGGGACATGGGCGACCAGGACGAGCCCGGCGCCGGCGGCCGCCCGGACCACCGCCGCCGACATCGTCGCCCGGTCGGCCTCACGCGGGACGAGTACCGGCGGCCGAGCCCCGCCCAGCCCGGCGGCCGCCAGCGCGTTGCCGGCCATCGTCGCCAGCGCGTCACTGTTCGCGACGACGACGGCAGGACCGACCCCCGGCAGCGGGGCGCGGACGGCGATCGACGCGACGTCGACGAGGTCGGCGACCCGGTCGACGACGACCAGTCCGCAGTCGGCCAGGACCTGGTCGACGGCGGCCGCCGGCAGTCCCGTCGGTACGACGGCGTGCCCGAGCGGGTGGCGCTGCGCGGCGCCGCCGGTGCGGACGGTGACTACCGGCTTGCGTTGCGCCAGCGCCGTCACCAGGCGCGCGAACTTGCGCGCGTTCCCGATCGACTCCAGGTACAGCAGGACGATCGACGTCGATTCGTCGTCGAGCCAGTACTGGAGCAGGTCGTTGCCGCTGACGTCGACCCGGTTACCGGCGGACACGAACGTGGACACGCCCAGGCCACGGGCGGCCAGACGGTCCATCAACGCGCGCCCGATCGCGGCGGACTGACAGAACAGGCCGATGCCACCAGCCGGTGGCAGCGTCGGCAGCAGCGAGGCGTTGAGGCGGACGTCGGGCGCGGTGTTGACCAGGCCGAGGGAGTTCGGGCCGACGATGCGCAGACCACGGTCGCGCGCGCCGGCGACCAGCGCCGCCTGGCGCGTCACCCAGGACGGGTCGTCGGGCTGTGCGGAGGCCGACAGGACGACGACACCGTGCGCCCCGACCGCCCCGACGTCCGCGATCGTCGCCGGCAGCCGGACCGGGTCAACCGCAACGACGACGAGGTCCGTGCCCGCCGGCAGGTCCGTCACCGATGCGGCGGACCCGGCCCCGGCCGGCGCCCGGACGCCGACCACGCTCACGGCACCGGTGAACCCCGCGGCCACGGCGTTGCGCGCGGCGGCCTCGGCGACCTCGCACAGCGGACCGGGCTCCCCGACGACCGCCAGGCCGCGCGGGCGCAGCAGCCGGGCCACCGATCGTCGTTCGGCCCGGTGCTCGCGCGCTTCGCGGACCGCATCGCTCGCCGCCGTCGCGGCGACCGGGAACGACACGTCGATGACGTCGTCGCCGTGTCGCTGGTTGACCGCGTAGCCGGCTTCGCGGAAGGTCGCCAGCATCCGGGTGTTCGCCGGGAGCACCTCGGCCACGAACCGCTCGATCCCGCGTTCGCGCGCGGCGGCGGCCAGGTGCTCGAGGAGGATCGACCCCAGACCCTGCCCCTGCAGGTCGTCGTGGACGACGAACGCGACCTCCGCCGACCCGTCTCCGAGCGCGTCGAACCGGCCGACGGCGGCAAGGGAGCCGTGCGCGAAGGCGACGAGGGCGACGCGGTGGACGTGGTCCACGGTCGTGAATCGGGCGACGTCCGCGTCGGTGAGGTCGGGCTTGGCGCTGAAGAACCGGAAGTAGACCGTGCGCGCGGACAACGAGCGGTGGAAGGCCCGCAGGGCCGGTCCGTCGGCCGGCCGGATCGGTCGGACGCGGACCGGGGTCCCGTCGGCGAGGAGGACGTCGGCCTCCCATCGGACGGGATACCCCGGCGGTCGCGCGGCAACGGCGGGATGCTCGGGCACGACCTCATTCTCGGCGGTCGCACCGGCTATGGTCGACCCATGCTCGGTTTCCTCGACGCGCGGCTGGTGCGCGTCGCCGATCCGGTCCAGGAGGCCCTGGCCGACGGTCGGCCGGTCGTCGCACTGGAGTCGACGATCATCAGCCACGGCCTGCCGCGGCCGGAGAACCTGCGCGTCGCGACGCAGGTCGAGCGAACCGTTACCGCCCGAGGTGCCGTCCCCGCGACGATCGCGATCCTCGACGGCATCGTCCACGTCGGCCTCAGCGCCGCCGAACTCGAGCAGGTCGCCCGGCGCGACGACATCGTCAAGGTGAGCCTGCGCGACCTGGGCACCCTCGTCGCCCGCGGCGGCAGCGGGGCCACGACCGTCGCGGCCACCAGTCACATCGCCGCGCAGGCCGGGATCGCCGTCTTCGCGACCGGCGGGCTGGGCGGCGTGCACCGGCAGGCGCGGGACTCCTGGGACGAGTCCGCGGACCTGTCGACACTGGGCGAGACGACGATGACGGTGGTGTGCTCGGGGGTGAAGTCGATCCTCGACGTCGGCGCGACCCTGGAGCGGCTGGAGACCTACAACGTCGGTGTCATCGGCTTCGGCACCACGTCGTTCCCCGGCTTCTACCTGACCGACTCCGGGCACCCGATCGACTGGTCCGTCGACACCGCCGAGGACGTCGCGGCCGTCATGCGGGCCCGAGCGGCACTGGCCGTCCGCGCCGGGCTGGTCATCGCCAACCCGCTCCCGGCGGCCGACCAGCTCGACCCCGACCTCCACGATCGGGTCCTCGACGAGGGCCTGCGCCTGGCCGCGGCGCGCAACGTCCGCGGCAAGGACGTCACCCCCTTCCTGCTGGACTACTTCCACCGGACGACCCACGGGGCGAGCCTGCTGGTGAACGAGACGATCGTCGTGCGCAACGCGGACCTCGCCGCCCGGATCGCGGTCGCCGACGTCGCCCTGCGCGCCGGGGCCGCCGGCCCGTGACCGAGCGCTGCCTCATCGTCGGCGACGTCATGATGGACGTCACGGCGATCATCGACTCCGACATCGCCTACGCCAGCGACACCCCGGCCCACGTCAGCCTGCAGCCCGGAGGGGTCGCCGCGAACACCGCGGCCTGGATGGCCTTCGACGGCGAGCCGGTCACGATCGTCGGGTGCGTGGGGGCGGACCCGTTCGGCGACGAGATCGCCGACGGCCTGGCCGCGCTGGGCGTCGACCTGCACCTGCAACGCACGGCCCGGCGCGGCACCGGCACCTGCGTGGTCATCGTGGATCGGCGTCGCGAACGCACGATGTTCCCCGACTCCGGTGCGAACGCGATGCTCGACCTGGACGCGGCCCAGGCCGCCCTGGGACCCGGGCGGCACGTCCACCTCAGCGGCTACACCCTGCTGAACCCGGCGACCCGGCACGTCGCGCTGCACATGCTCGACGCCGCGACCGCGATCGGCGCGACCGTCAGCCTGGATCCGGCCTCGGCCGCTCCGATGCGCGCGCAGATCGACCTCGTGCGGTCGGTGCTGCCCGCGGTACAGGTGTTGCTGGCCAACGCCGACGAGGCGACCGTCCTCACCGGCACCGACGACCCCTACGATGCGGCGACGGCGTTGGCCGAGCTGGTCCCGACCGTCGTCGTCAAGCTCGGCGCCCGCGGCGTCGTCGGCCGCGACGGGCTCGGGTTCGTCACGCAGCCGGCCCGGCCCACCGACGTCGTCGACACCACCGGTGCCGGCGACGCGTTCACCGCGGGGTTCGTGCCGACCTGGTTGTCCGGGGCGACGCTCGCCGACTGCCTGGCGGCGGGGCAGCGCCTGGCCGCCGCCGCCGTCGGCCGCGTGGGTGCCAGCCCGCTGATCCCCTGACCGGCCCGACTTCCGACAACCCGAGAGGACCCCATGGCGCGCCGCGCGAAGCCCGTAGCCGGACCCCCGGCCGGCGGCGGGCGCATCGTCGACATCGACGTGGCCCAGGAGATGCAGGGCTCCTTCCTGGAGTACGCGTACTCGGTCATCTACTCGCGCGCGCTCCCGGACGCGCGCGACGGGCTGAAGCCGGTCCAGCGGCGAATCCTGTTCCAGATGGCGCAGATGGGGCTGCGGCCCGATCGCGGCCACGTGAAGAGCGCGCGGGTCGTCGGCGAGGTGATGGGACGTCTGCACCCACACGGCGACGGGGCGATCTACGACGCGCTCGTGCGGATGGCGCAGCCGTTCACCTTGCGCCTGCCGATGGTCGACGGCCACGGCAACTTCGGCTCCCTCGACGACGGACCCGCGGCGATGCGGTACACCGAGGCCCGACTGGCGGCCGCGGCATTGGCGATGACCGCCGGACTCGACGAGGACGTCGTCGACTTCGGCGCCAACTACGACGGCCGCGAGCGCGAACCGGTCGTCCTGCCGGCCGCGATCCCCAACCTGCTGGTCAACGGCGCCGCCGGGATCGCCGTCGGCATGGCGACCACGCTCGTGCCGCACAACCTCGGCGAGGTCCTCACCGCGGCGCGGCACCTGCTCGACCACCCCGACGCGACCCTCGAGGACGTCATGACGCTGGTCCCCGGACCGGACTTCCCCGGTGGCGGCGTCATCGTCGGCCTGGAGGGCGTCCGGGAGGCCTTCCGCACCGGGCGTGGCGGCATCCGCGTCCGCGCCCGCACGCGGATCGAGCAGATCACACCGCGCCGGCGGGGCATCGTCGTGACCGAACTGCCGTACAACGTCGGCCCGGAACGAGTGATCGACCGGATTAAGGACGCGGTGCAGGCCAAGCGGTTGCAGGGGATCGCCGACGTCGTCGACCTGACCGACGGCGACTCCGGGTTGCGACTGGTCATCGAGGTCAAGGGCGGTTTCCACCCCGAGGCCGTGCTCGAGCAGCTGTTCCGGCTCACGCCGATGGAGGACACCGTCAACGTCAACGCGGTCGCCCTCGTCGACGGTCAGCCGCAGACGCTGGGCCTGCTGCCGATGCTGCGGGTGTGGCTGGACCACCGACTGGAGGTCGTGCGGCGGCGCAGCCAGTTCCGCCGCGCCAAGGCGTCGGACCGACTGCACCTGGTGGACGGGCTGCTCATCGCGATCGTCGATATCGACGAGGTGATCGAGGTCATCCGGCAGTCCGACGACGCCGGGGTCGCGCGAGAGCGCCTGCGCGCGGTGTTCGACCTGACCACAGAACAGGCCGACTACATCCTCGACATGCCCCTGCGGCGCCTGACCCGGTTCTCCCGGATCGAGCTCGAGGCCGAGCGGGACGACCTGCGCCGGCGCATCGACGAGCTCACCGAGCTGCTGGACAATCCGGCGAGCCTGCGGGCGGCGGTCGGCGCGGAGATCGCCGACGTCGCGCGCATGCACGCCACGGCGCGACGCACGCTGCTGCTCGAGGCCGGGGCGGTCCCCGTCGCCGCGTCCGTCCCCCTCGAGGTCGACGACGAGCCGTGCGTCGTGCTGCTGTCGAGCACCGGCCTGATCGCCCGGACCGCCGACACCCGGCCCGCGGTCGGCGACCAGAACCCGCGCGGCGCGCACGACGTCGTCGTCGCGGCGGTCCCGGCGACCACTCGCGGCGACATCGGGCTGGTGACCAGTGCCGGACGGGTCGTGCGGCTGCACGTCCTGGACCTGCCCGCGCTCCCGCCGGTCGCCGGCGTGCCCGCCCTCGGGGCCGGCGCACCGTTGGGCGCATTCGTCGACCTGCCGGCCGGTGAGATCGTCGTCGGACTCGTCGGTGTCGACGAGGACGCCGGGATCGCGCTCGCCACCGCCGCGGGCATCGTCAAGCGGGTCGTGCCGGACACCCCGGCGAACAAGGACTCCTGGGAGGTCGTCCGGCTGTCCGACGGCGACCGGGTGGTCGCCGCCGTGCGCCTGACCGAGGCCGACGCCGAGGCGGCGGAGTTCGTCCTGCTGTCCTCCGACGGGCAGTTGCTGCGCTTCCCGGCCACCGCGGTCCGCCCGCAGGGCCGGGCCGCGGGCGGCGTCGCGGGCATCCGGTTGGCGGCCGCGGCGCAGGTCGTCGCGTTCGCGGTGGTCGCCGCCGGCCCGGACGATGTCGTCGTGACCGTCGCCGGGACCGCCGACGCGTTGCCGGGGACCGAGGCCGGGACGATCAAGGTCTCGCCGCTGGACCGGTACCCGGGCAAGGGCCGGGGAACCGGCGGCGTACGGTGCCACCGCTTCCGTGCGGGCGAGGATCGGTTGATCGCGGCCTGGTGCGGGCCCGGCCCGGCCCGCGCCGCGACCGCGTCGGGGACCCCGGTCGAACTGCCCGACGCCGATCCCCGGCGCGACGGGACGGGCGTCGTCGGTGCCGCGCCGATCGGCGGCCTCGGCGGGCGCCTGCCCGACGTTCGACCGTTCCGACCCAGCGAGGGCGGTGATCAGCCGTGACGACGGCGCAGGTCCGGGAAACGCCGTGCACGCTGCAGTCCCGGGCGGTCGGCGAACACCAGGCGGGCACCGCGCCGACCGCGCGGGCCTGGATCGTCGTCGAGCACGACGGACCCTGGGGCCGGCAGGCGGTCGCCGAGAGCGACCTGCCCGAACCGGTCAAGGCGAACCTCGCGGGGGCGAAGGACCGTCAGATCACCGTCCTGCTGGCTCGGCGGCCGGGTCGACGAACGCCCCGGACCGGTGGACACCGCGTCTGGGTGGCCCGCGGTGCGGCGGGTGGAGCGCGTCTGCGCTCGGGGATCGTCGCGGACCTCGGTGTGCTGGCGACGTGGGACCTGGCGGCGATCGCCGACGGGACGTTGCCGGCGTTGGACCACGTCGACGCCGAACCGTTGCTGCTCGTGTGCACGAACGGCCGACGGGACGCCTGCTGCGCGGTGAACGGGCGGGCGCTGCTGGCCGGTCTGGCCGAGCAGGCTCCGCGCGAGCAGTTCGACCGGGTCTGGGAGTGCAGTCACGTCGGCGGGCATCGGTTCGCCCCGGTCGTGCTGACCCTGCCCGACGCGATGGTCCACGGGCGGGTGTCGCTCGCGGACGGACTGGCCCTCCTGGCCGGGCTCCCGCAGGGGCTGGTCCGACCCGACGTGCTGCGCGGGCGGTCCTGTCTGCCACCGCCGTTGCAGGCCGCGGAGATCGCGGTGCGTCGCGTCGCCGGCGCGGACCGGGCCGACGACCTGGATGTGCTCGCGCACGTGGGTGAGCGCATCGTGCCGGTGCCGCCGAACTGGCCCGCGCCGGCGTCGACGGTGACCGCGCAGGTGCGCCACCGCGACGGCCGCGCGTGGACCGTGGCGGTCAGCGCGAACGACCCCGAGACCGCGTCGGTGGTCCGGGCGGAGTCGTGTGGCGGTGCGGCGCTGCCGGTCCACTCCTGGCGCGCGGATCCCCCCATCGCCACCACCCCCTGGCGCTAGACAGCGCCGCCGGTTGGCCCCTCCCCGTTTGTCCCGCTTCCTGGGACCAGGTGCACGAGAACCCGGACAAACCGGACACTTCATGCCCGACGTCCCAGGTCCTGGGACAAACGGCACGAGCACCTGGACAAACCGGACACTTCGTGCCCGACGTCCCAGGTCCTGGGACAAACGGCACGAGCACCGGGACAAACCGGACACTTCGTGCCCGACGTCCCGCTAACTGGGAGAAACGGCAGGGGCGGTCGCGGCGGCGAGGAGGTCGTCGGTGTCGTGGATCGTCGTGCGGTCACGGCCACGGGTCGCGCCGAGATCACGCTCGGCCGCGTCGATCGACCGCCACCCGGACGTGACGACGACATCGACTCCGCGCTCACGCAACAGCGCGTCGATCCCACCCGGCGTCTGCGGTGCCGGCAATACTCCGGCTCCCGCATCGGCGAACAGTGAGGCGACGGTCGCCGCGGCGTCCTTCTTGTTCGTGCCGATGATCCCCGTCGGTCCGCGCTTGATCCAACCGGCGACGTACTCCCCCGGCACGACGGCACCGTCACGCTCGACCCGCCCGTCGCTGTGCGGGATGACGTTTCGGGCGGCGTCGAACGGGACGTCCGCCAGCGCGGTGCCGCGGTACCCGACGCTGCGCACGACCATCTGCGCCGGGATCCGCTGCAACTCCCCGGTCCCGACGACCCCGCCGTCGCCACTGAGTTCGGTCCGTTCGACGACGACCTCCCGAACCGACTGCTCGCCCACGAGTTCGACCGGCCGGGCGAGGAAGTGCAGGTGGATGCGCCGGGTCTTCCCGCTCGGCTGGTTGTCGACCCATCCGCGGATCACCGCCACGTTGCGCGCGACCGCCTTGTCGGCCGCCGCCGTCGCCTCGCTTCCCGCGTCGAGGGTGCCGTCGAACCCGTGGACGAGGACGTCGGCGTCGGCGAGTTCGCCGAGTTCGCGCAGTTCCTTCGTCGTGAACGCGGCCTGCGCCGGTCCACGGCGGCCCAGGACATGGATGTCGGTCACCTGCGAGCGAGCCAGGGTGTCGAGGACGTGCTGGGGCATGTCGGTGTGGTCGAGTTCGGCGACGGTCTTCGCCAGGATCCGCGTGACGTCGACGGCGACGTTGCCGACGCCGACGACCACCACCGCGGTGACCGCGGGCACCAACCGCTCGAACAGATCGCGGTCCGCGTCGGGGTGGCCGCAGTACCACGCCACGAAGTCCGTCGCCGCGACGCTGCCGTCGAGGTCCTCACCGCTCACGCCCAGCCGGCGATCACCCGACGCGCCGTACGTGAGGACGATCGCGTCGTAGCACCGGTGCAGGTCGGCCATCGAGACGTCGCGACCCACGGTCACGTTGCCCAAGAACCGCACGCCGGGCTTGTCGAGGACCTTGTCCAACGTGTCTCGGACCGATCGGATGCTCAGGTGATCGGGCGCGACTCCGTACCGCACCAGCCCGAACGGCACCGGCAGTCGGTCGATGACGTCGACCTCGACGCCCGGCTGCCCGACGAGCGCGTCGGTCGCGTAGATCCCCGACGGCCCCGAGCCGATGACCGCAACCCGCATGAGTCCACTCCCCTACCCGACGACGGGACCAGCCCGACAGCACGACCGCCCGGCCTTCGGGCCCGGTCCAACCTATCCGGTGTGCGGCCCGGCGCCGACACGACGGCGTCGACTCGTCACCGGAGCCGCGCGTACCGCCACGGTGTGCCGCACGGCGACGGGTCGCCACCGTGGCCCGGCGTACCGCCATGCGGGACGGCGTTCGGCCGGTCGACCGGCCCGTTGCTAGCGTGCGGAACGCCGTTGCCGCACTCCCCACAGGAGCCCGCATGATCGTGACCGACGACCAGGCCCGCGCGTTCGCCGCGCAGTTGTACGAGGCTCGACGCACCGGCGTTCCGGTGCCGCCGTTCACCGACGCGCTCGCGGACCTGGGCATGGCCGACGGCTACGCGATCCAACAGCACCTGGTCGATCGGCTGCTGGCCGACGGTGAGCGGATCTGCGGATACAAGCTCGGCCTCACGTCCGCGCCCATGCAGAAGATGCTCGGGGTCGACTCACCGGACTTCGGGCCGGTGTTCGCCTCGGGCGTCTACCGTGACGGTGCCGAGCTGCCGGTCGACGCGTTCATCGCCCCGCGGATCGAAGCCGAGATCGGCGTCGTCCTCGCCGAGGACCTCACCGGCCCGGACTGCACACCCGGCGACGCCCTGCTGGCGACGCGGGGCCTGGTCGCCGCGATGGAGATCGTCGACTCCCGGATCGTCGACTGGCGGATCAAGCTCGCCGACACGGTCGCCGACCTGGCCAGTTGCGGCGCGATCGCGTTGTCCAGCCTCGTCGTCCCGGTCGAGGGGTTCGACCCGCGCCTGGTCGGGATGGTGTTCAGCAAGAACGGCCGGGTCGTCGCGTCCGGCGCCGGGGCCGCGGCCCTGGGCGACCCGCTCGCAGCCGTCGCCTGGCTGGCCAACACCCTCGCACCGATGGGGGTGACCCTGCCCGCCGGCAGCGTCGTCATGACCGGGTCCTTGCACGCGATGGTCCCCGTCGCCCCCGGCGACGTCTTCCGCGCCGAGTTCGACCGGCTCGGCCCGATCACGATCCGCATGGCGAACCGGACGGAGACCGCAGAATGACCACCCTGCCGCTGGACCAGATCGCCCAGACGCTCATCGACGCCGCGCGGACACGCACCGCGACGCACCCGCTGACGAACGACTATCCCGACCTCGACACCGATGACGCCTACACCGTCCAGGACGCCGTCGTCGCGGCCCGGGTCGACGCGGGGGCGCGGGTCATCGGGGCGAAACTCGGCCTGACCAGCGTCGCGAAGCAGCGCCAGATGAACGTCAGCGAGCCGCTGTACGGGTGGCTGACCGACGACA
>CAYMNG010000061.1:0-15470 GCA_964391765.1 uncultured Bifidobacteriaceae bacterium | reverse complement strand
GCCGCCGAGACACCGCGGCCGCCGAGACACCGCGGCCGCCGAGACACCGCGGCCGAGAGCCTCAGGCGCCGTCGGCCGGGGTCGCCTCGGTGAGCTGGGAGCGGACCTGGTCCATGTCGACGTCACGGACCGCCTGCACGAGGTTGACCAGTGCCGGCTCGGGCAGGGCGCCGGCCTGGGAGTAGAGCACGACGCCGTCGCGGATCGCCATGAGCGTCGGGATCGAGGTGATCCCGAAGGCGCCGGCGAGGTTCTGCTCGGCCTCGGTGTCGACCTTGGCGAAGACGATGTCGGGGTTCGCGTCGGAGACCGACTCGAAGACCGGGGCGAAGGACCGGCAGGGTCCGCACCACGCGGCCCAGAAGTCGACGAGGACGATCGGGTTCTCGGCGACGAGTTCGGAGAAGGTCGATTCGGTGGCGGTCCGCGTTGTCATGCCGATAGGTTAACGGATACCCCCGTGGGTATCCAATTCCGGGCGTGGCGGCGTCGTAGACTGCGACCATGACGACCGAACCACTCTCCTCCCCGGGCCTGTCGGGATCCACGTTGCTCGAGGAGCGGACCTCGTGGACCGACGACGGCGACCACGAGCGGTTCGCGCACTACGTCGAGAAGGACAAGATCGTCGAGAGCGCCGTGACGGGCACACCGGTCAAGGCCCTGTGCGGGAAGACGTGGATACCCAACCGCGATCCGTCCCGGTTCCCGGTCTGTCCGCAGTGCCAGGAGATCATCGACGCGATGCCCCGAGGCGGGGGATCCTGACCGGATCCCGGCCCGGGACGTCCGTCTGGCGCGGTGAGTACCGCCCGCTGAGCGTCGGCATCGTCGCGCTCATCACCCTGGTCGCCTTCGAGGGGATCGGCACCGCGACGGCGATGCCGATGGTCGCCGCCGACCTGGACATCATGTCCACGTACACCTGGGCCTTCAGCGGATTCACGGCGGCCTCGCTGGTCGCGATGGTCGTCGGGGGGCTGTGGTCCGACGCCCGTGGGCCGCGCGCGCCGTTGATCGCCGGCGTCGTCGGGTTCGCCGCCGGAGCGGTGATCGCCGGCCTCGCAGACGGCCTCGCGGTCCTCGTCCTCGGGCGGGCGATCCAGGGGGCGGCCAGCGGCCTGCTCATCGTCGCGGTCTACGTCCTCATCGCGCGCGCATACCCCGAAGTACTGCGGCCCAAGGCGTTCGCCGTCCTCTCCGCCGCGTGGGTCGTCCCCGCGCTCGTCGGCCCGTTCGTCGCCGGACTGCTCGCCGAGCTGGTCTCCTGGCGCGCGGTCTTCCTGCTCGTGCCGATCTTCGTCCTCGGCCCGGCGGTACTGCTCTTCCCGCGGATCGGCAGCTACGAGGGCGGCGCGCCGAACCCGGACTCCCGTCGCCGGGTCGTTGCCGGCGTCGTGGCCACCGGTGCCCTGCTCGTGGTCCAGGACGGCCTGCTGCGCGTGTCCGTGCTCGGCGTCGTCGAGGCCGCAGTCGCCGTCGTCGTCCTGCTCGCCGCGCTACGGCCGCTCCTGCCGGCCGGGGCGTTGACGTTCCGCGCCGGACTGCCGGCCAGCGTGATGATGCGTGGCGTCCTCGCCTCCGCCATCTTCGCCGCGGAGGTGTTCGTCCCGCTCGCGCTCGTGCGCACGCGCGGGCTGTCGGTGACGCAGGCCGGCGTCGTGCTGTCGCTGTCGGCCGCGCTGTGGGCCCTGGGCTCGTACCTGCAGGGCCGGGTCCCGGCGGACCGGGACCGCACCCGCCTGGTCCGGATCGGTGCCGGCGTCATCGTCGCGGCGCTGTTGGCGCTGCCCCTGGCGGTGCTGACGACGCTGCCGCCGTGGATCGCGGCGATCGCCTGGGGGGCCGGGGCAATCGGCATGGGCGTCGCCGTGCCGTCGATCTCCGTCCAGGTCACCCGGCTCTCGCCGCGGGCCGAGCTCGGGGCCAACTCCGCCGCGCTGCAGATCATGGACTCGGTGCTCAGCGTCGTCGTCATCTCGGCACTGAGCCTGGGCCACGCCTACGCGGAACGGCACGGCGGTGCGACGGCGACGACCTACGCACTGCTGTGGGTCGCGTCGGCGGGTATGGCGGTCCTGGCGCTGGTGGTCGCCGGACGGATGCGGCCGGCGACCGTGGGCGAGCCCGTGCGGGCCTGATCAGTCGGTCGCGTCCGGGGGGGTCTGCGCGATCGGGACGCCGCCACGCGTGCGCCGGCGTTGACGGCGCTTGCGCGCGGTCGGTTCGGCCGGCGTGCGCGCGGCCGCGTCCGGCCCGGCCTCACCGGAGGTGTCCGGCCGGTCCGCGCGCTGGCTCTTCGCCTTGCCGTGCTTGGCGTGCTTGCCGTCCTTGTCGCGGTCGCCGTGCTTGTCGCGGTCGCCGTGCTTGGCGCCCTTCGCGCCCTTGGCGTCCTTGCCGGCCGAGCGGTGCTTCTTCCCGGTCTCGCCGAGGTCCTCCACCGCCTCGGCGGCCAGCCCGGCCCGCGTGCGGGCGGCCTTCGGCAGCGTGCCACCGGCCCCGGCGGGGATACCCAGGCCGGTGTAGACGTGGGCACTGGTCGAGTACGTCTCGATCGGATCCTTGAACGGCAGCTTCAGCGCCCGGTCGATCATCTGCCAGCGGGCGACGTCCTCCCAGTCGACGAACGTCACCGCCGTGCCGGAGTTGCCGGCGCGGCCCGTGCGCCCGATGCGGTGCAGGTACGTCTTCTCGTCGTCGGGGCACTCGTGGTTGACCACATGCGTGACGTCGTCGACGTCGATGCCGCGGGCGGCGACGTCGGTCGCGACGAGCACGTCGACCTTGCCCGTGCGGAACGCCCGCAGCGCCTGTTCGCGGGCGCCTTGGCCCAGGTCGCCGTGGACCGTGCCGACCGCGAAGCCGCGTTCGGTCAGGTCGTCGCAGATGCGCTGCGCCTTGCGCTTGGTGCGGGTGAAGATCATCGCCAGCCCGCGGCCGTCGGCCTGCAGGATGCGCGCGAGCAACTCGATCTTGTCGAGCGGGTGCACGCGCCACACGTGCTGTTCGATCGCGTCGACGGTCGCGTTCTCGTCGCCCATGTCCGGCGCCCGCAGGTGCAGCGGGTTCGTCATGTACCGACGGGCGAGGTTGACGATCTGGCCGGGCATCGTCGCGGAGAACAGCATCGTCTGTCGCTTCGCCGGCAGCAGCGACACGATCCGCTCGACGTCGGGCAGGAAGCCCATGTCGAGCATCTCGTCGGCCTCGTCGAGGACCAGGACCCGCACGTGGGACAGGTCCAGGTCGCGCCGGTTCGCCAGGTCGATGATCCGACCGGGGGTGCCGACGACGACCTCGACGCCGGCCGTGAGCGCCTCGATCTGCGGTTCGTAGGCCCGACCGCCGTACACCGCGAGGACCCGCGCGCCCAGCAGGCGGCCGGCGCGCTCGATGTCGGTCGCGACCTGCAGGCCGAGCTCGCGGGTCGGGCACACGACCAGCGCCTGGGGTCGGCCGCGGACGTCGTCCGCCAGCGCGGCGAACTCCTCGGTCCCCGGCGGGCAGATGCGCTGCAGCAGCGGGATGCCGAAGCCCAGGGTCTTGCCGGTGCCGGTCTTCGCCTGGCCGATGAGGTCGGTCCCCTGCGTGGCGAGCGGGATGCACTGCTGCTGGATCGGGAACGCGTGGGTGATCCCGTCCGCGGCCAGCGCCTCGACGATCGGGGCCGCGGCGCCGAGTTCGGCGAAGGTCGGGGCGGCAGTGGGGTCGACCGTCGACGCGGAGGTCGGCTCGGTACTCGGGTTGGGGTTCGCTTCGATGCTCAGGGGATGCTCCAAGATCACAGCACCACCAGCGGTGGTGTCCGGCGGAGTCTACCGGGCGGGCAGTAGCCTGCCCGCCATGAGCGAATCCGGCCCGCCGATCTCCGCGCTGACCGACGATCCGGAGTACCGCGCGGCCGTGGTCGACCTGCTCGCCGTGCTCGCGTACGGCGAGCTGTCCGCGTTCGAGCGCCTGGCCGCCGATGCCGCGCTCGCACCGTCGATCGACGACAAGGACGCCCTCGCCGGAATGGCCACCGCCGAGTACCGCCACTTCTGCCGACTGCGCGACCGGTTGACCGAGCTCGGCGTCGACCCGCAGGAGGCGATGACGCCGTTCCGCCGGGCGTTGGACGACTTCCACGCCCAGACGGCACCGAGCACGTGGCTCGAAGGACTGGTCAAGGCGTACGTCGGCGACGGGATCGGCACCGACTTCTACCGCGAGATCGCCGCGTACGTCGACCCGCAGACCCGCGAACTGGTCGTCGGAGTATGCGAGGACCTGGGCAACTCCCGATTCGTCGTCGACCGCGTGCGGGCCGGGATCGCGGCGGACCCGCGGATCGCGGGCCGGTTGGCGTTGTGGGGCCGCCGACTCGTCGGCGAGGCGCTGTCCCAGGCGCAGCGGGTCGCCGCCGAGCGGGACGCGCTGTCGACGCTGCTCGTCGGCGGCGTGGACCGGCCGGGGACCGACCTGGCCGAGATCGGGCGGATGCTCGCCCGGCTGACCGAGAACCACGCCCGCCGGATGTCCGCCCTGGGCCTGGCGGCCTGAGCGGTCGATCGCCGCAAGGCGCGTGCTGCGCGAGGCCCGTTCTCCGCGCGGTGCAGTGCTTCGCGCGACCTACGTCACGAGCCGAAGCCGACCCGACCGCGGTGCGACGCGCCGATCTCGATGTACGCGATCCGCGCCCCGGGGACGATCACGGTCCGGCCGCGCTCGTCGACGAGCCGGAGCGCGCTCCCGTCGGCCAGCGCCGCCTCGGCGGCGGCGATCACCTGCTCGGGGTCCTCGTCGCTGTCGAGGACGACTTCGCGCGGGGTGTGCTGAACGCCGATCTTGATCTCCACGGCCCTGCCCTTCGGTCGGTCGGATGCCCGTCGAGCCCCCATCGTGCCCGGTCGCCGGTCACGGGTCGGTGGGCGGGTGCGTCAGCGGGAACCCGCTGATCCCCCGCCAGGACAACAGCGCGACCAGGTCGCTGGCCTGGGCGCGGTTCAGTCGGCCGTCGCGCAGCCAGCGCAGCACGGCGAACTGGATGGTGCCCAAGGTCCCCGAGGCGATGAGCAGCGCCTCGTCGTCGCTCAGCCCGGTGTCGGCGGCGATGACGGCGCCGCTGAGCCGGGCCAACTCGGCCTCGGCGGCCTGCACGCGCTCGCGCACGGCGGGCTCGTTGGACAGGTCGCTCTCGAAGACGACGCGGAACGCCCCGCGCGGGTCCTCGACGAAGTCGAAGTACGCCTCGACCATGTTGCGCACGCGGGTGGCGTTGTCCGTCGTGCTGCCCAGGCCGGTGCGCGCGGCGGCGAGCAGGGCGTCGATGCCGGCGTCCAGGATCGCCAGGTACAACTCGAGCTTGCTCGGGAAGTGCTGGTAGAGCACCGGTTTGGAGACCCCGGCCCGGTCGGCGATGTCGTCCATCGACGCCGCGTGGTACCCGACGGCCGAGAAGACCTCCAGCGCGGCGGCCACGACCTGCTGCCGGCGCTGCTCGCGCGGCAGCCGCGTGCGCCCCGACTCGGCGGTCGTCACGCGGACACCGGGGTCATGGGCGCACCGGAGTCATGGCGCACCGGGGTCATGGGCGCACTGTACTCGCCGGTAACCTCGGCCGATGCGGCATCGCTACGCTGCTGCGGTGCTCGAGCCGCCACCGTCGCCGCCGCGGACCGACCTCCTGCTCGCCGACCGGACGCTGGCGGTGCGGCACCTGCCCGGCCGCTCGCCGAACCTGCCCCGGGCCGTCTACTTGCATGGTCTGGGCGGGTCCGCGCTGAACTGGACCGATCTGATGGCCCGGCTCGCGGACGCGGTCGACGGCTGGGCGATCGACCTGCCGGGGTTCGGCGGGTCACCACCGCCCCGGGACGGTGACTACTCCCTGACCGGGCACGCCCGGGCGGCGATCGACGTGATCGACCACCTCGGCGGTCGGCCGGTGCACCTGTTCGGCAACTCCCTGGGCGGAGCGGTCGCGGTGGCCGTCGCCGCGAAGCGGCCGGACCTGGTCCGGACCCTGACGCTGGTCTCTCCCGCGCTGCCGACGCTGATCGCGACCCGGTCGAACATGCATCTGCCGGTCATCGCGGTGCCCGGCGTCGGTGAGCGGTTGGTGTCCCGGTACCTGCGCGCCGACGCCGCCGGGCGGGTCGGCGGCACGATCTCGGTGACGTTCGCCGATCCGAGTCGTGTGCCGCGAATCCGCTTCGAGGAGACGACGGCGGAGGTCCGTGAGCACGATCGGATGCCGTACGCGACCGACGCGTTCCTGCGTTCGCTGCGCGGGCTGCTGCGTTCGTTCGCCGACCGCGGACCGGACCGGCCGTGGCGGCTGGCGGAGCGGGTGCGGTGCCCGACGATGGTGATCTACGGGCGCACGGACCCGTTGATCGACGCCCGCAGCGCGTACCGCGCGACCCGCCGGTTCCGCCACGCGCACGTCATCGTCCTGCCGGACTGCGGTCACGTCGCCCAGATGGAGCACCCGGAGTTCGTCGCGGCGGTGTGGCGGCAGTACCTGCTGAGCGGACCCTGAGCCGGGCTTCCGCCGGCGCGTGATCGGGTCGACGATCGACCGCGGGACGGGAGGGCGCGATGGACCTCGACATCGTCGACGCGGTGGTCGATACCGCGAACCGGATCGCCGCCAGCGGCGCGATCGGAACGAACATGCACGGCAACGTGAGCATCCGGGTGCCCGGTGCCGACGAGATGTACTTCACCGCAGGCACGTCGATGCGCGACCATCCGCGCGAGCTCGTCGTCCGCGTCGGACTCGACGGGACGCTGCGGGAGGGGACGCTGCCGCCGATCCAGGGGGCGGTCGTCGACATGCACGCGGCGCGGTATGTCGCGGACGCCGAGGTGGGGTGCGTCGTGCACACGCACGCGCCGTACGCGACGGCGTTCGCGACCGCGCACCTGCCGCTGGGCTGCTGGATCGAGGCGCTGGCGATGTTCGGCCTGGCCAGCGGCGTCCCGGTCGCCGCGTACGGCCCGCGTGGCTCGGCCGAGGCGCTGGCGGCGATCGACGTCGCGCTGGTTCCCGGCGTGCCGGCGGTGCTCCTGGCGAACCACGGAGTGCTGGTGTTCCACCGGTCGCCGGAGCTGGCGGTCCTGGTGAACGGCGTCGTCGAGGAGGCCGCCGCGGCGGGCTACCGGGCGCGCGCGCTCGGCGGGGCGGTCGAGTTGCCGGCGGACCTGCGCGCGGCGGCCCTCCAGCGGGCGATGGCGTTCGACTCCGCCGGAACGCGGCGCGCATAGGCCCGCCGTCGTCGACGGTCGCGGCCCGTCGACGCCGGCCGGCGGCGCGGGCCGGCTGCACGACCGGCAGCACCGACCGTCAGCACGACTGCGGCGAGGTGACCTGCCGGCCGTTGGGGCACACGGTGGCCGCGAACGTCGCGGCGGTGTAGCGCGCCGAGCCGAACGCCCCCTTCAAGGTCGCCTGCGACAGGTTCGCCCGGGAGAAGTTCGCCCGCATGATGTTCGTGTTGCGCAGGTCCGCGCCCGTGGCGTTCGCCCCGACCAGTGTGGCCCCCCACAGTCGGGTCCGGACCATGTGCGCCGCGGACAGGTCGGCACCGCTGAGGTCGCCGAACTGCAGGTTCGCCCGGCCGAGGTCGGCGCGCGGCAGCCGGGCACCGGTGAACACGGTCCGGAACGCCTTCGCGCCGGTGAGGTTCGCCGCCGTCAGGTCCGCGCCGGCCAGGTTCGCGAGCATCAGGTTCGCCCCGGCGAGGTTCGCCCCGGGCAGGGCGGCGTCGCGGACGATCGCCCGGTACAGCCGCGTGCGCCGCAACGTCGCGGAGGTGAGATCGGCCCCGGATCCGTTCGCCGCCTCGAGGTTCGCGCCGGACAGGTCGACGCCGGCGAGCTTCGCGCCGGTGAGGTTCGCGCCCTTGAGGTTCGCGCCGGCGAGGGTCGTGCCGGTGAGGTCCTTGCCGGCGAGGTCGGCGTTCTTGAACAGCGCGCCGGCCAGCCGGGCACCGGTGAGGATCGTCCCGGTGAGGTTCGCGCCGGCGAGGACCGCGCGGGACAGGTCCGCGCCGGTGAAGTCGGCGCCGGCGAGGTTCGCGTCCTTCAGGTTCGCGCCGGCGAGGTTCGCGCCCGCGCAGTTCGGCAGGCAGGCGGGTTCGTTCTTCGCCGCGGCCGGGGTGGCGGGGGCGATCGTGAGGGCGGTGATGATCGCGGCGACGGCGATTCGGGTCCGGGTGCGCATCGACCCATCGTGCCGCGTGCGGCCGGATCGCGCGAGTCCTCGCCGTCGTCGTCGGGCCTACCGGCCCCGCGATTCCCCGGTCCGCACGGCCGGCCCAGCGGTACCCTTTCGGCGCCGCCGACGGGCGGTGGACGGTGAGTTGGAGGTAATCGTGAGGACGGCAAGACGGGTACTGTCGGGCACGGTGGCGATCGCGGCCACCGCGGCGCTGCTGACGGCGGGCGCGACGGCCGCGTGGGCGGCACCAGGGAACGACAACTACGCCAATCGCTCGGGCCTGGGCTCGGGCTGGATGACCGGAGCCGCGGGCACCAACGTCGGGGCGACGTCGGAGTCCGGTGAGTGGGCCGGCTACGGATCGAACCCGAACACGGTCTGGTACACGTGGACCGCATCGCAGTCCGGGGCCGCCACGTTCGACACGTGCGTGCACGACTACGACACGATCGTGGCGGTCTACGCCGGTGCGGGCGGCACGATGCCCACCACGCCGACCGCGTACAACGACGACGGGTGCAATGGCCTGGGCAGCAAGGTGAACCTCGCCGTGACCAGCGGCGTCACCTACGCGATCCAGGTCTCCGGCTACTACGGCAGTACCGGGACGTTCCTGCTGTCGATCAACGGCGGCACCGCCGTGGCTGCTGACGAGGTCGACAACACCCCGCCGCCGATGTACCAGGCGTACGCCAAGGGATCGGCGGCCTGCGACGCGGCGAACGGCTGGTCGGAGAGCTGGCAGAACTGGGTCCGCGACGGACTCGGCGGGCAGGTGTGCGAGCGGACGATCGTCTTCTTCAACTCCGTCCAGCGCTGGGAGGTCGCCCGGTTCAACCCGGAGGCCGGCGTGTACGAGCCGGTCGACGGGGCCTCGACCGGGTTCGACGGACCGGCCGCGACGACGAAGGTCAAGCTCACCGCGTAGATCGACCGCGCAGGTCGACCGCGTAGTTCGACCGCGTAGTTCGACCGTGCCGCCGGTGGCCGTGCGCCGCCGGCGGCACGTCGCGGTTGTCCACAGCACGCGCCCGCGGCGGTGGCGGGCGTCGACCCGACCCGCCTACCGTCCGCGGGTGAGCGCGACGGACACCGCGGGGATCATCGAGCGTCAGGTCCGCGACGCCGTGCGTGATCGGGGGATCGATCCGCTGCGTGACCCGGCCGCGGTCCGCGCGCTGGTCGACGAGGCGCTGGCCGTACTCGTCGCGCAGTGGGCGGCCGGCACGACGACGGTCGAGCGCCCGGAGACCATCGCCCGGCGGGCGTTCGACGCGATCGCCGGTTTCGGTCCGCTGCAACCGCTGTTCGACGACCCCCGGGTCGAGGAGATCTGGATCAACGCCCCGGGTCGGGTCTTCGTCGCGCGCGACGGTCGTAGCGAACTGACGACGGTGGTCCTGGACGCCCAGCAGGTCCGCGACCTGGTGGAGCGGATGCTGCGGGTGTCCGGCCGGCGCCTGGACCTGTCGAGTCCGTTCGTCGACGCGATGTTGCCCGACGGCAGCCGCCTGCACGTCGTCATCCCCGACATCACGCGCGAGCACTGGGCGGTGAACATCCGGCGCTTCGTCGTGCGCGCGCGGTCGGTCGCGGACCTGGCCGTGCTCGGGGTGCTGACGCCCGCCGCCGCCCGGTTCCTCGACGCGGCCGTCGTCAGCGGCCTGAACGTCGTCGTCGCGGGCGGCACGCAGTCCGGCAAGACCACCATGCTGACCGCGTTGCTCGGCAGCGTCCCGCCGCACGAGCGGATCATCACCTGCGAGGAGGTCTTCGAACTGCGCGTCGAGCATCCCGACGCGGTGGCGATGCAGACGCGCGCGGCCGGGGTCGAGGGCCGTGGCGCGATCAGCCTGCGCGCGATCGTGCGCGAGGCGCTGCGGATGCGCCCGACCCGCCTGATCGTCGGCGAGGTGCGGTCGGAGGAGTCGCTGGACCTGCTCGTGGCGATGAACTCCGGAATGCCGGCGATGGCGACGATCCACGCCAACAGCGCTCGCGAGGCGATCACGAAGCTGTGCACCCTGCCCCTGCTGGCCGGGCCGAACATCGCGGCGGCGTTCGTCGTGCCGACCGTCGCGAGCAGCGTCGACCTCGTCGTCCACCTGACGTCGACGCCCGACGGACGGCGACGCGTGCGTGAGGTCGCCGGGGTCACGGGCCGGGCGGAGAACGGGGTGGTGGAACTGGCGACGGTCTTCCTCGACCGCGGCGCCGGACTCGACCGCGGCGACGGATTCCCGCCGCACGGCGACCGCTTCCTCGCGCACGGCTTCGACCTGGTCGAACTCCTGGCCCGGTGATGGCACGAACGTCGTCGTCGGTCAACTGCGGTATCCACATCCGGCGGGTTGTCCACAGCGGCCCGGATTCGTCCTGGCTGCCGTGAGGTGACCGGCCTAGCGTCGCGGACGTGGCTGATGGTTACTGCGCTGGAGTCGATCCGACCAGCGCGCGGAGGACGCGATGATCGGCGCGATCGTCGGCCTCCTCGCCGGTGCCGGCGTGCTGCTCGTCGTCGCGGCGGTCGGCGGCCCACGACGATCCGGACGTGACGAGGCGCCGGCGCGCGTGCGGAGGCCGTCGACCCGGACGATCGCGTGGTCCGCTGGCAGTGCGGCGGTCGCGGGGCTCGTCGCGGTCGCGATCACCGCCGTGCCCGTGGTCGGCCTGCTCGCCGCGCTGGCCGGCGCGACGGCCCCGAGCCTGGTGGGCCGCCGTCGACGCGCGGCGGCCGCGCGGGCGGTGCGTGCGTCCTGGCCGGACGCGGTCGACCACCTGCTGTCCTGCGTGCGCGCCGGTCTCGCGCTGCCCGAGGCGGTGGCCGACGTCGGCCGCACCGGCCCGGCCCCACTGCGGCCGGCGTTCGCCCGGTTCGCCGACGACTACCGCGTGGCCGGCGCGTTCGAGCCGGCCCTGGAGAACCTTCGGCGCGAGCTGGCGGACCCGGTCGCCGACCGGGTCTGCGCGGCCCTGCTGGTGGCCCGTGACGTGGGTGGCGCCGACCTCGGCGTCGTGCTGGTGACGCTGTCGTCGATGCTGCGCGAGCACGACCGGATCCGCGGTGAGGTGGAGGGCCGGCAGAGCTGGTCGGTCAACGCGGCCCGGCTGGCCGTCGCGGCACCGTGGATCACGCTCGCCCTGCTGTGCACCCGGCCGGAGGCGGCGCGCGCCTATTCGTCGACGGCCGGTGCCTACGTCGTCGCGGGCGCGGCCGTCCTGTCGGTCGCCGCGTACCTGGCGATGCGTCGGATCGGCCGGCTGCCCGCGGACGAACGGCTCGCGCGGTGAGCCGTCTGGCCCTGGGTGCCCTCGTCGGGCTGGGCGCCGGTGCGGCGCTGTGGCTGCTGACCGGGTTCGTGACCGGTCGGCGTCGTCCGCACCTGCGCGATCGGATCGGACCGTACGTCGACCCGTTGCGCGCCTCGGTGGCCGCCGGCCGTGCCCGTCCTGCGACGCAGACCGGCGCGGCGGCGCTGGTGCTCGCGTTCGCGCGCCGGGACCGTGACGACCGACGAACGACGACCCGGCTGGCCCGGGCCGGATCCGGGTTGGCCGTAGCGGACTATCGCCTCGAGCAACTCGCGTGGGCGGCGATCGGTGCGTGCATCGGTGCCGCCGTCGGCGTCGGCCTCGCCGCTCGCGGTGCCAGCCCGGCGACGGTGGGTGTCCTGGGCGCCACCGGTGCCGCGGCCGGGGTGCTGGCCCGGGACCAGGCGCTGGCCCGCGCGGCCGCGCGCCGTCAGCGGGCGATCGAGGCCGCGCTGCCCACCCTCGCCGACCTCGTGGCCCTGTGCGTCTCCTCGGGCACCGGTCCGGTCGAGGCACTCGAGCGCGCCGCGACCTGTCTCCTGGGCCCGATGGCCGACGAGATCGGACGGGCCGTCGACGACATTCGCAGCGGGACGCCGGCGGAGGGCGCGCTGCGCCGCCTCGGGTCACGCACCGGCGTGGCGGCGCTCGGCCGGCTCGTCGACGCGCTGCTGCAGTCGGTCGAGCGTGGCTCACCGCTCGCCGACGTGGCCCGGGCCCAGGCCGCCGACGTGCGCGCGGCGGACCGGCGGCGCCTGCTGGAACTGGCCGGCCGCAAGGACGCGCTCATGCTCGTACCGATCGTGTTCCTCGTCCTGCCCAGCGTCGTCCTCGTCGCGGTCTTCCCCGGGGTGCTCGCGCTGCGGCTCGTCGTGCCATGACAGCGGATCGATTCCACCGGAACGGGTCAGCCCGTCCCGACCAACCACGGAGGCGAAGATGAGAGCACTGGCGAAGATCGACCGGGTCCGGTCGTGGGCCGCGCGCACGCGGTTGGCGGCCGACCGCGGCGATGTCCCCGGGTGGGTGCTGATCACCGTCATGACGGCTGGCCTGGTGACCGCGCTGTGGTTCGTCGCCGACGACCAACTCACGGCGATCTTGTCCCGAGCCCTCGGGTCGGTCAGCAAACCGTGACCCGGCGCCTGGGCGTCGACGCGGGCAGCGCCGTCGTCGACGCGGTGCTCGTCGTGCCGTTGTTGCTGATGGTCGCCGGCGCCGTCCTCCAGGTCGCGCTGGCGCTGCACGTGCGCTCGACGCTCGCGGCGGCCGCCGGCGAGGCGGCGCGGGCCGCGGCCTTGTCCGGTGCCGCGACCGGCGCTGCGGGTCGGCGGGTCCACGACCTGGTCGACGGCACGGCGGCCGGGTCGACGGTGCGCGCGGTGCGCGAGGAGGCGGGGCGCGCGCACGGACTGCCGGTCGTCGCGGTGCGGATCGAGGCGGTCCTGCCCGTCGTCGGCCTGCTCGGCCCGGCGAGCCTGGTCGTCGAGGGTCACGCGGTGCGCGAGGGGTGGTCGTGAGGCGGCGCCGGGTCGCCAGTGCCGCCGACGGGGGATCGGCCGTCGTGGAGTTCGTCTTCGTCGCGGTGTGCCTGTTGATCCCAGTCGCGTACGTCGTCGGCTGCGCGGCGACGGTCGAGACGGCGGCGTACGCCGCGACGCAGGCCGCACGGGAGGCCGGCCGGGCGTTCGTCAGCGCGGGCGGGGTCCGCGAAGGCCGGGCCGACGCCGACGTCGCCGCCCGGCTGGCCTTCGGCGACCAGGGTCTGGACCTGCCGCCGGATGCGCTGCGGATCACCTGCGTCGGCGGCGCCTGCCTGGCACCGGGGTCCGCGGTCGTCGTCGACGTCGCGTGGGCCGTTCGACTCCCGCTGCTGCCCGACCACGTCGCGGTCCCGGTCAGTGCGACGCACCGCGTGCCGGTCGACCGGTTCCGTGCCGACCCGGACGACGCATGACCGCCGACCGGCTCGGGTGGAACCGGAACGGCCGGACCGATCGCGGCAGCGCGCTGGTGTTCGGCGTCGGACTGGTCGCCATCTGCCTGCTCGCCGGGGTCGCCGCCGTCGACGTCGCCGCGGCGCACCTGCAACGGCGCAACCTGCTCGCCCTCGCCGACGCGGCCGCCCTGGCCGGTGCCCAGGCGATCGACCTGGACGCGTACTACCGGGACGGGGCGTCCGCGGCGACGATGGTGGACCCGGGTCAGGTGTCGGCGCTCGTGCGTGCGCACCTGATCGCCGCCGACGCCGCCGGGAGCGTCGACGCGATCGCCGTCGACCGGGTCTACGGGTCCGGCGGCGACGTCGTCGTGCGCCTGAGCGCACCGCTGCGGCTGCCGTTCTGGCCCGCGGCGGCCACGGCGATGTTCGGCGAGCGGGTCGTCGTCGAGGCGCACGCGCGTCTGGCGTACCGGGCGGACGGGGCCTGAGGCGGGTCGTACGCTTGGGCCCATCATGGCCACCGTTGAGCTCCCCGACCGCCTGGCTGCCCTGGAGACGACGATGGGCAGCATCGAGGCCGTCGTCGACGTCCCCGCCCTGCGTGCCCAACTCGCCGACCTGGAGACCCAGGCCAGCGCCCCGGACCTGTGGGACGACCAGGCGCACGCGCAGGCGGTCACGTCCCGACTGTCGTTCGTGCAGGGGGAGATCCGCCGGGTGCAGACCCTGCGCAGCCGGCTGGACGATCTGCCGGTGCTGTTCGAGCTGGCGGACGACGAGGACGACGAGGACGCCCGGCAGGACGCGTTGCGCGATCTGGCGACGCTCGAGGCGCAGGTCGCCGAGCTCGAGGTGCGCACGCTGCTGTCCGGCGAGTACGACGAGCGCGAGGCGTTCGTGACCATCCGGTCCGGCGCCGGCGGCGTCGACGCGGCGGACTGGGCCGAGATGCTGCTGCGGATGTACACCCGGTACTGCGAGCGGCACGGCTGGCCGTACGACGTCAACGACACGTCCTACGCCGAGGAGGCCGGCATCAAGTCCGCGACCTTCCACGTGCGCGCCCCGTACGCGTACGGGACGTTGTCGGTCGAACAGGGCACGCACCGGCTCGTGCGGATCTCCCCGTTCGACAACCAGGGCCGACGCCAGACGTCCTTCGCCGAGGTCGAGGTCATCCCCGTCGTCGAGCAGACCGACCACGTCGACATCCCCGAGGACGAACTGCGGATCGACGTGTACCGGTCCTCCGGCCCCGGCGGTCAGGGGGTCAACACGACCGACTCGGCCGTGCGCATCACCCACCTGCCGACCGGCATCGTCGTGTCCTGCCAGAACGAGCGATCGCAGTTGCAGAACCGCGCGTCGGCGTTGGCCGTCCTGCAGTCCAAGCTGCTGGACCGGCGGCGGCAGGAGGAGCAGGCGAAGATCGACGCGCTCAAGGGCGACTCGGCGGGGTCGTGGGGCAACCAGATGCGCTCGTACGTCCTGCACCCGTACCAGATGGTCAAGGACCTGCGCACGGAGGAGGAGACCGGCAACACCGCGGCCGTCCTCGACGGGGAGATCGACGCGTTCGTCGAGGCGGGGATCCGCTGGCGCAAGCGTCAGTCCGCCTAGTCGGTCCGCGCGGACGGACCGGCGCCGGTCGGCGCGCCGGGTTGCCAGCGGTGCCCGGTGGGCCACTTACACTGTCGAGCGTGATCCTGTTCGACCACGTGACCAAGGTGTACGCCACCCAGCAGCGCTCTGCGCTCGACGACGTGTCCTTGGAGGTCGAGAAGGGCGAGTTCGTCTTCCTCGTCGGCCCGTCGGGTTCGGGGAAGTCCACGCTCCTGCGCCTGGTCCTGCGCGAGGAGCGGCCGACCAAGGGCTCGGTGTGGGTGCTCGGCAAGGACCTCAACCGGCTGTCGAACTGGAAGATCCCCGCGCTGCGCCGGCAGATCGGCACCGTGTTCCAGGACTTCCGCCTCCTGCCGAACAAGACGGTGTTCGAGAACATCGCGTTCG
>CAYMNG010000060.1:0-15502 GCA_964391765.1 uncultured Bifidobacteriaceae bacterium | reverse complement strand
GGTGATCAGACTTCCCCGCCACGGCGCGTCGTGCCCGGTGGCGATCGCCGTGTCGTGCTCCGCCGACCGGCAGGCCAAGGCCCGCATCACCGCCGACGGGGTCTTCCTGGAGCAGTTGGAGACCGAGCCGGGGCACTATCTTCCCGAGGTCACCGACGACCATCTGGACGACGACGTCGTCCAGATCGACCTGACCCAGCCGATGGCCCGGATCCGGGAGCAGTTGTCCCAGTTGCCGGTGCGGACCCGCGTGTCGCTGACCGGGCCGATGGTCGTCGCCCGCGACCTCGCGCACGCGCGGATCCGCGACATGCTCGGCCGCGGCGAGCCGATGCCGGCGTACCTGCGCGACCACTGCGTGTACTACGCCGGGCCGGCGAAGACGCCCGAGGGGTACGCGAGCGGTTCGTTCGGACCCACGACCGCGGGCCGGATGGATTCCTACGTCGACCAGTTCCAGAAGGCGGGTGGGTCATTCGTCATGCTCGCCAAGGGAAACCGCAGCGCAGCGGTGACCCGGGCCTGCCAGGACAACGGCGGGTTCTACCTCGGTTCGATCGGCGGTCCGGCGGCCCGACTGGCGCGGGACAACATCCGCAAGGTCGAGGTGCTCGACTTCCCCGAGCTCGGCATGGAGGCCGTGTGGCGGATCGAGGTCGAGGACTTTCCCGCGTTCGTCGTCGTCGACGACAAGGGCAACGACTTCTTCGCCGAGACCCTTCGTCCGATCACGTCGATCCCGGTCGGCCCGCCGCGCTGAGAATGCGGCCCGGCCGGTGCGGCGTTCAGGTCAGGGGCAGTTGACGGAGCCGCCGCGCCAGTGCCCGGCACCGTCGCCGCCCCGCCAGATCGTCCAGAACGCCCGGTCCTGCCAGTAGCGGTTCCAGTTGTTCGGGGTCGTCTGCCGCAGCGCCTTCACCAGCGCGACACCCTCGTCGCCCATCTCCTTGGCGACCTCGGCCTGCATCGTGTAGGTCGCCCCGCGCGCGAGGCCCGCGTTCATCTGGTACGCGCCGAAGTACGTTCCCGCACCGACCGCGCGATAGTTGAAGTTGCTCTCGCGATCCATGATGCAGCGCCGGGTGTCCTCCCGGCCCGGTCGGTACCACTTGCCCTGGTACAGACTGGGCAGGTAGCCCGACGTGTTCGCCGCTTGCCGGTCGCCGCGCGCGAGCGCGAGTTCGCGATCGGCCGCACCTGCCGCACCGGCGCCAGCCGCCGTGACGGGGTCGCCACCCTTGCCCGGGGCGTTCCCGGCATCGCCACTGGCACCGTCGACCGGGTAGAAGGTGTCGTCGGCCGGCAGCGCCGCGTGGGCCGTCGCGCCGACGACGCCGGTCAGCGCCAGGAGCGTCGCGGTCGCCATCGCGATCGCGCCGATGCGTCGTCGCATCTGGGTCTCTCCAACAGGTCCGGGGGAAGGGCGAGTGAAGACAACGAGCGACCACGCTGCCGAAGAAGGCCGCGATTGTCACGCTCATGTCGCGTGTTCGCGGTCACACCACCGGGGGAAATGTCCTAATTGCCAGGACCGCTCACGTCGGCTCTTCACACATCTGCGACATCGTTGTGACGGCGATCACATCAACGTCACCCGGATATCGGACGCATGGCGGGCCGGCGACCGTCCGATCACACGTCCTCCAGCATCGACGTCACCAGTGCCGCGATCGGCGAGCGTTCCGACCGCGTCAGCGTCACGTGGGCGAACAACGGGTGCCCCTTGAGCTTCTCGACGACGGCGATCACGCCGTCGTGCCGTCCGACCCGCAGGTTGTCCCGCTGCCCGACGTCGTGGGTGAGCACCACCCGACTGTCTCGACCGATCCGCGAGAGGACCGTGAGCAACACGTTGCGCTCCAACGACTGTGCTTCGTCGACGATGACGAACGCATCATGCAGCGACCGGCCGCGGATGTGCGTCAGCGGCAGCACCTCGAGCATCCCCCGGTCGACGATCTCGTCGACGACCTCCTGCGTCGTGACCGCGCCGAGGGTGTCGAACACGGCCTGGCCCCACGGCGACATCTTCTCCGCCTCCGACCCGGGCAGATAGCCCAGATCCTGACCGCCGACCGCGTACAACGGTCGGAACACGACCACCTTCCGGTGCTGGCGCCGCTCGAGCACGGCCTCCAACCCCGCGCACAGCGCCAGCGCGCTCTTGCCGGTGCCCGCCCGACCGCCGAGGCTGACGATGCCGACGTCGGGATCCAGCAGCAGGTCCAGCGCGATGCGCTGCTCGGCGCTTCGGCCGTGCAGGCCGAACGCCTCCCGATCGCCGCGAACCAGGCGCACGCGCTTGTCCGCGGTGACCCGACCCAGGCCACTGCCCCGCTCGGAAAGCAGCACGAGCCCGGTGTGGCACGGCAGGTCCGCCGCGGCGTCGAGGTCGATCACCTGGTCGGTGTACAGCCGATCCAGCTCCGCGGCCCGAACGTCGAGCTCGACCACCCCGGTGAATCCGGTCTCGACGACGAACTCCGCCCGGTACTCCTCCGCCGGCAGGCCGACCGACGACGCCTTGACCCGCATCGGCAGGTCCTTGGACACCAGGACGACGTGGCTGCCCTCGGCCTGCAGGTTCCGGGCCACGGCCAGGATGCGACTGTCGTTGTCCCCCAGTCGAAGCCCACTCGGAAGGACCATCGTGTCGGTGTGGTTCAGCTCGACCCGGACCGTCCCCGCCGAATCACCCAGCGCCATCGGTTCGTCGAGCCGGCCGTGCACGAGGCGCAGATCGTCCAGCAGCCGCAACGCCTGGCGGGCGAAGTAGCCCAGCTCCGGGTGGCTGCGCTTCGCCTCCAACTCGGTGACGACGACGACCGGGACGACGACGTCATGCTCGTCGAAGCGCAGGAGCGCTCGCGGATCGGACAGCAGGACGGAGGTGTCCAGGACGTAGGTTCGACGACTGCAGGACGCGACGGGCACGTGGGCCTCCCGGGCGGGCCACCTGCCCGGTGACCCGGTGCGGTTGCGAGCGAGCGGCTGCATCGCTCGATGACGTGACGCTATGCCGCCGAAGCCGTTCCGCCGCGCCGACGCGCCGGTCGTCGACCGATCGGATCAGGACCCGAAGCGCCGTTCGCGATCGGCGTACGAGCGCAGCGCGCGCAGGAAGTCGACGTGCCGGAAGTCGGGCCAGTACGCCTCGCAGAAGTAGAACTCCGAGTGCGCGCTCTGCCACAGCAGGAATCCGGACAGTCGCTGCTCGCCGGACGTGCGGATCACCAGGTCCGGGTCGGGTTGGCCCTTGGTGTACAGGTGCCGGGAGATGTGCTCGGGCTCGACGACGCTGGCCAACTCGTCCAGCGACTTGCCCTCGGCGGCCGCCTCGGCGAGCAGTGAGCGCACGGCGTCGGCGACCTCGCGTCGACCGCCGTAGCCGACCGCGACGTTGACCAGCGACCCCTCGATGGTGGACGTGGACTCCTGGGCCTCCTTCAGCAGGCGCGCGGTGTGCGCCGGCAGGAGGTCGAGCGCCCCGACCGGGTTGACCCGCCACCGGTTCTGCTCCACGAGGCCGGCGACGGTCTCCTCGATGATGCCCATCAGCGCGTCGAGCTCGGCGGCCGGTCGAGACAGGTTGTCCGTGGACAGCAGCCACAAGGTGACGACGTCGACGCCGGCCTCGTCGCACCAGCCGAGGAACTCGACGATCTTCGCCGCACCGGCCCGATGCCCGGCGGACGACGACGCGCCCTGCTCGCTGGCCCACCGACGATTACCGTCGAGGATGACCCCGACGTGCCGGGGCACCCGCTCCGGCGGGATCTGCGCGGCCAGTCGGCGCGCGTAGACGCCGTACAGCAGGTCGGAAAGTCTCACCCGCGCTCCCGGATCGTGTCGACGACGGTCACGCTACTCCCCGACCGCGGACTGCGAGGCGCCGATCAACTCGGCGAACTCGGCCAGGTCGGTCGTCGGAGCGGCACACACCAAGCCGCGGCAGACGTACGCCGTCGGCCGCCCGCCGCGCGCGGGGCGGTCGCGCAACAGCGGCGGGAGCACGTCGGCCTCTGCGTTGTCGGCGTCGGCCGCCGACGGTCCGGCCGTCCCGACGCACGCGACCAGGCCGGGGGACGTCGCGCGCGCGAGTACGTCGCGCCAGGCGGCGTTCTCGTCCGCGGACACCGGCCCAGGCAGCACCAGCGCGACCTCGAGCGGACCCGCCGCGAGTGCGGTCGCCACCGCCAGCGCCCAGCCGGCCGCGCGCGGCGCGCGATGGGCGAGCGGTGTCGCCTGCGCCAAGGAACGTTCGGCGACCAGCCGATACTGCGGCGCTCCGGTCAGCGCCGATTGGGTCAGGCACGCGCCCGCGAGCGCGCTCCAGCCCGCGGGCTCGGCCTGGTCGCCCGTCTCCCGTGGTCGACTCACGAGCGCCGGGGCGTCGTCGGCGGTGTCGAAGAACCCGCCCGATCCGTCACCGAAGTGCGCGATGCCCGCGTCGATCACGATGCCGGCGAGGACGAGCCACTCCCCCGAACCGGTCGCCTGGAACAGCGACTGGAGGCCCTCGGCGACGTCGCCGTAGTCGGCGAGGACGCCGACGGTCGAGCCGGCGCGGCCGGCGCGGGAGGTCCGCACCAACCGCCCGGTCTCGTCCAGGTGGACGGCGACGAGCAGATCGGCCGCCGCCGCGGCCGCATCGATCCAGTCCGGCTCGCCGAAGATCGTCCCGGCGTCGGCGAGCGCGGCGACCGCCAGTCCGTTCCACGCGGCCACGACCTTGTCGTCGCGGGCCGGCCGTGACCGGGCGTCGCGCGCGGCGAGCAGGCGCCGTCGGGCTCGCGACCACCGCAGTGCGTCCGTGGGCTCGGAACGCAGTTGGAGAGTGGACCACCCGTGTTCGAACGTCCCGTCCGCGGTGACCGCGAGCAGGTCCGCGGCCCACGGTCCATCGACCGGCCCGAGCACGTCGGTGACCTGGTCGCGCGACCAGGCGTAGAACGCACCCTCGCGGCCGTCGCTGTCGGCGTCGAGGGCGGCGGCGAACGCGCCCTCCGGCGTGCGCATCTCTCGAAGCAGGAAGCCGACCGTGTCACGCACGACCCGCTCGGCGAGCTCCGATCGCGTCGCCCGCCACCAGTGCGCGTACACGCGCAGCAGCAACGCGTTGTCGTACAGCATCTTCTCGAAGTGCGGGACGATCCATTCGGCGTCGACGCTGTATCGCGCGAAGCCGCCGCCGAGTTGGTCGTACATCCCCCCGCGGGCCATCGCGACCAACGTCGGCTCGGCCAGGCGCAGGGCGTGGTCGTCTCCGGTGAGGGCGAAGTGCCGCAGCAAGAACTCCAGCACCATCGACGGCGGGAACTTCGGCGCGCCTCCGAAGCCGCCGTGTCGCGCGTCGACGTCGCGGGCCAGCGCAGCGACGGCCGCGTCCAGATCGTCTCGATCCGGCGGCGCCGCGCCCGGTCGGACCGGACGCTGGTCGGCGAGCGCGGACGCGATCCGCGAACCGGCCGCCGCGACCTCCCCGCGCCGATCACGCCAGGCGTCGCCGATGGCGGCGAGCAGTTGTCGGAACGACGGCAGGCCGTGTCGGGCCTGCGGCGGGAAGTAGGTGCCGGCGAAGAACGGCCGTCCTTCGTGGTCGACGAAGACCGTCATCGGCCAGCCACCGTGTCCGGTCAGCGCGACCGTCGCCTGCATGTAGACGGAGTCGACGTCCGGACGTTCCTCCCGGTCGACCTTGATCGCCACGAACCCGGCGTTGAGGTCAGCGGCGGTGATGGGATCCTCGAACGACTCGTGCGCCATGACGTGGCACCAGTGACATGCGCTGTATCCGATGGACAAGAAGATTGGTGTATCACGGCGTTTCGCCTCGGCGAATGCTTCGGGACCCCACTCCCACCAATCGACCGGATTATCAGCGTGTTGCAGGAGGTACGGACTGGTCGAGTTGGCGAGGCGGTTTGACATGGCCATGACTCCAAGTGAGTGGCACCTGTATCATCGTTCTCGATTTGATACACGTGAGTGATACACAAAGGGCGTCTTCCGGGGGCCGACCCGACTCCCGCGGATCCAGCCTAGGAGGGACATCAATGCCGCCCCGCAAGAAGCCCACTCTGCTGGCCCAAGGCAAGCCTCGCACTCTCGGCGGGACCGCGCGCCCGTGGCGGGTGCGCCTGTACGCCCCCGGGGACGGAGGGACCAAGTACCAAGTGATGCTCCGAGCGCCCGGCCACGAGGGCGAGCCGTGGAGGCGGGTGCTGCGCCGAGCCAACTCCGAGGAGGAGGCCCGCAAGATCTTCGCCCAGGCAGAAGCTGCACTGGACACCGAGGCTGACGCACCGGCACGAGCCGACGTGCGCGCCGCCCGCACCATCCGGCTTCTGGGCCAGGAATACCTTCGAGACAGCCGCGAGCGCGGCAAGCAGCCCCGCACCATGGAGCAGCGCGAGTCCCGACTGAACGCGCACATCCTCCCGACCATTGGGGACGTGCCGGTCACGAAGTGGCGGGTCGAGCACAGTCGCAAGGTGATGGAGAAGGGTGAGAAGACGATCTTCTCCAACCGCGGTCGCGAGGATCTACGCGGGCAACTCGCCGCAATGCGCAAACTCGCGTGGCGCATGGGCTGGCTCGACCGCAGTCTCGACCCGCTCGACGGGCTGGAGATCGCCAAAGCCAACGTGCTCCATGGAGCGACCGCGCACTACGTCGATCCGCGCCTGCGCCCTGAAACGCGGCAGGTGCGAGCAATGGCTGATGCCGCCGACCGACTGTGCGGTGCTGGCGGCACCGACCCGATGATGACGCGCCTCCCATTGCTCGGCACGAAGATCCGGGTCGCTGGCTTCGGAGGTCTGCGCCTCGGTGAGCAGAACGCACTCCGTGTGATCGACGTGTTCTTTGACCGCGGATACCTCCATGTCAACGGCGCATGGATCACGCCTCGGCGTCAAGCCGGCTTCCGAGGTCCAGTGAAGAACCACACCCTCCACGAAGTGCCGCTGCCGAAGTCGCTTCTCGACGACGAACTGCTGCCTCGCGTCAAGGAGTTGCTCGGCCTGCCGGGCCGCGCTTCGCTGCAACAGGTCGTGAACGCGCAGGAAGTCGAGCGCCAGCGACGGGCATCGCTGGCAGCCAGGGAGCGGGACAAGAACATTGCCTGGTGGAACTATCCCGTCGCGCCCGAGGAAGAACTCTGGATCTTCGTCGACACCGCGACCGGCCTGCCGGTGAAACCGGAGCTACACAACGAACGCTGGCACCGCGTCCGGGATTGGGTCGAAGAGAACGACCCCAAGAACGCCTGGCCCAAGACCATCGTCTACCGCAACCTGCGCCACCACGCCGCTACCAAGTGGTTCCACGAGGAACTCGGCGAACCATGGGAAGTGGTTGCCCAGTACCTGGGAGACAGACTCACCACGGTGCTCAATCACTACGTCCGAGCCGGCGAAGACGCCCTTCGCAACTCCGTCGGCAAGCTCGCGAACCTTTAGGACGCCTCCCCCGCGGCAACCGCACGTACCTACGCATTTTGGATGCATAGGTACGTGCGACTCATGCGAGGTACCGGCCGGGCGAGCGCCGTCAACCAGGTATGAAGCGAAACGTCGCGCTGAGCCTGATCGGGCTCAGCGTTCTCCTGCTTCCGACGGGCTGTGTGGCATCGCTGGCGGTGGCTGGCGCAGCGGTGACCGCAACCTCGATATCGACGCCGTGCGCGAACTCGACGACCGTGAATCCAGAAGCTTGTCCGCAACCTGTCGTAGTCGGGGCGGTGCTGGTGGACCCGGCCACGATCCCCGCGCCGGATGGTCAAGCGGCCGTAGCTGTGGCAGCAGCGTTGACCGCTGTCGGGCGCGGCGGACGCTATGTCGCGGAGGGTAACGGCCCTGTCGACTTCGATTGCTCCGGCCTCACGTCGTACGCGTGGCGACAGGCCGGCGTCAGCATGGTCGACTACTCCTACACGCAGCGCGCACAGACGCACGACATTCCGCGCAGCATGGTCCAGCCGGGGGACTTGGTGTTCTGGTTCGGCGGGTCGGAGCATCATGTCGCCCTTGTGACGGCCGTGAACGGCTCGCAGATCACGATCGCGGAGGCCGCGAACCCCGAGGCGGGCATCCGGACTCGACTGCTCGGCGGCAGTTGGGATGAGGCGTACCTGACCGGGTTCGGTCGCGTGATTCGTGCGTAATCTCGTCAACTTGCGAGGAACCGGGTCGGTGAACGGCGTTGTCGCAGATAGGAGGGGAAACGCTCCTCTGTATCTGCTGATCGGAGCCGAAGTAATGCCCATCTCGACCGCGGTGGCGGCTATAACGATGCCGTACCAGAATTTCCTGTCCGAGCTCGCGAAGTCCGTGCAGGTGTACGGGACGGCGCTGGCGACGATCGTGCTGATCGTGTGCGCGTTCGGCTACATGGGTGCCAAGGGGTTGAGCCCGCAGAACGCGTCCCGGTGGATGGGCGGCATGTTCGCCGCCGTGTTCGCCGCGATCGTCTGCGTCGGTGCGCCGAGCATCGTGACCATCGTCCAGGGCTGGGCCGCGAACGCGGCCTGACCCCACCACGACTCCCCTTCCGCTCATGGACACGCTCCTCGATGGGGTCTTCCACGGCCTGTTCTCGGCGGTGGACCCGCTGGGCATGGTGCTGCGCACCCTGATGGCGCTGCTCGCCGACGCGCTCGCGCAGGTCGCGACCGGCATGTACTCCTCGCTGTTCGCTGTCACCTCCGTGGACCTGCAGCAGGCTGCGGTGGCGAACATCTGGCGGATCACCACGGGCCTGTCGGCGTCGCTTGCGACGATCCTGCTCGTCATCGCTGCCGTCCGGTCGATGCTCGCCCAGTCCAACCGGTACCTTCTCGCGGCGCTGCCCGGTATCGCTTTGGCGCTGATCGGCCCGCAGGCGATGACCGTCGTGCTGCCCGCCGCGACCGCGCTGTTCACCTCCCTGGCGGAGGCGATCGTGGTGTCGGCGACCCCGGACCTGGCGGCGTCGATCCGGCTGCTTGCCGGGGTCGGCAGCAACGCCCTGTATGAGGGGTTGGGGCTGATGGCGCCGATCATCGCCGCGATGCTGCTGTTCGGCCTGACGACGGTGTTCTTTGTCCTGCTGTTCTGCATGGCCGCCGCGGTCGTGCTGTACGTGCTGTCGCCGTTCGCGTTCGCGGGCCTGGTGATGGCCCCGACCCGGGTCTGGTTCACCAAGTGGGCCACCGGCATGTTCGCGGTCCTGTTCGCGAAGGTGCCGATCGCGATCCTGCTGGCCCTGTCGGTGTCTCTGTTCGCGAACTCCGCGCACGCCGGGCTCGCGCAGTCGTTCGCGAACGCCGGCGCCGGGCTCATCCTCGGCCTTGGGGCGTTGCTGTCGCCGCTGCTCGCGTACGGCCTGTTCTCGTTCATGGGGTCGGTCGCCGTCCGCCCGGCCGTGCCGTCTGGCAGCCCGACCCGGGCGCTGGGGTCGGCGTACTACGGCACGCAGATGGGTCGCGCCGGCGTCAACGGCGTCCGCTCCGTGGTCGGCAAGTCCAAGGCCGCCTTCACTGCTCCCGGCCAGCAGGCCACGGGACCGGCAGGCGGTTCCGCGGCAGGGTCAGCTGGTCCGGCGCCGCATGAGCCGTCCGCGGCCGACCGCGCCCAGGGCGCACCCGTGACCTCACCCCCGACATCGGCCGCCTCTTCGTCGCCGGTGACCGGGACCGTCGCAGCGACGCCAGCATCCGGGACCGCCGCCACGACCGGGTCGGCGAACGCGGGCAGTGCGGCCGCGTCTGGTGCTGGTAGCGCGGCGGGTTCCGCCGGAACCGCGACCACGGCTGCTGCGGCCGGTGCGGCGACGGCCGGAGTCGGGGCAGCTGTCGTCGTCGGCACCGAGGTCGCGAAGAAGTCCGTGACGGATGCGAAGTCGAAGGTCACCGGAGCGGCGGACTCATTGACCACGTCCCGCGGCGGTAGCGATGCCGGGTCACCACCTGAGGCTACGCCGCGCGTCGATCCGCGCCGCGAGACCTAACCACCCAACCCGACACATCCCGCACCACCGGACCCGCCGTCACCGCACGAGAAGGAGCGCCCCATGCCGACCACATCGGTTACCGATCCCGATGTCACCACCGCCTTTCCCCGCCGGCCGCGAGCCGGGATCGTCATGGGCCTGCGGGGCGGGCAGATCGCGCTGCTGTCCGCGGCGGGGCTGCTGCTCCTGCTCGTGACGTTCACCGGGGCCTTCCCGTCACTGTCCCGCGGCGCCGTCCTGGGCATCAGCGGAGTCCTCGTCCTGCTCGCGGTGGCGACGGTCCAGGACCGGCCCGCCTACCTGTGGCTCGCCGGCCGGATCTCGCACGCGGCCCGCGCCCGCCGCGGCCACACGACCATGTCCCGCCCGATCAAGGCCGGCACCATCCGCGAACCCCGCCTCGACCGCGGGGTGGGGCTCTTGCCGGGCCGGCCGTCCAGCATCCAGGTGCACGAGTTCGACGGCGTCGGCTACCTGTACCACCCGCACGCCGGGACTCTGACCGGGATCATCGAGGTGACGTCGCCGGAGTTCCTGCTGCGCGACCCCGTCGACCGCAACGCCCGCGTCAACGGGTGGGGGCGCGTCCTGGCCGCCGCCACTCGCACAGGCGCCGTCCGGCAGGTGCAGCTGCTGGAGCGGTCGATTCCCGATGACGGCAGCGCTCTGGCCGCCTACACCGACACCCACCTCACCACCGCGGAGGATCAGTCGACGCTCGCGGACACGTACCGGGATCTGACCGGGCACCTGCGCGGCGGCGCCGACCGACACCAGTCGTTCCTGGCGATCACGATCGACCGGGCCGCTGCGGCGTCGCGGGTGAAGGCCGCCGGTGGCAGCATCACCGGGCTGATCGCGACGTGGCGGCAGGAGTACACCCTGCTCGCACGGCTGCTGCCGGCCGCGGGACTGGACGTCATCGACGAACTCGGGCCACGTCGGATCGCGGAGGTGATCCGCACCGGCTACGACCCAGCCGCCGTCCTCCACCTGCCCCCAGGTGGCGTCGACCTCGCTAGCGCGGGACCGTCGGGGGGACGGGAGGAGTGGGACCACCTGCGCACAGACGGGTCATTCCACGCGGTGCTGTGGGTCGCCGAATGGCCCACCTCCCACGTCCCCGCAGACGTGTTGTGGCCGATCGTGTTCCCGCCCGGCGTGCAGCGGACCCTGTCCCTGTTCTACAAGCCGTACACCCGCGCCCAGTCGGAGTCGGCGATCCGCGCCAAGCACTCCGAAATCATCCAGAGCTCCTGGCTGAAGGACAAGCTCGGTCGCGTCGAGACCCTCGCCGACGGCAAGGAACTCGACGACGTCCTGGTCAGGGAGGGCGAGCTCCTCGCCGGCCACGGCGAGGTCGGCCTGCTCGGCATGGTCACCGTGTCCGCAGGCTCGCTCGATGACCTCGATGCCGCGATCACCACCATGCACGCCGCCGCGACGCAGGCGGGGCTGGACCTGCGCCGGGTGTACGGGCAGCAGCTGCAGGCGTTCACTGCCGCCGCCCTGCCGCTGGGGATCCCGGTGGTGACCTCATGAGACGACGCACCACGACCACAGTCGCCGCGCCGGACGCGGTCGACGCGACCTGGATGACACCGACCGCACGCGCGTCAGGCCGCCCGCGGCAGGGCCGGGACCGCACCCGGTTCGCGCTACCCGGACTGCGGGTGTCGACCGCGACCGCCGCCGTCGCCTACCCCTTCCTCGCCCAGGCCCCCCTCACCCACAAGGGAACATTCCTCGGGACGAACATGGGCACCGGCGCCCCGTTCTGCTACTCCCCGTTCGAGCTCTATCGCGACGGCCTGATCACCAACCCGAACATCCTCGTCGCCGGGGAAATCGGATCCGGCAAAACCAACACCACCTGCGCCCTTACCCTGCGGTCCATCCCGCTGGGATTCAAGGTCGCCGCCGTCGACGCCAAGGCCGACTGGGCCCGATTCGCCCGCGCCTACGGCGGCGCCGCCATCTCCATCGGCCCCGGCCGCGGCAACCGCCTCAACCCCCTCGACGTCTCCGACGCCCTGCGCGCTGCCCGCGTCGACGCCGAGGGCAACCCCATCGACCCCGTCGTGCTCGCGAAGTCCGCGCAGCTGCGCCTGCTCGAGGGCCTGATCGAGATCCGCCTCGAACGGTCCCTGCACGTCGCCGAGCGCACCGCCGTCGCCCTCGCCCTCGAACAGGCCCTTCAAGCGTCCGGTGGATCACCGATCCTGTCCGACGTCGCATCCGCCCTGCGCGCCCCCGACCCAGTGCTCGCGGCCGGGATCTCCCGCACCGTCGACGAGGTCCTCGACGCCGGCGACGCGGCGCGATGGGCGTTCGACGGGCTCCTGTCCACCGTCGCCAAAGACCTGTTCGACGGACCGTCCACGAATAGGTTCGACTCCACCGCCCCGATCGTCGCCATCGACCTGTCCGACCTGTACAACGACAACGCGAACCTGTCGATCGCGTTCACCTGCGCCTCCGCCTGGATGGAAGCCGCCCTCGCCACCCCGGGCAACGGGCAGCGGTTCGCCGTGTACGACGAGGCGTGGCGCGTCCTCGCCCACGCGCACGGCGCCATCGACCGGCTCCAGCAGCAGTTCCGGCTCGCCCGCTCCTGGGGACTGTCCAACGTCCTGGTCCTGCACAACCTGCGTGACACCCTCAACGTCGGCGACGCCGGCAGCGCGGAACGCAACAAGGCCGAGTCCCTCCTCGCGCTGGCCGGCACCAAGGTCATCGGCCACCAGCCCGCCAAGGAACTGCCCGCCACCATCACCGCCCTCGACCTCACCTCCGCCGAGGCCGACGTCATTGCGAATGCCTCGCGCGGGGAGTTCCTGGTCAAGCTCCAGACCACCCACGGCACCCGCTCCTACCGCGTCGCCGTGGACCTGCACCCGACCGAGCTCGCCTGGTGGGACACCACCGCAGGCATGCGCACCACCACCAGCACGCCGACGACGCAGGAGGCACTGTGACCAGCGGCGGCAAGGCGCCCGGGACGGGGGCGTTCGCGATCGAGAAGGCCGTCGTCATCGCCGGCGCTGTCATCGCCGTCCTGCTCGCAACCGTGCACGGCACTGGACTTCTTCTCGCCGTCGTCACCGGTCATCCGCTGCCGTCGTTCGCCGCTTCGCGCGCCGTCGGACTCCTGCAGGGAACGCCGTACGTCACGGGTGTCCCACCCCTCGTCCATGGCGCCGTCATCGCGATCACGGCCGTGCTCGCGCTGCTGCTTGTTCGTCGGGTGCTGCGCTGGCGCCGTTATCGGGCCGTGGCACCCGCGCGGCGCGCGGTCGACTTCGACGCCCGGCCCGGCTGGGCGACCCGAGACGCCGTCCGCCGCATCGCCTCCGCCAAGGCCATCCTCGCCCAGGCCCCAACTCTCCGACCGAGCCTGGACAAGCCGTCCGTGTCCGATGTCGGCTACCTGTTGGGCACCGCGCACGGTGAGCCGGTGTGGGCGTCGGTGGAACGCAGCATCCTGATCATCGGTCCCCCCGGATCCGGCAAGGGCCTGCACGTCGCGATCAACGCGATCCTCGACGCCCCCGGCGCCGTGATCACCACCTCCACCAAGCCCGACAACCTCAAGGCCACCATCACCTGCCGCGCCGAGCATGGGCCGGTCGGGGTGTTCGACCCCCAGGGCATGCTCGGCGACGCGTTCGCGCACCTGGTCGCGTGGGATCCGATTGCCGGATGCGCGGACCCGATGCGCGCTGCGACCCGAGCCGAGGCCCTCGCCGCGAACACCGGCATCTCCGACAGCAGCGAGAACCGGGTCTGGCGCGTCCACTGCAAGACCGTCCTGGAGACCGTGCTGCACGCCGCCGCCCTCGACGGCGCCAGCATCGAGGACGCCTACCGGTGGTTGCAGTCCCCGCACTCCCTCGAGACACCCCTGGGCATCCTGCAGACCCACCCTGCCGCATGCGCGACGTGGGACGACCGGCTCCGCGCCCTCGCGCTCAACTCGGACAGCCGCTTCGTTGGCTCGATGATGAGCGTCATCGCCGCCGCGATCGCCCCCCTCGCCCTTCCGACCGTCCGCGCCGCCCTCACCCCCACCCGGGCACGGCCCGCGATCACTGCCGAGCAGCTCCTCGCCGACGACGGCACCCTCTACTGCCTGGCGACCGACCGCGGCGCCGCCGCCTCCGCGGGCCTGGTGTCCGCGCTCATCGAGGACATCGCCTACACCGCCCGCATCACCGCCGCCCGCTCCCCCGGCGGACGGATGGACCCACCCGTGCTGTTCCTGCTCGACGAATGCGCCAACGTCGCCTCCATCCCCTCCCTGCCCAGCCTGCTGGCCGACGGGCGCGGGCAGAACCTCACCGTCATCCCGATCTTCCAGACCCTCGCCCAGGTCCGCTCCCGCTACGGCCCCGAAGACGCGTCCACGGTGTTCTCCGCCTCGCAGGTCAAGCTCATCCTCGGCGGCGCCGACGACGCCGACGACTGCCGCGACCTCTCGGCACTGATCGGGGAGCGGGACGACTGGTACGCCACCACCAGCCACTCCTCCCACGCGCTTGCGATCGACACCAAGGCCACCACCTCCACATCGCTGCGCAAGGTCCCGATCCTTCCCCCCGACGCGATCCGCTCCATCCCCTTCGGCTCCGCCGTCATGCTGCTCTCGCAGGCGAATCCCATCCCCCTGCGCATGCGGCCGTGGACTGCGCGCCCCGAGGGTGACCGCATCACCCGACAGCAGCGCCAGGTCGAGGCCCAGCTGCTCGCGACCCTCACGGACACGCCATGACCCGATGCCGGTGCATGTCATGAGGTGCCCGTCCGGCAAGCACGGCTACCGCTCCGCCGCCGACACCATGCGCGGCTGCCGCGACGGCCACCGGCGTGCCTACCGCTGCCGCACCTGCGGCGCCTGGCACCTCGGCCGCGGCGCTGCGCCCCTGCCTGAGCAGGACGGGGCACGCCGATGACCGAATCAGGTGTCCAGCAGAGGGCCACTTCCTTCCAGCTCGGGCAGCACGATCAGCAAGACCGCCGGCGGACGACCCCAGACGGCGTTCCCCGTCCCGGCGAAGGCGATCCCAGGCGACCCGGCGGACCCGTCAACTGGCGCGGCATGACCGACGACGAGTACGAGGAGACCTTCGAGGCGCTCTGCGACTTCCTCGCCTGGGCCGTCCCCCACTGGGCCTTCACCACCGAGCAGTTCCCCTACCACTGCTGGTGGCAGCACTCCGACATCACCGAAGAGATGACCGCCTGGTGGGGACTGTGGCAGGCCTACATCCGCAACCCCGAAGCCAACATCGCCGATCCCGTCGCATTCCACGAACGCACCCACGCGCTGAAACAGCGACTCGCCGACGCCTACCGCGGCAGATGCCGGCACGGTCACCAAACCAGCGCCGACTCGCCCGACCTAGCAACTCCCTAGGCGGACCTTCCCAAGCTGACAGTGCGGGTTCGATTCCCGTCACCCGCTCCAGCGATACCCCTTGCTATGCAGGGGATTTCGTCTCTTCTAGGG
>CAYMNG010000059.1:0-15535 GCA_964391765.1 uncultured Bifidobacteriaceae bacterium | reverse complement strand
AGCGGGGTCTGGCGTACTCGGTGTACTCGTACGCGCAGGGCTTCGCCGACGACGGGACGTTCGCCGTCTACGTCGGCTGCCAGCCGAGCAAGATCGACACGGTGCTCGACGTCTGCCGCGCCGAACTGGCGACGGTCGCGTCCGCGGGACTGCCCGCCGAGGAGATCGAGCGGAGCAAGGGCCAGGTCCGCGGCGCGACGGTGCTGGGGCAGGAGGACACCGGCGCGCGGATGACCCGCATCGCCAAGGCGGAACTGCACGACGAGCGGCTGCTCGCGGTCAACGAACTGCTCGACCGCGTGGACGCGGTCGACGCCGCCGCCGTCCACGACGTCGCCGAGGACCTCCTGGGTCGGCCGGCGACCCTGGCCGTGATCGGCCCGTTCGACCCGGGCACCTCGTTCGCCGGGTTCCCCGCCACCATCGACCAGGAGGTCGCGTCGTGATCAAGGTCGCCGTCGTCGGAGCGAAGGGCCGCATGGGACAGGCGGCGGTCGACGCGGTACGAACGGCCGACGATCTGCAGCTCGTCGCGGCGATCGACCTGGGGATCCCGCCGACGGCACTGGCCGAGGCCGGCGCCCAGGTCGTCGTGGACTTCACGACTCCCGACGCGGTGATGCGCACGCTGCGCAGCTGCATCGGCAACGGCATCCACTGCGTCGTCGGAACGACCGGCTTCACCGAGGACCGGCTGGCGCAGGTCCGGCAGTGGTGCGCGGATCGACCCGAGGTGGGCGTGCTCGTCGCGCCGAACTTCAGCATCGCTGCGGTGCTCATGATGCGCCTGGCCGCGACGGCGGCCCGGTACTTCGAGTCGGCGGAGATCGTCGAGGAGCACCATCCGAGCAAGGTCGACGCCCCCTCGGGGACCGCGATCCGGACGGCGGAGTTGATCGCGCAGGCCCGGGCCGGGATGGGGCCGATGCCGGACGCGACGACGCAGGAGCTCGCCGGCGCGCGCGGGGCGAACGTCGAGGGCGTACGCATCCACTCGGTGCGCGCCCGTGGCCTGGTCGCCCACCAGGAGGTCATCTTCGGCGGCCCGGGGGAGACCCTCACCATCCGCCACGACACGATGGACCGCGAGTCCTTCATGCCCGGCGTCCTGCTCGGCGTCCGTCGGATCGTCGACCATCCGGGGCTGTCGATCGGACTGTCGACCTTCCTCGACGCGTGAGGCAGCGGCTGGTCGCCGGGCTGATGGCGACCGCACTGGTCGTCTACCTCGGGTTCGCCGCCTGGCGGGCGGTCCTGCTCGTCGACTCCGCTGATCCCGTGGCGATCGCGCTGGGGCTGGCCGTGCTGGTCCTGCCCCTGCTCGGCGCGTGGGTGCTGTGGCGTGAGCTGTCCTTCGGCTTCGCGACCCAGCGGCTGGCGCGCGAACTGCGGGCCGAGGGCGGGTTGCCGGTCGACGACCTGCCCCGGACGGCCGCGGGCCGGGTCGAACGCGACGCGGCCGATGCGCGGTTCGCGGAGTACGCCGCCGCCGTCGAACGCGCACCTCAGGACTGGCGGGCCCGCTACCGGCTCGCGATCGGCTACGACGACGCCCGTGATCGCCGCCGGGCCCGGGCCGCGATGCGGACCGCGATCGACCTGCACGACCGCGCCGACTGACCCGACGGCGGGCTACTCGCCACGCCAGCGATCCAGGCGCAGGCGAGCGGCGTCGTACGCCTCCGGGCGCAGCCACAGGTCCGGCGACGCGGTGTACACGTGGGTCGGCACGGCCGAGCCGGACCGGGTCCGGACGATGCACCGGCGGCCGGGGACGGGTAGCACGGCACCGAGCAGCGGCACGGACTGCGCGCGCTCGTCGATCCGGTCGACGTCGGTCCATGGCACGTGGCGACGACCCCACGTGCGCTCGATGCGCACGCCGGCGTCGTTGACGTACGTCCCGACGACCCAGCCCCGCAACACCAGGACGAGCATCGTCGCCGCGACGGCGGTGCCGGCGACCGAGGCGACGCTCACGCCGTCGGCCAGCGCGGCCATCGTCGTCGCCCCCAGCCAGGCGACGGTCACCAACGTGAGCAGGACGAGTCCGAGGACCCGCCACGGCCCGCGGTTGCAGACCCGCACGAAGCGCTCCTGCCGGTAGGCCTCGTCCACCGGACCGTCGTAGGTGCGCCACAAGAACCCGAAGATCGGCTTGCGCGGTTCGCTCACTGCGCGACCCCCGCCGCGCGCAGGACGGCCGCCGTGACCGCGGCGACGAGGACGACCGCGAGGAACGGTGCGCGCAGAACCAGCGCGACGACGGCGGCGATCAACCCGGCGGCGCGCGCGTCCAGGACGAGGTCCTGACCGACCGCGAACGTCTGGACGGCCACCAGCGCGGCGAGCAGGGCCACCGGCAGCCACGCGGTCAGCCGTCGGATGCCGGAATGGGCGAGCAGGCCGGCCGGCAGGAGGTAGCCGGCGAACTTCTCCAGGTAGCACCCCACAGATCCGAGCACGACCGCCGCCCAGATCATGGCGCGCGCCGAACGAGTCTGGTCGCGGCGACGGCGACGAGGCCGGCGGCGAGAACCGGCAGACCCGGACGCAGGACGGGCGTGAGCGCCAGCGCGACGACGGCACCGCCGAGCGCGACCGCCCAGGCGGTCCGGTCGACAAGGCGTGGCCACAGCAGTGCGACGAAGCCGGCCGGAATCGCGGCGTCCAGGCCCAACGTGGCCGGATCGTCGAGGGCCGCGGCGCCGATCGCGCCGACCGCCGTGCCGATGTTCCACAGGACGAGCACGGCCAGGCCCGTGCTCCAGAACGCCCGGCGGCCGGTGGCCGGTTCGCCGGGGTGGGCGAGCGCGGTCGCGGTGGACTCGTCGATCGTCAGGTGCGCACCGAGCAGACGCCGCCACCCGCGCAACCGGAGCGTCGGCGCCAGGCTCAGCGCGTACAGGCCGTTGCGCGCACCGAGCAACCACGCGGTCGCCACTGCCGCGATCAGCCCGCCGCCGGCCCCGAGCACGCCGACGAGCGCGAACTGCGACGCGCCGGTGAACATGAGGACCGACAGCGTCTGGGCCTGCCACGCGGTCAGCCCGCTGGCGACCGCGATCGCACCGAACGACAGTCCGTACGCGCCGGTGGCCAGTCCGATGCTCAGCGCGGTCGCCTGGATACCGCGCTGAGACGGCGCCCCGGTCACGCCGCGGACGCTATCTCGCCGCGCGCCGGCCGCGTCGCGTGGGTGTGCCAGGCTTCGTCCGTGGGGGACCGGGGGCGTCGGGCGTCGTGGTGGCGACCGACCATGGCCCCGGCGACGTCCGCGCACGACGTCGTCGTCCGTGGCGCGGCCGCCGTCGCGCTCGTGCTGGAGGGTGTGTGGATCGTCGGTGACCCGGCGCTGTGGCCGTGGCGGCAACCGACCGCGGCGCGGGCGGTCGCACTGGGCGTGGTCGTCCTCACCTGGGTCGGCCTGCTCGTCGCGCGGTGGGCGGTCGGCGGCACCGTCCGCCGGATCGCGCGGTCGGCGAACGCGATCGCGCTGACGGCGGCGGCGGTTCTCGTGCTCGCCGGCACGGCGACGGGTACGGGGACCCCCGCGGGCGTCGCCGACGTCGTCATCCTGGCCGCCGCCGGTGGCGGCCTCCTGCTCGGCTCGGCCGGCGCGGTCGGCGTGCTCGTGGTGCTCCTGGTCGCGCAGGCGACCGCGATCGCCGTCGTCGACCCGGCGTCGACCGACCTGGTCCACCTGGGCCTGACGTTCGCGGTCGGCGTCGCGACCATCGCCGCTCGGACGAGCCTGCTGGGCCAGGCGGTCCGCGCCGACTCGGCGTGGGCGACGACGCGTCGGCTCGAGGCCGAGCGGCGGGTCCGCGACGAGGTGGCCGCGACGCTACGGGCGCGGGAGCGGGCCCTGCACTCCACGGTCCTGAACACCCTCGCCGCGCTCGAACGCGGCGGGCTGCCGCCGGCTCTGCGCCCGCGGGTCGTCGAGCGCTGCGTCGAGGCGGCCGAGGTATTGACCGAGATCACCGACCAGGCCGGTCAGCCGCGTCATGTCGGTGCGGTGCGACAACGCTTGACCGTCGATCTCCACGACGTCGTCACCGACCTTCGGGCCGCGGGGATCGAGGTCCGGCTGGCGGTCGACGACCTGGACGCCGTCCCGCCGGCGACGTATCTGGCGATCCGGGCGGCTGTCCGGGAGGCGCTGGCGAACACGCTGCGGCACTCGACCGCCGCGACCTGCGACGTCCGGGTCGCCGTCGGCGGTGAAGGTCCCGGGCTCGCGGTCGCGGTCGACGTCCACGACGACGGGGTCGGCTTCGATCCGGCCGTGCGGTCGGGTCGGTTCGGGTTGGCCCGGGGGATCGTCGAACCGATGCGAGAGGTCGGCGGTCGAGCGAGCGTGCACGCCCAGCCCGGTGCCGGTACGACGGTCCGACTGACGTGGGTGGCACCGCCGGCGACGGCGCCACCGACGCCGTATCAGCCCGCGCAGGTCGGACTCGCCGCGGCGACCCTGACCGCGTTCGCGGTGTTCACGCTCGCGAGTTTCGCCGTGAGCATCGACGCCGCCGTGCGACCGGCGCTGGACGCGGTCGCGCTCGCGGTGATCCTCGGCGTCTACGCACTGCTCGTCGTCGCGACCGGCCGCAGGCGGGTGTCGTGGTGGGTGACCGGCGTGACCGTCCTCGGCGCGACCGCCGCCTACGCGCTGCAGCACCTGGCCGGACTGCCGCCGGACACGCCGTGGGCGGACTGGTCGTCCTTCGCGGTCGTCATGGCGTACTTCGTCGTCGCCGCGGCCGGGCCGCGCTGGGCCTGGGCCGTCGTCCTCGCGGCCTGGTTCGCGATCCAAGGTGACGTCGTGGCCGAGGCCGTGAGCCCGGGGACCGCCGTCCTCCTCGGCGGCGCGATCTACGGCCGCAGCACCCGGCGCAACGTCACGGCGGTGGCGACGGCCCGCGCCGCGGTGCGGGACGAGGAGATCGGCCTGGACGCGGCCGACGCGAGTGTCCGGCAGCTCCGGGAGCGATACGTCCCGCTGCGCCAGTCGAACGCCGGGAGACTGCTGCGCCGGATCGCCGACGGGCGGGCCGACCCCGACGATCCGGTGGTGCGGCACGCCGCCGGGGTAGAGGAGCGATTCATCCGCACCGTGATCCGCACCGACCCGGGACGTGGACAACTGCCGGCGCTGGCGATCACCGTCGCGGCCGCGGCGCGCGCGGCGGGTGTGTCGCTGGCCTGCGACGTCGACGCGGACGGTGTGGATCTCAGTGGTGGGGAGCAGGCGATGCTGCGGTTGACACTGCTCGGCGCGATCGCCCTGGCATCGCCGGACACGCCCGCCGCGCTGAGCATCGGACCCGAGGACGGCCGCATCGCGGTTCGGCTGACGGCGAGGGTCCCGTCGACGAACGTCGCCGCGGCCGTCGACCTGCCGCTCGCGGGCTTCCCGGCCGGTGCCGGCGATGCGGCCGGGCAGCCGATGCTCTGGCAGTGGCGGTCGGCGGTCGGCCGGTGACCGGCGCCCGCGGCGACGTTCCGGTGCCGGTGGCGATCGTCGACGACCACGAACTGATCCGCGAGGGCCTGCGCGCGCTGCTCGAACGCAACGCGCCCGACGGGTTCGCGGTCGGGTACTGCGGCGGCAGCGTCGCCGACGCGATCGCGTGCCGACCAGCGGTGTGCCTGCTCGACGTCGACCTCGGACCCGATTCCGCGCCGTGTGCCGAGAGCACCGCCGCACTGGTGGCCGCGGGGGTCGCCGTGCTGCTGATGAGCGCCCTCGACGTGCGGATCTCGGCGGCGATCGAGGCCGGCGCGTTGGGCTACGTGCCCAAGAGCGTGTCGTACGAGCACCTCGTGGCCGCGCTCAACGCGGTTCATCGCGGCGAACTGCACCTGACGGCCGAACTCGCCGGCGCGTTGACCGCGTCGGACCGACGTCGGCCGGTCCTCAGCGATCGCGAGCTGCAGGCGCTTCGGCTGTACGCCGCGGGGTCGAAGGTCGCGACCGTCGGGCGGCAGATGGGTGTCTCGGGCCACACCGCCAAGGAGTACCTCGATCGGGTCCGGGCGAAGTACCAACGGGTGGGTCGCGACGTGCGGACGCGCACGGACCTGTATGCGGCGGCGATCGAGGACGGCCTCCTCGCGCAGCCGGCGAACCGGGCCGTCCCCTTGCCGGGGGACGGGTCGGTGAGCGACACGGCGGCCTCGACGGACCAGCATTGACGTGTCCGGACGCCAGTCCGGTCGGCTCGGCGGGCGCGGGGGACCCGCTGCAGTCGCCCGCCGCGTGCTCCCGGCCGGACCCGGCGCCGGCTTCGTGGTTGCGTCGGCCCGGCAGTGGTCCGGCGGTGGTGTCAGTCCGGCGGTGGTGTCAGTCCGGCGGTGGTGTCAGTCCGGCGGTGATGTCAGGGAGGTGACGAGCCGGACCTCACGCACGACCGTGGTGGGGTCATGGCCGTCCGGCCCGACCGCGATGTCACGGAACGCACCGTCCGGGCCCCAGCCGGCCGACACCAAGAACGCCCGGCGCGCCTCGTCGGCAACCGCGTACCAGATCACGACGTCGCCAGCTCCGGTCGCACGCGCGGCGTCGATCGCCGCGGCGACCAGACGTGAGCCGTGCCCACGCCGTCGCGCGGCGGGAGTGACCTCGAGGGCGACGAGCTCGGCCACGTCGGGACCGGCGTCGGGGTCCGGGCTCGGACCGATCGCGGCGAAGCCGACGACGTCGGCGCCGTCGACCGCGACGAGCACCCGGTGCGCCGACGACGGCGGTTCGAGGACGGCCGTGGCCCACTGCCCGGCGATGGCCCGCTGGTCGAGGGCGTCGAGCACGGGTCGGGGCAGCAGGTCGGCGAACCGGTCGCGCCATGCGCGGACCTGCGCGTCGGCGATCGCGTCGACGTCGGAACTTCGCGCGGCGCGGACCCCCACGCCGGGAGCAGGTACGGACACCGACGCATTGTCGCGCACCCGCCACCCCAACCGCCGACACGACCTGAATGGTTGGCACGGACCAGGCAAATACGGACAGAACGGGCGGTGCGGTAACCATTCAGGTCGCCTCGGCGGTTGGGGGGTGACGTGTCGGCGGTTGGACCAGGCCCGCGGCTAGGCTGCCGGGGTGCCGGCCGAGATCGAGTTCCGCAGTGACGTGACCGTCGAACTGGTGCGCGCCGGGGCGAGCGACGCCGACGTGGTCTTCGCGGCCCGCGTGTCCACCGCCGGCGAGCAGACCCTCGACGACCTCGACGCCGATCCGCAGCGCTCCGCCGGCCTGATCAACTTCCTCATGCGCGAGCGGCACGGCAGCCCGTTCGAGCACAACTCGATGACGTTCTTCGTCCGCGCGCCGATCTTCGTGTGGCGCGAGCACATGCGCCATCGCATCGCGAGCTACAACGAGGAGTCCGGCCGCTACCGCGAGCTGGAGCCGGTGTTCTACGTCCCCGGCCCGGCGCGCAACCTCGTGCAGGTCGGCAAGACCGGGGCGTACGACTTCGTCGCCGGGACCCCGGCGCAGGTCGACCTAGTGGACCGATCGATGCGACAGGCGTGCGCGCAGGCGTACGTGGCCTACCAGGACATGCTGGCCGCCGGCGTCGCTCGCGAGGTCGCGCGGATGGTGCTGCCGGTCTCGATCTACTCCAGCGCGTACGTGACGCTCAACGCGCGTTCGCTGATGAACTTCCTGTCCCTGCGCCGCAAGGCCGAGGGCGCGCACTTCCCGTCGTACCCGCAGCGGGAGATCGAGATGGTCGCCGAGCGCTACGAGGACGCCTGGGCCGAACTGATGCCGTTGACGCACGAGGCGTTCGTGCGCAACGGCCGCGTCGCGCCATAGTCGGTCGGCGCGCGGTGCCGGCGACCGCGGTGCCGGCGACCGCGAGCGCGAAGCCCGACCGCGGGGTGGACGGTAGCCTTCAGGTCATGACCGGACCGACGTCCCCCACCGCGCCGTTCGGCGCCCTCCTCACCGCGATGGTCACGCCGTTCACCACCGACGGCGCCGTCGACCTCGACGGGGCGGCCCGACTGGCCGCGTACCTCGTCGACGACCTTCGCCACGACGGCCTGGTCGTGAACGGCACGACGGGGGAGTCGGCGACGAAGACCGACGAGGAGGACATCGCCGTCCTCGAGGCGGTCCTCGCCGCCGTCGGCGATCGGGCGACGGTCGTCGCCGGGGTCGGCACGAACGACACCGCGCACTCCGTCGCGGCCGCGCGGATGGCGGCCCGGGCCGGCGCGCACGCCGTGATGGCCGTGACGCCGTACTACAACCGGCCGCCGCAGGAGGGTCTCGTCCGGCACTTCCACGCCGTGGCCGATGCGACCGACCTGCCGATGATCACGTACGACATCCCCAAGCGCACCGGAACCGGGATCGACCTCGACACGATGATGCGCATCGCCGAGCACCCCCGGATCGTGGCGAACAAGGACGCCAAGGGCGACCTGGAGTTCGCCCAGTGGGGGATCCGGAGCACGGGCCTGGCGTGGTACTCCGGCGACGACGTGCTCAACCTCCCGCTGCTCGCGATCGGTGCGGTCGGGATGATCTCCGTGGTCGGCCATCTGGTGGGAGATCGGCTCAAGGACATGGCCGAGGCACTGTGGGCCGGACGAACCGCGGACGCGATCGGAATCAACGCGGACCTGCTGCCGGTCTACACCGGGTGCTTCCGCACGCAGGGAGTGATCTTGACCAAGGCCGCACTGTCCATGCAGGGCCTGCCGGCCGGTCCGGTCCGCCTGCCGCTGGTCGACGCGACGGACGAACAACGCGAACGCCTGCGCGCCGACCTGGCCCTCGGCGCCGTTCGGGGCTTCGGCGCATGATCCACGCCAAGCGGGTCGCCCCGCCGGCCCTCGCGGCCGGGACGCTGCGCATCGTCGCGCTCGGCGGACTCGGTGAGATCGGCCGGAACATGACCGTGTTCGAGTTCGACGGGCGGCTGCTCGTCGTCGACTGCGGCGTGCTGTTCCCCGAGGAGGACCAGCCCGGCGTGGACCTGATCCTGCCGGACTTCTCGGCGATCGAGGAGCGCCTGGACGCCGTCGAGGCGGTCGTGCTGACCCACGGGCACGAGGACCACATCGGTGCGCTGCCCTATCTGCTCCGGCACCGCGCGGACATCCCGATCCTCGGCTCGAAACTGACGCTGGCCCTCGTCGAAGCCAAGTTGCGGGAGCACCGCATCAAGCCGCGGACGGCCGTCGTCGTCGACCGCGAACGGGTCGACGTCGGTCCGTTCGCGCTGGAGTTCCTCGCCGTCAACCACTCGATCCCGGACGCGATGGCGCTGGCGATCCGCACGCCGGCGGGCCTGGTGCTGCACACCGGTGACTTCAAGATGGACCAGGTGCCGCTGGACGGGCGGATCACCGACCTGAACGGGTTCGCCCGACTGGGGGACGAGGGCGTCGACCTCCTGCTCGTCGACAGCACGAACGCGGAGGTCCCCGGCTTCGTCACGAGCGAGCGGGACATCATGCCAGTCCTCGACGCGGTCTTCCTGCGGGCCGAGGGTCGGATCATCGTCGCGTCCTTCGCCTCCCACGTGCACCGCGTCCAGCAGATCATCGACATGGCCGCGCTGCACGGGCGCAAGGTCGCGTTCGTCGGCCGGTCCATGGTGCGCAACATGGGCATCGCCCGGGACCTCGGCTACCTGCGGATCCCCGGTGGCACCGTGGTGGCCGTCGACGACCTGGCCCAGCTCGCCGACGACGAGACGGTCCTGGTCTGCACCGGATCCCAGGGCGAGCCGATGGCGGTGCTGTCGCGCATCGCCAACCGTGACCACGCGATCAGCGTCGGCCCGGACGACACCATCGTGCTCGCCTCGTCGCTGATCCCCGGCAACGAGAACGCGGTGAACCGCGTCGTCAACGGCCTGGCCCGCCTCGGCGCGCACGTCGTGCACCAGGGCAATGCGCTCGTGCACGTGTCCGGCCACGCGGCCGCCGGTGAACTGCGGTACGTCTACAACGTCGTCAAGCCGCGCAACGTCCTTCCGGTGCACGGGGAATGGCGGCACCTGCGGGCCAACGCGCAGATCGCCACGAGCGTCGGCGTGCCGGCCGACCGGGTCGTCCTGGCCGAGGACGGCACCGTCCTCGACCTCGCCGCCGGGGTGCTGTCGGTCGCCGGCCAACTGCCGGTCGGCTTCGTCTACGTCGACGGGTCCGGGGTCGGCGACGTCACCGAGGCCGCGCTGAAGGACCGCCGGGTCCTCGGCGAGGAGGGGTTCATCTCGATCTTCCTCGCGGTCGACGTGGTGGAGGAGCGGATCGTCGTCGGCCCGCAGATCCACGCCCGCGGGTTCGGGGACGCCGACGATCTGCTCGAGCCGCTGCGTGAGCAGATCGTGCGCGCCGTCGAGGTGGCGCTGGCCGACGGCGTCGACGACCCGCACGACCTGCAGCAGCGGGTCCGGCGCACGGCCGGCAAGTGGGTCAGCACGACCCACCGCCGACGCCCGATGATCGTGCCGGTCGTCGTCGAGGCGTAGTCCAGGACCGCCCCGCAGCGCGCGCCGTTGCGGCGTCGGCCCGCGCGCGGTACAACGTGGTCATGGCGCCCGCCGACCCGCAGGCAGACCTGCTGCGTCGCGCCCTCGACTCGCTGGTGCTCTCCGCGGGCGTGTGCCGGGTCGTCCGCGCCGACGACGGTTCGGCGGTGGACCTGGAGTTCGTCGACTCGCTGATCGGCCCGCGCGAATGGCGCGGCCACCCCACGGCCGACCTGCGCGGGCGCCGGTACACGCAGGTGTTCCCGTCCGGGGTCGCCGACCGACTGCCACGTTTCCTCGCCGCGATCGACGCCGCCGAGCCGTGCGCGATGCTCGTGGACGTTCAGCGACCGGACGGCCGGCGCGTCGTGGCCGAGGCCGGTGTCGTCCCGACCGGGGTCGACGAGGTCGTCGTGACGCTGCGGGACGTCTCGGCCGAGCGCGACCAGGCAGCGGTCGCCGACCGCGCACGTACGGAGGCCCTCGCGACCCGCGATCTCCTGACCGCGGCGCTGGACAGTGCGCCGGAGCCGTACGCGCTGTTCGACGTCTCCCGTCGCGGTGACGTCGTCACGGCGATGACGGTGGTCCTGGTGAACGAGGCCGCGGCCGCACCGACCGGCCGGACACCGGACTCCTGGGCCGGCGCGGACATCCGGGAGTGGGTGCCGGAGTCCGGCGCCCGCGGGCTGTATCCGCACCTGTGCGCGGCCGCCGAGGCGCTGGTCCCGGTCGACGTCCGCGTTGCCGGCACCGCCTCGACCGGGTGGGTCGGCGAGTTCGACTATCGGATCACGCCGGTCGGGACCGACCACCTCGTGACGACGTGGCGGCCGGCGGGCGACGCACCGACCGGCGCGGTGTCGATGTCGCAGACCCCGGTCGTACGCCGCGACGTACTGACCGGCCTGTCGAACCGCGGGGAGTTCCGCCGACGTCTGGGGGAGTACCTGCGCGAGCGCCGTCCCGGTGATCCGCCGGCCGCGGTCTACGTCGTCGACATCGACGACTTCGGTCGGATCAACGACGCGGCCGGGACCCAACGCGGTGACGTCGCGCTGGTGTCGATCGCGGCGCAACTGCGTGCGCTCGGGCCGTGGGTCGCGCTGCCGGCGCGCCTGGGCGCCGACGAGTTCGCCTTCGTCATCACCGACGTGGCGATCGCGAACGTCGCGGCGACCGGCGAACACGGCCTGCGCATCCTGCGCGTCGCGGCGGCGGAGGCGGGGCTGCCGCCGATGACCGCCAGTGCCGGTGTCCGGATCCTCGAGCCGGGGCTGACGGTCGACGAGATCCTGCGGGACTGCGACGTGGCGCTGCGGTTCTCGGTCCGGGCCGGGGGTGGCCAGCTGACGGTCTTCCGGCCCGACATCCGTCGCCGGCTGCTCGCCGACCACCTGCGGGCCGAGGACATCCGCCGAGGACTGCAGGCTGGGGAGTTCCGGCTCGCGTTCCAGCCGATCGTGCGCGTGGAGACCCGCGAGCACCTGGCGGACGAGGCGTTGGCCCGCTGGGAGCATCCCGAGCACGGGACCGTCCCACCGGATCGGTTCATCCCGGTCGCCGAGGCGACCGGCGTCATCGCCGACCTGGGCTCGTGGATCATCGACGAGGCGATCCGGTGCGTCGCCGCCGTTCCCGGTCGCCGGGGCGTCCACATCAACGTGTCCGGGGCGCAGTTGTTGTCGACCGACGTCCCGGCGACGGTCGCCGCGGCCATGGAACGGCACTGGGTGTCGGCCGCGCGCGTGACCGTCGAGCTCACCGAGTCGGCGATCGTTCCGCAGTCCCGGCGCATCCGTGACCAACTCGTGCAACTGCAGGCGATGGGGGTGCAGGTCGCGGTCGACGACTTCGGCTCCGGCTACTCCTCGATCGCGTACCTGGACTGGATCCCGGTCGACGTCGTCAAGCTCGACCAGCAGTTCCTCGCCGGGACGCTCGACCGGCGCCGGCGTGCGCTGATCGCGGCGACGGCGCAGTTGATCCGCTCCATCGGGGCGAGGTCGGTGGCCGAGGGGATCGAGTCGGCCGAGCAGTTCGCCGCCGTTCGCGAGGCGGGTATCGACCAGGCCCAGGGCTACCTGTTCGGCCGGCCGACGCTGTGGTCGACACCGCCCAGGGTCACTCGGACGCACTGAGAGCAACGGGGAGGCGTGTGACTACCGGGACCAGTGGGGTTCGAGCGCTACGCTCGACCGCATGGCTTCCCCGCGTACCGCCGCGCGCCCGACGAGCCGGCGGGGTTCTGGTCAACGCCGGTCGGCACCACGCCAATCGGCACCACGCCAATCGGCACCACGCCAATCGGCACGGTCCGCACCGGCCCGGCCCGGGCCGGTCCTTCGCCTGCTCGCGGGGATCGGCCGAGTGCTGCGGGCGACGTGGCTGGGGATCGCGCACCTCCTGGGCGCGGGCGCCCGGGCCGTGGGGCGCAGCGCGCGTGACCTGGACCCGACGCACCGGCGCGACGGTCTGGGCCTGACCCTCGTGGCGACCGCGGCCATGCTGGCCGCCGGGATCTGGTTCGGGGTGGACGGCTGGTTCGTCGCCTGGGCCGACGCGCTCATGACAGCCGTGCTCGGCGCGGCGGCCTGGCTGTCGCCGCTGGTGGTGCTTGCCCTGGCCTGGCGGGTCCTTCGGCATCCGGACGACACGGCGACGACCGGCCGACTCGCGATCGGTGGGGGCGCGGTCGTGGTCGGCGCGATCGGCCTGTGGCACCTGGTCGTCGGGGCCGCCGTGCCCAGTGACGGGGCCGAGGCCATGGCCGCCGGCGGCGGTGTCGTCGGCTGGCTGGCCACCGCGCCGCTGGCGTCCGCGGTGGGCCCGGTGGTGACCGGAATCGTCCTGGCGCTGCTCGCCGGCTTCGGCGTGCTCGTCCTGACCGCGACGTCCCTGCGCACCGTCCGCGACGGGCTGTCGCGCGCGACGCGCGTCGCCGGCCGCACGATCGGTCGCGGTGCGCGCGCAGTGATTCGGACGCTGGGTCGGGTTCGGCCGCGTGGGCGGCCGCGGTCGGCGACCACGGCTGACGCCGACGACAGGGCCGACGCCTCTGACGCCGCCGACGACGACGCCGACCATCCGGGGTTCGGCTTCCTCGTCGACGCCGCCGACGACGTCGATCCGGGTGCCGCCGGCGGAGTCGACGGCGAGCATCGGACGGTCGTGATCACCGACGTGGAGCGACCGGCCGCGTATCTGCTCACGGGGGTCATGCCGCCGACCGCGACCGGACACCCGGCCCGCAGCCAGACGGTCGTGCTGGCGCCCGCGCCGGCGCCCGCGCCGGCGCCGCGCCGGACGCGGGTCTCGACCCCGCGTGCCCCCGGGCAGCTCGAACTGCCCGCCGGCGACTACGTCCTGCCGCCGCGGGAGGGCCTGAAGACCGGCCCGACGCACAAGGCGGCGACGAAGTCCAACGAACGGGTCGTCGCGGCGTTGACCGAGGTGCTCGAGCAGTTCGCGATCGACGCGGAGGTCACCGGGTTCCAGCGCGGGCCGACCGTGACGCGGTACGAGATCGAACTCGGCCCCAGCGTGAAGGTCGAGCGGGTGACCGCGCTGAGCAAGAACATCGCCTACGCGGTCGCCAGCGCCGACGTCCGCATCCTCAGCCCGATCCCCGGGAAGAAGGCGATCGGGGTCGAGATCCCGAACACCGACCGGGAGCTCGTGGCGCTCGGCGACGTGCTGCGCAGCCCGGTCGCGACGGGCGACCACCACCCGCTCGCGGCGGCGATCGGCAAGGACGTCGAGGGCGGGTTCGTGATGGCGAACCTGGCGAAGATGCCGCACCTGCTCGTCGCGGGCGCGACCGGTGCCGGCAAGTCCAGTTGCATCAACTCCCTGATCACCAGCGTGCTCATGCGGTCCACGCCGGACGAGGTCCGCCTGATCCTCGTCGACCCCAAGCGCGTCGAGTTGTCCGCGTACGAGGGCGTGCCGCACCTGATCACGCCGATCATCACGAACCCCAAGAAGGCCGCGGACGCGCTGCAGTGGGTCGTCACGGAGATGGACCGGCGCTACGACGACCTCGCCCACTTCGGGTTCCGCCACGTCGACCAGTTCAACAAGGCGGTCCGCGCGGGCAAGGTCACGCCACTGCCGGGCAGTGAACGCGTCATCGAGCCGTACCCGTACCTGCTGGTCATCGTCGACGAGCTCGCGGACCTGATGATGGTCGCGCCCCGGGACGTCGAGGACGCGATCGTGCGGATCACCCAACTGGCCCGCGCGGCCGGCATCCATCTCGTCCTGGCGACCCAGCGGCCCAGCGTCGACGTCGTCACCGGCCTGATCAAGGCGAACGTGCCCAGCCGGCTGGCGTTCGCCACGTCCAGCCTCGCCGACAGCCGGGTCATCTTGGACCAGCCGGGGGCCGAGAAACTCGTCGGGCAGGGCGACGGGCTGTTCCTGCCGATGGGGGCGAGCAAGGCGATGCGCATCCAGGGCGCGTTCGTCTCGGAGGCGGAGATCAAGGCGGTCGTTGGCCACTGCACGGCCCATGCCCAGGCGCGGTTCGTCGAGGAGGTCACCGCCGCGCCGAAGAGCGGGCGCGAGGTCGAGTCCGACATCGGCGACGACCTCGACCTCCTGCTGGCCGCCGTCGAGCAGGTCGTGACGACGCAGTTCGGGTCGACGTCGATGCTGCAGCGCAAGCTGCGCGTCGGCTTCGCGAAGGCGGGCCGGCTGATGGACCTCATGGAGTCCCGCGGGATCGTCGGGCCCAGTGAGGGGTCCAAGGCCAGGGAGGTCCTCGTCGCGGCGGACGAACTGCCCGGCCTGCTGCTCACCCTGCGCGGCGAGGTCGACTAGAGGCGCGCGTCTGAGGTTCGTTCACCGATGGGGCGCACTGCTGCGAAGTGCGCCGGTGTTGAGTTTCGATCCGGTTCCGCGGCCGGCGAACCGGACCCGACCTCAACACCGGCGGCGTCTGGCGGCACGGCTCCCGCGGCACGGCTGCGCCTTTCGCCGTCGGCGCCTAGATATCCCTGGCTCGTAGCGTGTCAAGCGGCGAGAGCTGCGCGGCTGTG
>CAYMNG010000058.1:0-15645 GCA_964391765.1 uncultured Bifidobacteriaceae bacterium | reverse complement strand
GCTGCATGGCGCAGAAGGACCGGTCGCGGATCCTCGAGCGTGCCCCGTGGGTCGACGTCGTCTTCGGCACCCACAACATCGGGTCGTTGCCCGCCCTGCTCGACCGGGCGCGGGTCGCCGACGAGGCGCAGGTCGAGATCGTCGAGGCGCTGACGGCGTTCCCGTCGACGTTGCCGACGCGTCGGGACAGTGCGTACGCCGCGTGGGTCGCGATCAGCGTGGGGTGCAACAACACCTGCACGTTCTGCATCGTGCCGGCCCTGCGCGGACGCGAGAAGGACCGTCGACCCGGTGACGTGCTCGCCGAGGTGGCGGCACTGGTGTCCGAGGGCGTCCTCGAGATCACACTGCTGGGCCAGAACGTCAAAGCGTACGGCGTGGAGTTCGGCGACGCGGGTGCGTTCGCCGACCTCCTGCGGTCCTGCGGCACGATCGAGGGCCTCGAGCGGGTGCGCTTCACCAGCCCGCACCCACGCGACTTCACCGACGACGTCATCGACGCGATGGCGACGACGGCGAACGTCATGCCCTCGCTGCACATGCCCCTGCAGTCTGGCTCGGACGCGGTCCTGGCCCGGATGCGCCGGTCGTACCGCGCCGAGCGGTTCCTCGGCATCGTCGATCGGGTTCGGGCGGCGATCCCCGCCGCGGCGATCACGACCGACATCATCGTCGGCTTCCCCGGGGAGACCGATTCGGACTTCGAGCAGACCTTGGCCGTCGTCCGTCAGGCCCGCTTCGCGGGGGCCTTCACGTTCCAGTACTCACCGCGACCGGGCACGCCGGCCGCGACGATGCCCGATCAGGTTCCGCACGAGGTGGTGCAGGAGCGCTACCAGCGCCTCGTCGCCGCCGTCGACGACATCGCCTGGGCGAACAACCGCGAACGGGTCGGTCAGGTCGTCGAGGTTCTCGTCGCCGCGGGGGAGGGTCGCAAGGACGAGGCGACGCATCGGGTCTCGGGGAGGGGTCCGGACAACCGGCTCGTCCACGTCGCGGTCGACGACGCGATCGGCGCACCCCGTGCGGGCGATGTCGTCTCGGCCGAGATCACTTACGCCGCACCGCATCACCTGATCGCAGACCGGGTCGTCTCGGTTCGGCGGACCCGGGCCGGTGACCGCGCCGTCGGCGACGACGCGCACGGGCCGGACGCGCACGGGCCGGACGCGCACGGCCGTGACGCGGTGCCGGTGCTGCTGGGGCTGCCGACGCTGCGGGCCTGAGGAGATGGTCGTCGCCACGTCGAGCGCCGCACCGGACCCGGTCCTGGCGATCGTCGGTCCGACCGGCTCCGGCAAGTCCGCGCTCGCCGTGGCGGTCGCGCGCGAGTTCGTCGCCGCCGGCCGCGCGGTGGAGATCGTCGGGACGGACTCGATGCAGGTGTACGCCGGCATGGACATCGGTACCGCGACGCCGACCGACGCCGAGCGCGGCGGGATCGCGCACCACCTGATCGACGTGTACGAGCCGGGCCAGGCGGTCTCCGTCGCGCAGTTCCAGGAACTGGCCCGGGCCGCGATCGGCGACGTCCACGACCGTGGTGCCGTCGCGATCGTCGTCGGGGGCAGCGGGCTGTACGTCGCGGCAGTGCTCGACGACCTGCGCTTCCCGGGGACGGACCCGGCGGTGCGCGCGCGTCTGGCGGCCGACCTCGACCGGATGGGAGCGGTGGCCATGCACGCCCGACTCGTCGCGGCCGACCCCGCCGCGGCCGCGCAGATCCTGCCGACGAACGGCCGGCGGATCGTCCGTGCGCTGGAGGTGATCGAGCTGACGGGCGGTCCGTTCGTGGCGCGCCTGCCCGATCCGGTCGACGTCTATCGCAGCGTCCGCGTCGGGCTCCGGATCGATCGGGCTGCGCTCGACCAGCGGATCGCGGCTCGGGTCGACGCGATGTGGGCCGCCGGATTCGTCGACGAGGTGCGCGCGCTGGCGGCGAGCGGGCTGGCGTCGGCGCCGACCGCGGCTCGTGCGCTGGGGTACCGGCAGGTGCTGTCGTTCCTGGCCGGGGAGTGCTCCGAGGAGCAGGCGCGGGCGGCCACGATCGAGGCGACCCGCCGGTTCGCCCGACGCCAGCAGCGGTGGTTCGCCCGTGACCGACGGATCACCTGGCTCGACCACGATCGCGGTGACCTGGTCGAGCAGACCGTCGCGTGCTGGTCGACCCCAAACCGCCGACACGACCCAGACGGTTAGTTGGCGCCCGAAATGTCCGGGCTATCTAACCGTCTGGGTCGTGTCGGCGGTTGAAGGCGGGACGGTGCTCGCCGGCGGACGGCGCCGCGTGACCTGGTCGCACTGCTCGTCCTCCCGATCCCGATCGCCGTCGGGTACCGCTGGCGCGGCAGTGTGCCCAGGGGACGGCGACGTAGAACTCGGTCCCCAGCAGGAGCGCCTGTACCGGACCGGGAAGCCGCGTGAGGACCGCGAGGGTCCGGACCGACCCGTCGGCCGTCGCCTGGGACGCGCGGACGCGCAGCGCCGCGCGTTTCGCCGAGCAACTCGGCGAAACCGTTGCCTCCTCGAAGGCATGCAGACACATGCTCGGCAAGTCGCCCTGTTCGTGGTCAAGGGCCAAGGAGTGCCAGTGGCACGACGGCGACACCGTCAGGGCGACGGTAGGCGTGAGGGCCGGTGGTGATCACGGCCTTGTCCGCGAGCCGGTCGCCGAGTTGGGCACCGAGCCAGTTCAAGTGGCGGACGTCGTGGTCGGTAACCGTTCCCGCGAGCTTGACCTCGATCCCGACCACCCGGTGCCCTCGGCTCTCGACAATCAGGTCCACCTCCCGGTTCGTGTCGGCCGACCGGAGATGTCCGACCTCGGCTCCAGCAGCAGTTGCGTAGACCCGTACCGACTGGGTGACAAGGGATTCGAAAAGCGCTCCGAGCCAGGTGCCCGTCGAGGCACCGACACGCGTGCCTGCGCCACGAACCAGCGCCTCCTTGTCCACTTCCGCCAAACTGGCGGCGATGGCTGGGTCTACCAGGTGATGCTTGGGCGTCTTGGTCAACCGCCGCAGTGGCGCGAACGCCGGTGTCCAGGCAGGTACCGGGTCGAGGACGAAGATGCGGTGAAGGTGCTCGCGGTAGGTGTCCACGGTCTGCCTAGCTGGCTTGTCGTCCTCACCGGCAGTAGCGGCATCGAGGATGCGGCTGTACGCGGCATCGGTCGCGGTCGCGGCGCCGTAGGCAGCCAACCAAGCACGTAACGCGCGCGGGCGACGGACCGACATGGCGTTGTCGGTGAGTTCTCGGTCGACGATCCGGTCGACGTAACTGTCGATCTGCATGCGGCGTTGACGCGCGGGCCTGTCGCGGATGCCGGGAAAACCGGAGCGGACGATCTCCTCGGCGTAGTCATCCACGGTGAGCGGCGATGCACCCCGGATTGCTGGCAGCGAGCCGGTGAGGAGTTCGCGCAGGGAGACCGTGGGCTCGACCAGCCCCCGTTCGCTGAGGGCCAGCGGCCGCAGGAGCATGCGGACGATGCGGCCCGCCCCCGAGTGGATGCGCGTCCCCGGCGCAACTCGGGCGGAGCCTGCCAGCAAGAACTGCGCCTCGTCCGGGGCGTCGTCAACCGCGCGACGAACCCGGTCCCACACGGGCGGGAGAAGCTGCCACTCATCGATGAGGACAGGGGCCTTGGCGTTCACGACGAGGTCAAGGTTCGCTTGGATCGCCTCGAATTGAAGGGGGTCATCGAGCGAGAACACGGTCGACGCCCTCTGGTTGGCCGTCGCGGTCTTCCCCACCCCCTTCGCGCCCTCCAACGCAATGGCGGGAAGCCCGGGGAAGAGATCGTCGAGAACCGCGTCGATCACGCGGCGCTGATACTCCACGCTCATGAACCCAACAGATCCCGGACTATTTATTAGGCAAATATCGGTCGTTCTGTCTTACGGATCTAGGCCTGGTGACTCCTCCAACCGTCGACCGAGCGCTCATCGACGTGGCGCTCGATCGACTCGTCCTTGCTCGACAGCGTCCTGCGCCCAAGCCGCACGGCGTCGAGCTGACTGGCAGCGACGTCCCGCAGAACGGCGCGGACGGAAGTGGTGCGGACGCAAATCGCGAGCGCGGCGGCGGCGCAAGTCGTCCTGTCGAGCTGCTGGGTGATCGTGGCAGGCGAGTCAACCTCCGGTGGCGCGAAGTTCACCGACGAGGGTGGTCGGGTCTTCGCCACGTCCCTGGGGTTGCTGCGGGCCGACCGGGACGTGTTCGTCGGCGGTCCGGGCTTCGTCGAGGACCCGCGCGACCTGGTCGCACTGCTCGTCGTCCCGATCGCCGTCGGGTACCGCTGGCGCGGCAGTGCGCTCAGGGGACCGCGACGTAGTACTCGGTCCCCAGCAGCAGCGCCTGTACCGGACCGGGAAGCCGCGTGAGGACCGCGAGGGTGCGCACCGGGCCGTCGGCCGTCGCCTGGGACGCGTGGGCGCGCAGCGCCGCGCGCTTGGCCGGCAGGTACGAGCGGACGTCGACCCGGTGGGTGATCGACCGTCGCGGCGTCCAGGCCCGATCGAACTCGGCCGGATCGAACCCGTCCTGCCCGCCACCGATCGCGGCCCCCAGTCGGGCACCGGCCGCGATCGGCTCACGGGGCAGCGTCGCCTCGAACAGCCGCGGCCGTCGCGCGCACCCGTCCCACGCCGCCCGGACGACCCGGTGGACCTGGACGTGGTCGGGATGGCCGTAGCCGCCGGCCGGGTCGTATCCGACGAGGACGTCGGCGCGCTCCGCGTCGCACAGGTGGGCCAGGCGATCGGCGACGGCGCGGACGGGCAGGTGGGCGAATCCGTCGGGCCGTTCGCCGTGCAGGCCGGAGTCGGCGTAGGACCAGTGCGCCAGCCGGGCGACGTCGAGGGCCCGCACGGAGACGGCGAGTTCGTCGGACCGGACCGCGCCCAGGTCCGCGAGCAGGTCACCCGTGGCCAGACCGGCGGCGCCGTCGGTCATGACGACCAGGACGACCCGATGTCCCTCGGCGGCCGCGCGGGCCATCGTCCCCGCGGTGAGCAGGGCCTCGTCGTCCGGGTGCGCGTGCACGAAGACGAGCGTTCGGGTCGGTCCGGCCACCCGCGCATCCTGCCAGCGCGTTCGGTGCGCACGTGACCGATACGGGGCCGCGCGTCGGAACCGACCGGTCCCATCCCGCCGCGCCATCGATCGCCGCGACCGCCGCGGCGACCCGGCCGATGGCCTAGCCTCGCCGGGTGCGCATCGTCCACGTCAGCGACTGCTACGCCCCGCGCACCGGCGGCATCGAGACGCAGGTCGCGGCGCTCGCGGCCCGGCAGGCGGCTACCGGCGCCGACGTCCGGATCGTCACCGCGACTGCGGGGCACGAGGGCGTGTTCGCCGGCGACGACGTCGTCGACGGCCTGCCGGTGTCACGCCTGGCCGCGCGCCTGCCGTTCGAGGTACCGGTGCATCCGCGCACGATCCGCGAGGTCGGGCGCGTGTTGGACCGTGCGCGGCCGGACGTCGTCCACGTGCACGCCGGTGTCGTCTCACCGTTCGCGTGGGGCGCGGTCCGGGCCTCGACCCGGCGCGCGATCCCCACACTCGTCACCGTGCACAGCATCTGGGGGCCGCTCGCGCGACCGGCGTTCGCTGCCTCGGACGCCCTCGCGCGGTGGAGCGGCTGGGGCGCGCGGCTGTCGGCCGTCAGCGACGTTGCCGCGGCGCGCATCCGGGCCGCGGTACCGCGGGCGGGCGCGGTCCTGGTCGTGCCCAACGGCATCGACCCGGCGCAGTGGCGGACCGTCCGGGTCGGGGCGGACCCCGGCTGCCTGCGCGTCGTGACGGTGATGCGGATGGCACCGCGCAAACGGACGCTGCCGCTGGTGCACGTGCTGGCGGCCGCGGCGAACGCGCTGGCGCCGCAGGTGCGCCTGACCGCGACGCTGGTCGGCGACGGGCCGGAGCGCAGCCGCGCGCAGCGCTGGGTCCAGAGCCGGGGGCTGGGGGAGTCGGTCGGCTTCGCCGGCCGGCTGGACCGGGCCGCGATCTTGGACGTGTTCGCCCGATCCGACGTCTACCTCCAGCCGTCGGTGCGCGAGTCGTTCGGCCTGGCTGCGCTCGAGGCGCGCACGGCCGGGCTGCCGGTCGTCGCCCGGTCGCAGACCGGGACGGGGCAGTTCGTCCACGACGGCGTCGAGGGTCTGCTCGCCGCCGACGACGGCGGGCTGGCGCGGGCGCTGGTGCGGCTCGGCACCGATCGGGCGCTCCTGGACCGCATCGCCGCGCACAACGAGCAGACACCTCCGCAGGAGGCGTGGCCACGCGTGCTGGCCGCCGTCGCGGACGCCTACCGTGCGGCGGGCGCCGTACCCTAGGCCGCATGTCTCGCGAGCTGGCCTTCGTGAAGGGACACGGCACGGGCAACGACTTCGTCGTCCTGCCCGACCTCGACGGCCGGTTCGACATCTCGCCCCGGCAGGTGCGCTGGCTGTGCGACCGCCACACCGGGATCGGCGGCGACGGCGTGCTGCGCGTGGTGCGGACCGAGCACGTCCCACAGTTCGCCGAGTTCGCCGGCCTCGCGGAGTTCTTCATGGACTACCGCAACGCCGACGGCTCGGTCGCCGAGATGTGCGGCAACGGCGTGCGCGTCTTCGTGCGGTACCTCGACGCGGCCGGGCTGGTTTCCTCGCCGGAGGTCGTGATCGCGACCCGAGGTGGCCTGCGCAGCGTGACGGTGAACGACGACGCGACCATCACCGTCGAGATGGGACACGCCACGACTCCGCGCCCGCGGGCGCTGCCGCACGTCGTCGTCGGCGACCGGGCGTGGCCGGCGACCGGCGTCCTGGTGCCCAACCCGCACGCGGTCGCGTTCGTGGACGACCTGGCGCACGCCGGGGATCTGTGGTCGGCGCCGGTCGTCGAGCCGGCGTCGGTGTTCCCCGACGGGGTCAACGTCGAGTTCGTCGTCGACCGCGGTCGGCGGCACGTCGCGATGCGCGTGCACGAGCGCGGCGTCGGGGAGACGCTGTCGTGCGGCACGGGTGCGTGCGCCGCGGCCTGGGCGGCGCGGCGTCGGACCGAGCCCGACACCGTCGGCCCGACGACGTGGCAGGTCGACGTCCCGGGTGGCACCGTCCACGTGACCGAGTCCGGTGACGGTGCGCTGTCGTTGCGCGGGCCGGCCGAACTGGTCGCCCGGGGCACCGTGCTGGTCCCGGTCGACCAGCCCGCGTGACCGGGGCGCTGGGGGACAGGTCGTGATCGTGCCCGGGGTTTGGCCGGCGCGGGCCGGTCGTGACACGCTGGGACCGGTATGAGCGACCACGACGTGACCGACGGCGCGGACCCGGTGACCGGTGATCTCGACCTCGCCGACCGGCAGGCGCTGCGCCGGGTCGCGGGCCTGTCCACCGAGTTGCAGGACGTCACCGAGGTCGAGTACCGGCAGGTCCGCCTCGAACGTGTCGTCCTCGCCGGGGTATGGACCGAGGGCTCGGTCGCCGAGGCCGAACGCAGCCTGCGCGAGCTCGCGCTGTTGGCGCAGACGGCCGGATCGGTCGTCCTCGAGGGCGTCATCCAGCGGCGCGCCTCGCCGGATCCGGCGACCTACCTGGGGTCGGGGAAGGCCCGCGAACTGCGCGACATCGTCGTCGCCTGTGGGGCCGACACCGTCATCTGCGACGGCGAGCTCACCCCCGGGCAGCTGCGGCAACTCGAGGAGGTCGTCAAGGTCAAGGTCGTCGACCGGACCTGGTTGATCCTGGACATCTTCGCCCAGCATGCGCGCAGTCGCGAGGGCAAGGCACAGGTCTCCTTGGCGCAGATGCAGTACCTGCTGCCGCGGCTGCGCGGGTGGGGCGAGTCGCTGTCCCGGCAGGGCGGCGGTGCCGGCGGCGGCGGTGCCGGCGGCGGCGGGGTCGGCACGCGTGGCCCGGGGGAGACGAAGATCGAGACCGACCGTCGGCGGATCCGGGCGCAGATGTCCCGGCTGCGCCGGCAGCTGAAGGAGATGGCGGCGACACGGGAGACCCAACGGTCGCGACGCACGCGCGCGGGGGTGCCGGCCGTCGTCATCGCCGGCTACACCAACGCCGGCAAGTCCTCCCTGCTCAACCGACTCACCGGGGCGGGCGTCCTCGTCGAGGACGCGCTGTTCGCCACGCTCGACCCGACCGTGCGCCGGGCCCGAACGCCCAGCGGCCGGGAGTTCACCGTCGCCGACACCGTCGGCTTCGTGCGGCACCTGCCGCACCAACTGGTCGAGGCGTTCCGGTCGACCCTGGAGGAGGTTCGGGACGCCGACCTGATCCTGCACGTCGTCGACGGCAGTGACGAGGCCCCGGCGGAGCAGCTGGCGGCCGTCCGGGAGGTGCTCGCCGAGATCGACGCGATCGGGGTCCCCGAACTGGTCGTCGTCAACAAGTCCGACGCGGCCGATCCCGACCAGATCGCGGCCGTCCTGCGGCGCGAGCCGCACGCGGTGGTCGTCTCCGCCCGGACCGGTGCCGGGATCGCGGACCTGCTCGCCGCGATCGACGCCGACCTGCCGACCGGCCTGGTCGAGGTGCGAGTCCTCGTGCCCTACGCGCGCGGCGACCTGGTCAGCCGGGCGCACCGGCACGGCGAGGTGCGCAGCGTCGAGCACGAGGCTGACGGCACGCGCCTGTCGGCCCGTGTGCCGCAGGCCCTCGCCGGCGAACTGCTCGCCGCCCAGCGATGAACGCGGTCGAACCGAGTCCGGACGACGCCCTCGAGGCCGCGGTGGCCGAGCTCGGCGGGCAGGCCCGGGCCGGCCAGTCGGTCATGGCGCGGACCGTCGCCGCGGCGATCGCCGACGGCGGGCACGCGATCATCCAGGCCGGCACCGGAACGGGGAAGTCGCTGGCCTACCTCGTCCCGGCCGCGCTGCACGCGTGCGCACCCGACGGCGGTCCCGTGGTCGTCGCGACGGCGACGCTGGCCCTGCAGCGCCAGCTGGCCGAACGTGACCTGCCGGTGGTCGCCCGGGCGCTCGAGCCGATCGTGGGCCGACCGGTCGAGTTCGCGGTCCTCAAGGGGCGGAACAACTACGTCTGCCTGAACAAGCTGAACGGTGTCGTCCCCGCGGACGATGACGAGCAGGCGCTCTTCGCGACGCCCCGCAGTCGCCTGGCCACGCAGGCGCGAGCCGTGCGCGAGTGGGCCGAGGCGACCGAGACCGGGGACCGCGACGAGTACGGCGACGAGATCGACGCCCGCGTGTGGCGGGCGTTCAGTGTCGGCCGGCGTGAGTGCGTGGGCGAGAGTCGATGCGCGTACGGTGTCGAGTGCTTCACCGCGAAGCGCCGCGAACGCGCGCAGCGCGCCGACGTCGTCGTCACGAACCACGCGATGCTCGCGATCGACGCACTCGAGCAGATCCCCGTCCTGCCGGCCCACGACGCCGTGATCGTCGACGAGGGCCACGAGCTCGTCGACCGTGCCACCGCGGCGGTCACCGGGGAGCTCTCGGTCGCGATGGTCGAGCGCGCCGTCTCGCGCAGTCGATCCCTGGCCGACGCCGCGACGTTGGACCGCCTGAGCGACGCCGCCGACGTCCTCGGGGTCGCCCTCGCCGCGGTCGCCGGCACCGGGCCGCAGCGTCTGCTGGACCTGCCGGCGGACCTGGCCGCGGCGGTGCGGTCGGTGCGGACCGCGGCCGGCGACGTCTCCACGGCGGTCGGCGCGGACAAGGACTCCACCCCGGAGGCGGTCGCCGCCCGCCAGCAGGCCCGGGCCGCGCTGGACGAGGTGCACGACGTCGCCGGGGCGCTGGTCGAAGCCGACGGCACGGACGTCGTGTGGGTCGATCCGAGCCGAGCCCCGGTGACCCTGCGGATCGCACCGCTGTCGGTGTCCGGGCTGTTGCGCACGGCGCTGTTCGACCGGTCACCGGTCGTCGTCACGAGCGCGACGCTCACCGTTGGCGGGGGGTTCGAGTCCGCGCTGCGCTCGTTCGGCCTGACCGACGCTGACGCGGTGACGATCGACGTCGGGTCGCCGTTCGACTATGCGCGGCAGGGGATCTTGTACGTCGCCCGCGACCTGCCGGCACCCGGACGCGACGGTGTCGCCATGCAGGCGCTGGACGAGCTCGCCGACCTGATCGAGGCCGCCGGCGGGCGGACGCTGGCGCTGTTCAGCAGCTGGCGCGGGGTGGAGCGGGCGGCCGACTACCTGCGGGTGCGCCTGTCCCCGCAGTTGCCGATCCTCGTGCAGCAACGGGGCGACCCGGTCGGGCACCTGGTCGACCGGTTCGCCGCCGAGCCGGCGACGACGCTGCTGGGCACGGTGTCGCTGTGGCAGGGTGTGGACGTCCCCGGTCACGCGTGCGTGTGCGTCGTCATCGATCGGATCCCGTTCCCGCGGCCGGACGACCCGCTGGTCGCCGCGCGGCAGGCGGCGGTGGACGACGCCGGCGGGTCGGGGTTCCGGGCGGTCAGCGTGCCACGGGCCGGACTGCTCCTCGCCCAAGGGGCCGGTCGGCTCATCCGCGGGGTGGACGACCGGGGGGTCGTCGCCGTCCTGGACAGCCGGCTCGCGACGGCCGGCTATGCCCGCGTGCTGCGGGAGAGCCTGCCGCCGTTCTGGTACACGACCGACCGAGCCGCGGTTATCGGCGCGCTGGCCCGACTGCGAGACCAGATCACCGCACCGGACTGAACACCGCGCCCGCGTCGTCGACGCGCGGGTCGACGGGGGCCGCCGGCGACGTGTCCGGCGCCGTGGCCCCGGGAGTCGTGTCGTCCGGCGCCGTGCTCGGAGTCGGCGCCGTGCTCGGGGTCGGCACGACCGGTCGGCCGGTGGGACCCGGTCGGCTCGACTCCGGACCGGTCGGTGCGTTCGACGCAGTCGCCGCGGGCGACGCGCTCGGTCCGGGCAGTTCGCGCACGGACGCGGCCGAGAGGACGGGCACCGCGTCCGGACCGGCGATCATCGCGGCCAGGACGCGATAGCCGACGTCGTCGGGATGCAGGTGCGAACCGTCGGCGTCGAACCACTCCGGGTGCGCCGCGGCGACCGTCGCGAAGTCCACGACGTGCAGCCACGGGTGGGCTCGGGCCTGCCGGCGCAGTTCGGCGTTGAAGGCGTCGAGTCCGGTTGCGGCCAGGCCGCCGCGGTAGCGCGGATCGCGGAACGGGGTGACCCAGTAGACCGGTCGATCGCCCCCCGCGCGCAGGTGGTCGATCGTGGTGAGCCAGCCCTCGAGCCGGTCGAGGTCGGTCGCGTCGCCGGCGTTGTTCGTCCCCAGGAGCAGAACCCAGGCCGGCGCCTGCTGCGCGTCGGCGCTGAGGAGGTGGGTCGTCAAGTACGTCGTGTCGGCCGACTGGCCGACCCGCCCGACGACCGGGTAGCCGTATCGGGCCACGAACGGGCCGACGCCCAGTGCGATGGAGTCGCCGAGGACGAACGAGCCGACCGGTGCGGGCCGCTGCCGCGGTGCGCTGGTGTCCTTCGCCGGTGCCACTGGTGGCGCGGTGGGTGGTGGCAGCGTCGTCGGCGTCGGGGACGGCGCCGACGATCCCGGTGCGACCGTCACCTGCGGGGGCGTCGTCGACGCAGGTGACGTCGGCGAGATCACCGACGCCGACGCGGCACACCCGGTAGCGAGGAGGACCGCTGCGGCGAGCGGGGCGACGATGCGCATGGGCCCCATCGTCACCCAGGTGGCCCGGGTCGGTCGGACGCGGGCCACATCGGTCTCACAGTCGGCGCAGGACCGAGACGACCTTGCCCATGATCGTCGCGTCGTCCCCGGGGATCGGGTCGTACGCGGCGTTCTGCGGCAACAGCCAGACGTGCCCACTGCGTCGCTTGAACGTCTTCACCGTGGCCTCGCCGTCGAGGAGCGCGGCGACGATGTCGCCGTTCTCGGCGGTCGGCTGCTGACGCACGACGACCCAGTCGCCGTCGCAGATCGCGGCCTCGACCATGGACTCGCCCACGACCTTGAGCAAGAACAGGTCGCCGTCGCCGACCAGGTCGCGGGGGAGCGGGAAGACCGCCTCGACGTCCTGCTCGGCCAGGATCGGGCCGCCGGCCGCGATCCGACCGACGAGCGGCACGAACGCCGTCGCGGTCTGGTTGCCGGCGGATCGTTGCCCGTCGGCCACGACGAGGGCGCGCGGTCGGTTCGGGTCCCGACGCAAGAACCCCCGCCGCTCGAGCGCGTCGAGTTGGTAGGTGACGCTCGACGGCGAGGACAGCCCGACACCCTCGCCGATCTCGCGCACGGTGGGCGGGTAGCCGCGCGCGGCCGTCGTCTCGCGGATCAAGGACATGATCGCGCGCTGACGCGCCGTCAGGCCCGACTCGTCCGTCGGGCCATCGGGCAGGGCGCTGATTGAGGCGCTCATCGGATGTTCCTCTCCGCCGCGCTGCGCGGCTGTGCGGGGGATCGGCACTGTCAGACCCCGGTGCCATCGTCGGGTCGACGTTAGCGCGACACCCCGACATTTTCAAACACGCGTTCGATGAATACCGCGAGTGTCGCGCCGACCGTGCTACAAATCGTACAGCGGTTCGATCGAACACCAGTCCGTATCCGACTCGACCCGGCGTGGGACGCCCACCGGCACGGTCGACACCGACGACGCAAGGGGAGACGACATGACGACCTCGAGCACGTATCCGACTGCGGTCGCTGCACAACCGCGTACCGCAGTTCGTGCCGCACCACGTGCTGCGCACCCCGTCAGCGCGCGGGCGACGACGGCCACCGCGCGGACCGCGGCGCAGGGCAGAGGCGGGCTGCCGGCACCGGCGCCGATCCGGTTGACCCGCCGCGGTCGCGTCGTGGCCGTGGTCGTGAGCGTCCTCGTCCTGCTGGCGATCGTCGTGTTCGCCGGCCGGTCGACGGCGCAGGCCGGCGACGACGCCTCGACCGTCGTCCCCGGGACGGTCAGCCTCGTAGTCACCCCGGGCATGAGCCTGTGGCAGGTGGCCGGTCGGATCGCGCCGAACGTCGATCCCCGGGCCGTAGTCACCGCCATCCGCGACCTGAACCACCTGGGCACGCGCCCGATCGTTCCCGGTCAGGTCCTCCTCGTGCCCGCCTACGCCGGGACGTAGGTGCAGGTCGACCGGCGGCGATACTGGGACGGTGATCGGCAATCACCGCGGCGGCCTCGCCCGACCGGCATTTGTGGTTGTTGCCTGCGCGGTCGCGTCCGTGGTGCTCGCCACGGAGTTGGCAACCATCGCCACCCCCGCCGGCGCGACATCGGTGACGGCTCCGGTTCCGGCCCCGACGCCGGTTGCCGTGCCGCCGGTTCTTGTGCCGGTTGCCGTGCCGCCGGTTGCCGTTCCGCCGGTTCTCGTGCCGCCGGTTGCCGTGCCGCCGGCCGTGCCGCCGGTTGCCGTGCCGCCGGCCGTGCCGCCAGTTGCCGTGCCGCCGGCGCGGCAGGTCACCGATCGGGTCGATCGCTCCTGGCCGGCGAACCCGCCGTGGGACGCCTGTCCGCGTCCGGTCTGGCCCGGCCGTACCTCGGTCGGCGAACCCGGTGCGGGTCGACGGGTACTGCTCATCGGCGACTCGCTGACGCGCGAGTCGCGGACCGCGACGGCCCGCACGTTGCGCGCGCACGGGTGGACCCCGACGTTCCGGTGCTGGGGCTCACGGCGGCTGGACTGGGGCATCGCTCAGGTCACGAGAGCGCGGCAGTTGCGCGAGCTGCCCGGCGTCGTGGTCGTCGCGTTGGGCACGAACGACATCTCCTGGGTCGACGAGGCGACGACCGCCCGCCGGGTCGACACGCTGCTGGACCGCCTCGGCCCGCGTCGGACGGTGTTGTGGGTCGATCTGCATCTGACCCGCAGCGCCTGGCTGGACGCCCGGGCGGCTCGGTTCAACGCGATGCTTCGGGCTCAGGCGCGGCGACGGCCGAACCTGACCGTGGTCGGCTGGCACGCGGTGGCCAACGCCCACCACATCCGGGGCTGGGACGGCATCCACTACGGACCCGACGGCTACCGGCTGCGCGCGCAGGTCGTCGGCCGTGCCGTCGACGCGGCGCTCGCCACCTGAGCCTGATCAACCGCGTCCCGGACCCGACGGTCGCGGTCCTTGCCAACGGCCTCGACACCAGATACCGTCGACCCCACTAGATGTAGTAGTGACATCGCTGTGATTCATCAACAGGTAGTGGTCGGTCATCAACAGGTCGTCCACAACCGATCCACCGGCAGACCCGGCGGATCCGGTCGGTCACCACGCCAACCCGGGGAGGAGGAGCCGGACGTGCGCTGTCCCTTCTGTCGATCCGACGACTCCCGTGTGGTCGACTCCCGCGTGGTCGACGACGGCCTGGCCATCCGCCGGCGTCGTGAGTGCGCTGGTTGCGGTCGGCGGTTCACCACCGCCGAGACGGCGGTGGTCTACGTGGTGAAGCGGTCCGGCGCGACCGAGCCGTTCACCCGGGCCAAGGTCGTCACCGGCGTCCGCAAGGCCTGCCAGGGCCGACCGGTCAGCGAGGACGACCTGGCCCGACTCGCGCAGCGGGTCGAGGACGCGATCCGGGCGACCGGCAGCGCCGAGGTCCCGGCCATGGAGGTCGGCCTGGCGATCCTGGCGCCGTTGCGCGAACTGGACGAGGTCGCCTACCTGCGGTTCGCGTCGGTCTACCGGTCCTTCGACACGCTGGCGGACTTCGAGGCCGAGATCGCGCTGCTGCGCGCCGAGCAGACGCCCACCGGCCGCGAGCCGGCACCGCGCGCGACGGCCGAACCGGCCGCCGCCTCGACGGCCTCGTCACCGGATTCTTCCCACCACCTGTAGTTCCTGCCGCACGTCCATTCGAGGAAGGCACGCCCATGACCGTCACCCACAACGCGCTCGACCACGCCGAGGCGGACCCGTCGTTCGTCCACAACACCCGACGCGGTCCGGGCCTGGCGATCGAGCGGCTGTACACGACGCCGGGGGTGCACCCCTACGACGCCATCACCTGGGAACGGCGCGACGTCGTGCAGACGAACTGGAAGACCGGGGAGACCGTCTTCGAGCAGCGCGGGGTCGAGTACCCCGACTTCTGGAGCGTGAACGCGTCCACGATCGTGACGACCAAGTACTTCCGCGGCGCCGTCGGCACCCCGGAGCGTGAGTGGAGCCTGCGGCAGTTGATCGACCGCGTCGTGTCGACCTACGTCCGCGCGGGTCGGGACAACGGCTACTTCGGCTCCGACACCGACGCGGAGGTCTTCGAGCTCGAGCTCACCCACATGCTGCTGCACCAGGTGTTCAGCTTCAACTCACCGGTGTGGTTCAACGTGGGCACCGTGTCGCCGCAGCAGGTCAGCGCCTGCTTCATCCTCGCGGTCGACGACACGATGGACTCGATCCTGAACTGGTACAAGGAGGAAGGCCTGATCTTCAAGGGCGGATCGGGCGCCGGCCTGAACCTCTCCCGAATCCGCTCCAGCAAGGAGCTGCTGAAGTCCTCCGGCGGGACGGCGTCCGGCCCGGTCTCGTTCATGCGTGGTGCGGACGCGTCCGCCGGCACGATCAAGTCCGGCGGCGCGACCCGGCGTGCGGCGAAGATGGTCGTGCTCGACGTCGACCATCCGGACATCGAGGAGTTCATCGAGACCAAGGCCAAGGAGGAGAACAAGATCCGCGTGCTCCGGGATGCCGGTTTCGACATGGATCTCGGCGGCAGC
>CAYMNG010000057.1:7305-15722 GCA_964391765.1 uncultured Bifidobacteriaceae bacterium | reverse complement strand
TCAAGCGCAACCGCACGAACGAGAAGGCGCGGCTGCGCAACAAGTCGGTCAAGTCGTCGCTGAAGACCTCGGTGCGCAAGTTCCACGAGGCTGCCGACGCCGGCGACGCCCAGCAGGCCCAGGACCTGGCCCGCTCCGCGAGTCGGGCGCTGGACAAGGCCGCGAGCAAGGGCGTGATCCACGCCAACCAGGCCGCCAACCGCAAGTCCGCGATCGCGAAGCGGGCGGCCGCCCTCTGACCGCTGACCCGCCGCCGACCAACGCGGGTATCCTGACGGAGCGCTCCCTGGCGGGGGCGCTCCTGTCGTTCGCGGGAGGTATCCGTGCCGAAGATCAGCGCCCCGACGGTCGCGCAGCATCGTGAGCAGCGTCGGCTCGCCCTGCACCGAGCCGCGTCCGAGTTGATGCTGCGCGACGGCGCGTTCACCGTCGCCGAGGTCGCCGCGCACGTGGGGCTGTCCCGGTCGGCGGTGTACGAGTACTACAGCTGTGCCGCCGACCTCATCGCCGACGTCCTGGTCGACGAACTCGCCGACTGGGCCGACCTGCTCTCGGCGGCGACGGCGGACGTCGCCGACCCCGCGGCCCGGGTCGAAGCGTGGGTCCGCGCCGTGCTGCAGTACGTCGCCGACGGCCGGCACGCGCTCGTGCGCGCCGCCGGCGCGATCGAACTGCCGGCGACCCGGCGTGCCGAGGTGCAGGCCAGGCACCGCGACCTCATCGATCCGCTGCACACGGCCCTGGCCCGCGAGCCACGGCTGGACGCCGAGCATGCGGCGCGGCTGGTGTGGGGTGCGGTGGACGCGGCGATCGCACGGCTGGAGGCCAGCGCGACCGCCGCCGGGATCGACCCGGCGTTCGCCGCCCGCGAGGCCGACGTGACGGTCGCCTTCGTCCTCGGCGGGCTGGGCCGGATGGCGGCCCGCGGCTGATCGGCCCGCTCGCGCGGGGTCAGGCCAGGGTGAACGTCCGCGTCGTCACCAGCGGCGCGAAGTTCTTGCCACCGGTCGTCGTGATCCGGACCGTGCAGGTTCCCGTCGCGGCCAGCGCGGAGATCTGCCCGGCCGCGACCGAGCAGGTGTCGCCGCTGGCGTGGGCGGTCAGCCCGGACTTCGTCTTGACCGCGAACGCGACCGGCTTGCCCTGTGTCAGGACCACCTTCGCCGCCGGGCCCATGACCTTGCCGGCGACCGTGACCGTCGCCACGTCGGCGGCCCGATCGGCGCGGACCGGCGTGAACATCGTCGGGAACACCCGCAGGTACGCCGGGTTCGCCGCGTCGCGCCCGGCACCGAGGACGTACACCGCGCACGGCGTCGCCCGGCAGTCGCCCGGGCCCACGGCCGTGGCACCGGCCGTCGGGTTCGGGTTCGCGCCCCAGAACTCGGCGTTCACCCGGATCGGGAACGAGTCCGTCGCGCGCGCCTGCCCGACCGCGGGCAGGTAGGCCGCCGCCCCCGGCGACAGGTCGCACTGGGTCGGCATCGCCCGCTGCTCGGCCGGGACCTTGCAGTGCATGGCGTACAGGCCGACGCCGGCCGGCAGGTTGACGACGTCGACCGGCAGCGTCGACGACTGGACCAGGTTCACCAGCGGCGTGTATCGGGGCTGGCCGGCGATGGTCGCGTCGTACCCGTCGGCGGCGCTGGCCGACGTCGCGGCGCCGAGCAGTCCGCCGGCGGCGAGGACGCCGGTCAGCAGGGCGGTGGGAACGGTCGCGGTGCGGAACGCGGTCATGCTTCTCCTCGAGTGTGCGGTGGACGGGTGGGGGTACGGGTTTCGGGGCGATCAGCGGGTGAACCGGACCGGGATGACGGCGTCGGAACGGCGGTCGCCGGGGCGCGTGTGGTCGGCGCGGGTGACGATCGCGCACGACGTGGTGCGGCAGTCGATGCCGTCGGCGAGGATCGGTGAGACGGTCAGCCGCACGGTGAACGTCCCGCCCCGGCCGAACGGTCGGGCCAGCATCGCGCCGTAGGGCGGCGGGTTCGACGAGATCCACGCCGACGCCGGGTTCCGTCCGGTCGTGTTCACCCCGCCACCGCACGTCGTCGGCTGCGTCCCGGCGGCCGGTGTCACGCACAGCGCGACGTAGATTCCCACGGTCTGACGGAACCCTTTGCCCCGCACCGTGATCGTCGCCGGAGACGGCAGTCCGCGGACCGGTGTGGCCGACAGCGTGACCCCGGCACGCGTGGTGACGGTCGTCGTCCCGCCCGGTGCGGCGGCCGCGGCCGGCGCGCCGAGCAACGACCCGGCGAGCAACGACCCGGCGAGCAACGATCCCGCGGCGGCGCGGACCGTCGGGGCGGACAGCGCGGACCGGCTCGACATGCGCCGCAGCGTAGGACAAGTAAGGTAACCCTCACTCGACACGACGTCGGCTCGATCCCGACGCGGCATCGGCTTCGGAGCGAACGTGACTGGTGATAATCCGCGCGTGCGGCGCGGTGGTCGGTGGGTCGGTCCGGTCACGGCGCTGGTCGCGCTGGTCACCGCCGCACTGGTCACGGCCGGCTGCGCCGCGGGCGCGCCGGCACCGGCGACCACCCCGGCCGCAACCGCGTCGTCACCGGCACCGGCACCGGCATCGAGCGCACCGAGCGCATCGAGCGCATCGCCGCCGACCGCCGCCCGGACCGTCGACGGGGTCGTCACGATCACGTCGGCGGACGTCGCGATGCCGGCCCCGATCACCGCGCACCTGGGCGCCGACGCCCCCCGGCGGATCGTCAGCCTGGCCACCGGCGTCGGCGAGACCCTCGCGGCCCTGGGGGTCGCCGACCGCGTCGTCGGCCGGGACGAGACCAGCGACGTGCCGGCGATCGACGCCGCACCGGTCGTCACGAAGGCCCACGCGGTCGGCGCCGAGCGGGTCCTCGCGCTGACACCGGACCTCGTCCTCGTCGACGACGCGACGGCCCCGCCGGAGGCGATCGACCAGATCCGCGCCGCGGGCGTCGACGTCGTCACCGTGCCCGCGGCCTGGACGATCGCCGACATCGGCCCCCGCACGCGCGCGGTCGCCGCCGCCGTCGGCGCGTCCGACGCCGACGCGGACGCCGTGATCCGGGCCGCGACCGGCGGCACCGCGCCGGCGGCGAACGCGCCGGCGGACCCGGGGCCGCGCGTGGCCTTCGTGTACCTGCGCGGCACGTCGGCGATCTACCTCGTCGGCGGAGCCGGGTCCGGCGCGGACGCGATGATCGCCGCCGCCGGGGCGGTCGACGCCGGCGCCGCTGCCGGCCTCGACGGGTTCGTCCCGCTGACCGCCGAGGCACTGGCCGCGATGAACCCCGACATCCTCCTCGTCATGACCAAGGGCCTGGCGTCCGTGGGTGGCGTCGCCGGCCTCGAGCAGCTGCCCGGCGTCGCCCAGACGACCGCCGGCCGGGACCGGCGGATCGTCGCGGTGGACGACACGCTGCTGCTGTCGTTCGGCCCGCGGACCCACGCACTGGTCCAGGCGCTGTCCGCCGCGTTCGCGGTGACGACGGGCGCGGACCCGACCGGCGCGACGTGACCGCGCGGGCCGTCTGGGTGACGGTCGGCCTGTGCGCGGTGGCCATGGTCGTCGCGCTCGCCTCCCTGCGCCTGGGCGCCGCCGAGTCCACCGCCCAGATCGTCGGGCAGATCCGCGCCCCGCGCGTCGTCCTCGCGCTGGCCGTCGGCGGCGCGCTCGGCGCGGCCGGCGTGCTGATGCAGGGATCCTTGCGCAACCCGCTCGCCGACCCGGCCCTGGTCGGGATCAGCGCCGGCGCGGCCCTGGCCACGGTCGCGGCCGCCGCGGTCGGGGTCGCGTTCGCGTCGGTCGGCGCCGGACTCGCCGCGACGATCGGCGCCGCGGTCGCCGCCGCGGTCGTCGTCCTCGCCGCGCAGCACGACGGCCATCCCGAGGTCGTCACCTTGCTGCTGGCCGGCGTCGCGGTGACCGCGTTCGCCGGTGCCCTGCTCGCGGTCCTCGTCGCGCTGACGCCGGTCGCGGCCGGTCGTTCGCTGACGTTCTGGTCCGGCGGCAGCCTCGCCCTGGCGACCTGGGGCGCGGTCGGCTCCGTCGCGCCGTTCGTCGCCGTCGGCGCGCTCGCGGCCGGCTCGATCGCCCGGTCGCTGGACGTCCTGGCCCTCGGCGACCGCGGTGCACTCGCCGCGGGGGTCGACGTGCGCCGCGTACGGATCACCGCGCTGGGCGCGGTGGTTCTGCTCGTGGGCGCCGGCGTCGGCGCCGTCGGAGTCGTCGCGTTCGTCGGCCTGCTCGTCCCGCACGCCATCCGCGCGATCATCGGCCCACGGCACGGGCCCCTCCTGCTCGTCAGCACGCTCGGCGGCGCGGTGCTGCTGCTCGTGGCCGACACCGTCGCCCGCCTGGCCGCACAGCCGGTCGAGGTACCGGTCGGCGCCGTCACTGCCGCGATCGGCGCTCCGGCGTTCTTCGTCCTGCTGCGTCGGACGCGGGCCCGCCAGGGTGGCTGGGCATGACGCCGGCCGCCGCGCCGGCCGCGGAGCTCGTCGACGCCGGCGTGCGCACCGACGGCCGGGACCGCCTGCGACCGACCACGATCTCGATCGCGCGCGGCACGGTCACCGCCGTCGCCGGTCGCAACGGATCAGGCAAGTCGACCCTGCTCGCGGTCCTCGCCGGGGAGATCGCCCCGACGACCGGATCGGCGTTCATCGACGCCGTGCCGGTGGCCGACCTGGGCCCGCGTGACCTGGCCCGCCGACGGGCACTGCTGGCCCAGGAGACCCACGTCGCGTTCGGGTTCACCGTCCGCGACGTCGTCGCCTGGGGCCGCGTGGCGTGGCGCGGGACGCCGGCGGCCGCCGACGACGACGCGGCGGTCCGCGCGGCGATCGACGCCCAGGACCTCGCCGACCTGGTCGACCGGCCGGTCACGTCGCTGTCCGGCGGTGAGCGCAAGCGCGTCCACGTCGCACGGGTCACGGCCCAGGCGGCGGACCTCCTGCTGCTCGACGAAGCCGACAGCGACCTGGACCTCGTCGGCCGGCGCACCGTCGACCGCGCCGCGCGCGCACACGCGGCACGCGGCGGAACGGTCGTCGTCGTCAGCCACGACATCACGCGGATCAGCCACGTCTGCGACCGCGTGATCCTCATGCACGACGGCCGCGTCCTGGCCCACGGCCCGCGCGCGGACGCCCTCAGCGCCGACCTGCTGTCGGCCGCGTTCGAGGCACCGGTCACGGTCACCGCGGACGACGACGGAGTCGTGGTCCGGGTGCGCGACTAGCACTACCGCGCTGCCGACCTCGAGGTTGTACCGCGTGTTCACCGCCAGGGCCCGGTACAACCTCACGGTCGACGCGTGGCGGCGCGGTGCCGCCGGCGGCGCGTGGTCCGGACGCGCGGTCCCTAGCGCGCCGCGATCGTCGTGACGAGGATCTCCAGGGCGAGCGACTTCTGCTCCGGGTCCAGGCCCGTCCGCTCGCGCACGCCGCCCTTGAGCGCGCCGTCGGCGTCGGCGAGCGCGACGACGGCCGCCGCCAGCCGCCGCTGGTCCCCGCTCCACCGCGACCACTGACGACGCAGCGTGCGCACCTTCCACGCCCGCGTCCCGGGCGACGTCGACCTCCGAGGCACCCGGTGGCATCGCGCCGACCCGGACCAGTGACCGCAGCCCGGCCGCGAGCGCCGCGACCGTCACCGGTCCGACCCGGCCGCTCTCGCTGCCGAGCATCGCCTGGCGCAGCATGCGCAGCGCGTCGGCCGAGCGTCGCTCCCAGACCGCGTCGGCGATCGCGAACCCCGAGACGTCGGCCACGCCGGCGAAGTAGGCCCGCACCGCCGGCTCGTCGATCGGGTCGACCTGCACGTCGGCGGCCAACTGCGACACGGCGGCGGCGAGCATCGCGACGTCCTGACCGATCGCCTCGTACAGGACCCCGATCGCGTCGGCCGTCGCCCGGCGGCGGTGCGCGGCGAACTCCCGGACGAGGAAGTCGACGGTCGCCTTGCCGCGCTTGACCGACGGGCAGTCGACGACGGTCGCGCCGGCGGCCCGGACCACGTCGAGCAGGGCCTTCGCCTTGACCCCGCCGGGGTGGGTCAGGACCAGGCCGACGTTCGCCGGCAGGTCGGCGACGGCTTCGCGGATCGCCTGCGCGACGTCGTCGCCGGCCGCGTCGATCCCCTCGACCACGAGCAGGACGCCGTCGCCGAACAGGTTCGGGGACAACGCCGTCCGGATCGTCGACGCCGCGTCCTCGGCGCCGGCGCTGACCTGGACACGCTGGGTCGACGGGTCCTCGGCGCGGGCCCGCGCCGCGGCCGCGAGCACCGCGCGGTCGACCAGCGCGACCTCCGGGCCGACGACGAGCGAGATGGTCCCCACGGTCGGCGAGCATGCCACGGCGCGGTCAGCGTCGGGTGACGACCCCGACACCGGTGGCGGTGCCCACGACCGCGACGTCCCCGGCCTGGTCGGTCCGGACGACCAGCGCGCCGACGCCGGTCCATGCCGCGAGGGTGCTCGCCGCCGGATGGCCGTAGTCGTTGCCGGCACCCACGCTGACCAGCGCCACCGAGGCCGGGACCGCGGTGGCGAAGCCCACGGCGACGTTCGCCGACCCGTGGTGCGGGACCTTCACGACGTCGTACCGACGCCCGGCGAGGTCAGGAACGACCGCGGCCTGCGCCGGCGCCTCGAGGTCACCGGTCAGCAGGACCGACCGGTCGGCGACGTCGGCGATCAGGACGACGCTGGCGTTGTTCGGCACCGATCCGGTGTGGATGACCCGACGGGGCCACAGCGTCCGCCACGACACCGGCCCGACCGTCCACCGGTCCCCGACCCGGACCGGCTCGGCGGTGAGCCCGACGGCGGCGAGTTGCCCGGCCACCGCGTGGGCGCGGTCGGCGGGCTCGGCCACCGGGTCGGTCAGGACCCGGTCGACGCGCCGAGCACGCAGCACGCCGGGCAGGCCGTCGACGTGATCGGCGTGGAAGTGGGTCAGGACGAGCACGGGGACCGACGCGATCCCCGCGTCGGTCAGGCATCGGTCGACCGCGTCGGCGTCCGGGCCGGCGTCGACGACCACGCCGGCCCCGTCGCCGGCGTTGAGGACCAGCGCGTCGCCCTGTCCGACGTCGCACGCGATCACCAGCCAGTCCGCCGGCGGCCAGCCGTGCCGCGACGGGGGCAGCACGACCAGGGTGACGACCGCGACGACGGCGACCAGCCCGCCGGCCCGCCGCGCGCCCCGAGGGGCAGGGGCGACGGCGAGCAGGCCGCCGACGGCGAGCACGGCCACGCCCCACCACCCCGCCGGCAGCGGCAGCCCGGCCAGCGGCGCGTTCGCCCCGGCGTGGGCGATCGCGGCGATCGCGGCCGCCGGCCAGGTCGCGACCGTGGCCAGGGCGGTGGCCGGGCCCGGCAGGACGGGAGCCACCGTCGCGGCGGCCAGTCCCAGGACCGTCGTCGGCGCGACGAGCGGGGCGGCGAGAAGGTTCGCCGGGACGCCGACCCAGCCGACCGCGCCGCCCATCGCGACGAGCACCGGCAGCGCGCCCAGCTGCGCGGCGACGGTCAAGGCCACGGCCGCGCGCACCGGCGTCGGCCACCGCCGGGTCGCCCGCGCCGCGGCGAGGCGCTCCTCGATCCGGGGGCCGAGCAGCACGATGCCGGCCGTGGCGAGCGCCGACAGCGCGAACCCCCACGACGTCGCCAGCCACGGGGCCACGACGACGAGCACGAGGACACCGGCGGCGAGGATCGACGGACCGCCGCGCCGCCCGCCGAGCAGGACACCGGCCGTGGCGATCGCGCCCATCGCCACCGCTCGCAGGACGCTGGGCTGTGGACCGACCAGGACGGTGAACCCGGCGGTCGCGACGAGGCAGGCCAGCGTCCGTACGCGCAGCGAAGCCCGCACGGCGCCGGCGGCACCCACCACGACCGCCAGGACGATCGCCAGGTTCCCGCCGCTGACCGCGGTCAGATGGGACAGCCCGCTGGCGCGCATCGCGTCGGCGAGCGCGGCCGGCTGCCCGGACTCGTCGCCGAGGGCGAGCCCGGCGACGAGCGCGGCCGCCTCCGCCGGCGCCTGCGCGAGCGCCTGGCGCAGGCCGGCCCGCATCGCCTGCGCCCCCCGATCGAGCGGGCCCGGCGGGGCGAGCTCGACGATCGACGCGCCGTCCCGGACGGCGAGCGCGACCAGGGCGTCGGTGCCCGGCGGCGCCGCGCCGAGGCGACCGCGGACGAGCACGTGCGTGCCCGGCGCGGGGACGTCGGCGGTCATCGGCAGGCGGAGTACCACGGGGATCTCGACGTCGACCCCGGACCCGCGGGCGTCGATCCGGCTCGTCGCCAGCCGCACGCGCACCCATGGCTGCCCCCGCCCGCCCGTGCTGGCCTGTCCTCCTCCCTCTACGACCCCGAGCACGGTCGCGGCCGCCCGGC
>CAYMNG010000057.1:0-7295 GCA_964391765.1 uncultured Bifidobacteriaceae bacterium | reverse complement strand
TCGACCCAGCCGGCGCCCGGTCCGGGCGCGGCCGCGCCCACCGACAGCGCCGCGGCGCCGATCGCGGACAGCGCGGCGCCGACCACGACGGCGACCACGACGGCGACCAGTCGGACGCGCCGCCGCCAGGTGCCGACCGCGACAACCGCCGCCAGCCCGGCGAACCCGGCGACGGCCGCCAAGGCCGTCATGGCCGTCAGCACCACGAACGCGGCGTCGTCGACGCGCGCGGTCAACGGCTCGATCGCCAGCAGCGCCGACCGGGTCACGGCCGCACCCGCCCAGGCGGCGCCCGCGGGCAGGAGCAGTCGCCCGTCGACGCGACGGCCCGCCGTCACACGCGCACGAGCGGCCGAAGCTGACCCAAGATCGCCCCGCCGATGCCGGACACCTCGGCCAGCTCGTCGACCGACCGGAACGGGCCGTTCGCGTCGCGCCAGGCGACGATCCGGCCGGCGAGCACCGGCCCGATGCCGGGCAGGGCGTCCAGCGCGGCCGCGTCGGCGGCGTTGAGGTCGACGATCGCACCCGCGGTGCCCTCGGCCGGGCCGTCGTCCGTCGCCGGCACCGCGACCGCGATCTGCTCGCCGTCCACGACGAGGCGGGCGAGGTTGACGGTGTCAGCCGCGGCCGGGTCGCTGACGCCGCCGGCGGCGGCGATCGCGTCGGCCACCCGCGACCCGGGCGCCAGCTCGACCAGCCCCGGACGCCGGACATGGCCCATGACGTGCACGACGACCGCAGGAGGCGCCGCCGGTGCCGTGCTGGCCGAGGGCGCCGCCGGTGCCGTGCCGGCCGACGCTTCCGCCGCCGGTGCCGTGCCCGCCGACCGTGCCGCCGGTGCCGGCGACTGGGGTCCGCTCGCGATCGGCGTCGGCGTCACGGCCCGCGGTCGACCCGACCACGCCCAGTACCCGGCCACGGCGAGCGCGACCCCCAGGAGCAGCACCAGTCCACGGACCGCCGAGCCCGACCACGGACCCAGCACCAGCCGCTTCCGTTCCGGTTCCGGCCCGGGGTCGGACCGAACCTCGTCCTCGGTGCCGGTCGCGGGCTGCCAGTACCGGCCCAGCCGGCGAACTCGCTCCTCGGCGTCGGCGACCGGCGACCGCTGCCGCGTTCCCATGCCCGGCGACGCTAGGAGCGCCGACGCACCGGCACCCGATCGCGTCGACCGACGGTGGACGGCCGACCGAGTCGGTCCCCCACTGTGGACAGCGGCCCGTCGGTCACGCCCGCAGCGACCGCCACGCCTGACGCAGGTTCCGCTGGTGGCGCAGGAGGACCAGGCCGGCCAGGACGACGGCGAACCACATGTCCGCGGCGTCCGTCCAGCCGGCGAGGTAGCCGGCGATGCCACCGGCGAGCAGCGCGAGCGCGGCCAGCACCGCCCCGAGGCCGACCCGCCGCCAGACGGCGACCCCCAGGCCGAACGCCAGCAGGGCCGGGACGGCCAGGACCGGCTGCACGCCGAGGATCGCGCCCAGCGCCGTCGCGACCCCCTTGCCGCCCCGGCCCTTCAGCAACGGCGAGGTGATGTGCCCGACGACGGCGGCGATGCCCGCGACCTCGCCGGCCCCCTGCCCGGCGAGCAGGCCGAAGGCGAACGCGGGCACGAACCCCTTCGCCACGTCCAGGGCCCCGACGAGCACGGCCCAGCGCGGGCCCAACGCCCGACCGACGTTCGTCGCCCCGGGGTTGCCCGAACCCACCGCCCGCAGGTCGACCCCGAAGGCGCGCGCGACGATCGCCGCGGGGTTGACCGCCCCCAGCGCGTATCCGACGACGGCGGCGACCGCGAGCCACCCGGCCGCGGACGACCCGGCCCAGCCCGTCGCGTCGGCGTTCACGCCGATTCGTCGACGCGCGGGCTGACGACCACGGCGACCATGCCCGGACCCACGTGCGCGCCGACGACACCGCCGACGACCCCCTCGCTGACGTCGGCACCGGGCAGCCGCGCGCGCAGTGTCGCGGCGAGCGCGTCGGCCCGGTCGGGGGCGGCGAGGTGCTGGACGGCGACATCGACCGCGGCGGCGGATCCCGTTGCCGCGGCGACCGCGAGATCGGCGAGCCGGGCCAGTGCCCGGCCGGCCGTGCGCACCTGCTCCAACGGCTCGACCCGACCGTCGTCGACCCGCAGCAGTGGCTTGACCTTGAGCACCTGCCCGACCGCCGCACGGGCCGCGCCGACCCGCCCGCCTCGGCGCAGGTACTCCAGGGTGTCGACGTAGAAGAACACCGACGCGCCGACCGCTCGCGCACGTGCCTGCTCGGCCACTCGCGCGAGCGACCCGCCGCCCGCGGCTACCCGGGCGGCCGTCGCCGCGGCGAACCCCAGGCCCATCGCGACCGTGCGCGAGTCGACCACCTCGACCGGCAGGTCGACCTCCTGCGCGGCGAGAACGGCGGACTCGTACGTCGCCGACATCGACGCGGACAGGGTCAACGCGACGATCCCCGTCGCCCCGGACTCCTGCGCCGCGCGATACGCCTGCAGGAACCGCACCGGCGACGGCCGCGACGTCGTGACGATCTGCCACCGCTGCAACGCCTCCGCGACGCGCTCGGCGTTCGCCTCCGTCGTCTCGTCGTACGGGGTGCCGTTCACGATCACCTGCACCGGCACGATCGCGATGCCCAGGTCCGCGGCCTGGGCGGCCGGCAGGTAGCAGGTCGAGTCGGCGACGATCGCGATCCGCCCGGGCTCGGCCATGACCGCCACCCTAGGGTCAGTCCCCCGGTCCGGACAGGGCCGCGCGCAGCGCCGGGGCGGCGCCGGCCGGGGCGACGTCCTCGATCTGGACGTGCGCGCACCCGACCCAGCCCGCGGCCTCGCGCAGCGCCCGCGCCGTCCCCTCGATCGCGGCCCGGCTCGCGCCGTCGCGTCCGGCCGGCTCCTCGAACGTGACCCGTCGGGCGCGCAGCCGGTCCCCGTCCCGCTTCGGGTCGACCCGGGCGACCAACCGGCCGCGGTGCAGCACCGGCATGGCGAAGTACCCGTGCACCCGCCGGTGCGCGGGGGTGTACGCCTCGATCCGGTGGCGCATCCCGAAGATCCGCTCGACCCGGTCGCGGTACCAGACCAACGGGTCGAACGGGGACAGCAGCGTCGTCCGGTGCCGGTCGCGCGTCGCGTCACGGACCCAGGCCAGCGCCGCGGGGTTCGCCCACGCCCGCGGCCACCCGTCGACCCGGACCTCGACCAGTCCGGCCTCGTCCGCGTGGCGGGGCACGGCCGACGTCGGCAGGCGGTGCACGTCGGCGATGTCGGACGCCGTGCCCACGCCGACGACCTGCGCGCCCGCCGCGACCAGGCGGGCCCGGCATCGGTCGTCGTCGAGGTCGTCGTGGAACAGCGCCGCGGGCACGACGCGCTCGGCGAGGTCGTACGTGCGCCGCCACCCCACGCGCCGCGTCACGGCGACCTCCCCGATGTCCAGCAGCCACTCGAGGGCGATCTTCGCGTCCGACCACGACCACCACTGGCCGGCGCGCTTCGCGCCGCCGACGTCGCCGGTCGTCACCGGGCCGCGATCGGCGATCATCGCCCGGACCTCGGCCACCCGCGCGTGCGGCACCCGGTGCCAGCGCTCGCCGCGCGTCCGAAAGTGCCTGCGTCGGAACGCGAACTCCGGCCACGAAGACATCGGCAGGAGGCAGGCGGCGTGCGACCAGTACTCGAAGGCGTGCGCGTCGTCCCAGTAGGCCGCCTCGATCGACGAGCGCCGCAGCGGGCCGTAGCGTGCGTAGGCGACCAACTCGTGCGAGCGGGCGAGCACGCTGATCGTGTCCAGTTGCACGGCGCCCAGGGTGCCGAGCAGGCCGCGCACGATCGCGACCTGGCCCGCATGGCCCCGTCGTCCGGCCGCGGCCGGTGTCGGCTCGCCGGACAGCAGGCCGGCTGACCACAGCGCGATCCGCCGGGCATCGTCGCGATCGAGGTGCTCCACCTACGCCGGCACGACGTTGACGAGCTTGGGGGCGCGAACGACGACGGTCCGCACCTCGCGGCCCGCGAGCGCGGCGACGACGCCGCCGTCGCCCAACGCCAACGCCCGCAGTTCGTCCTCGGCGATGTCCGGGGGGACGTCGATCCGGCCCCGTACCTTGCCGGCCACCTGCAGGACGCAGGTGACCGATTCGGCCACCAGCAGTGCCGGGTCGACCGGCGGCCAGCCGGCCAGCGCCACGCACGGCTCGTGCCCGAGGCGGTGCCACATGTCCTCCGCGGTGTACGGCGCGACGAGCGAGAGCATGACCGCGACCGCCTCCGCGGCCTCGCGCACCGCCGGGTCCGCTGGGCCGCAACCGGTATCGATCGCCTTGCGCGTGGCGTTGACGAGTTCCATCGTGCGCGCCACGGCGACGTTGAAGCGCATCGACTCCACCGCGGTGCCCGCCTCGTGCACCGCACGATGCGTCGCACGCCGCAGGGCGAGGTCCCCGCCGGCGGCCGGGTCGGCTTCGCGCGGGCCGGTGACGTCCGCGGCCAGGCGCCACGCGCGGGCGAGGAACTTGCGCGAACCGGCCGGCGACACCTCCGCCCAGTCGATGTCGTCCTCCGGCGGGCCGGCGAACACCATCGACAGCCGGATGGCGTCGACCCCGTGCTCGGCGAGCTCGTCGGACAGCCGCACGAGATTGCCGCGGGACTTGCTCATCGCCGAGCCGTCCATCTGGACCATGCCCTGGTTGAGCAGCCGGCTGAACGGCTCGGTGAAGTCCACCATGCCCATGTCGTGCAGGACCTTCGTGAAGAAGCGCGAGTAGAGCAGGTGCAAGATCGCGTGCGTGATCCCGCCGACGTACTGGTCGACCGGCAGCCACTGGCGCACGACGTTCGGATCGACCGGCGCCGCCGCGTTGCGGGGGTCAGCGAAGCGCAGGAAGTACCACGACGAGTCGACGAAGGTGTCCATCGTGTCCGTGTCGCGCCGGGCCGGGCCGGCGCACCGCGGACAGGTCGTGTTGACCCAGTCGACCGCCCCGCCCAGCGGCGAGGTGCCCTTCGGCGTGAGGTCCAGCCCGGCGACGGACGGGAGCTCGACCGGCAGCTGGTCGTCGGGAACCGGCACCTGCCCGCAGTCCGGGCAGTGGACGATCGGGATCGGCGTGCCCCAGTACCGCTGCCGCGAGATCAGCCAGTCCCGCAGCCGGTAGTTGACCGCCGCGCGCCCCCGGCCGTTCTCGGCGAGGATCTCGACCATGCGCGTCACGGCCGCGGGGGTGTCCAGTCCGTCCAGCGGGCCGGAGTTGACGTGCGGGCCGTCGTCCGCGGTCGCGATCCCGGTGTCGTTCGGGTCGTCGCCGCCGGCGACGACGACCCGGACCGGCAGGTCGAAGGTCCGCGCGAAGTCCAGGTCACGCTGGTCGTGGGCGGGCACGGCCATGATCGCCCCGGTCCCGTAGTCGGCCAGCACGTAGTCCGACGCCCACACCGGCAACCGCTCCCCGTTCGCCGGGTTGACGGCGTACCGGTGCAAGAACACCCCGGTCTTCGGCCGGGCCGAGTCCAGTCGGTCGAGCTCGGACGTCGCCGTGACCTGCTCGAGGTAGGCGGCGAACTCCGCTTCGGCCGGTCCTCCGGCGGCGAGCTCCGCGGCGAGGCCCGAATCGGCCGCGACCACGAAGAACGTCGCCCCGAACAACGTGTCCGGTCGGGTCGTGTAGACCGTCACCGGCTCGGTGCGACCCTCGACCTCGAACTCGACCTCGGCCCCGGTCGATCGACCGATCCAGTTGCGCTGCATCAGGAGTACCTTCTCCGGCCACGCCCCCTCCAGCTGGCGCATGTCGTCGAGCAGCCGGTCGGCGTAGTCGGTGATCCGCAGGTACCACTGGGTCAGCTTCTTCTTCGTGACGAGCGCGTCGCATCGCTCGCACCGGCCGGCGACGACCTGTTCGTTGGCAAGCACGGTCTGGTCGTTCGGGCACCAGTTGACGTTGCTGTCCTTGCGGTACGCCAGCCCGCGCTCGAACAGGCGCAGGAAGAACCACTGGTTCCAGCGGTAGTACTCCGGGTCGCAGGTGTTGAACGTGCGGTCCCAGTCGAACGAGCACGCGTACCGACGCATCGACGCCCGCTGCTGGGCGATGTTGTCGTACGTCCAGCCGACGGGGTCCTCCCCCCGCTTGATCGCGGCGTTCTCGGCCGGCAGGCCGAAGGCGTCCCAGCCGATCGGGTGCATCACGTCGAACCCGCGCTGGACCCAGTACCGGGCGATGACGTCGCCGAGCGCGTACGCCTCGGCGTGGCCCATGTGCAGGTCGCCGGACGGGTACGGGAACATGTCGAGCACGTACTTGCGCGGGCGCTGGTCGCCGGGCCGACCGGACGCGAACGGGCGCAGGTCGTCCCAGACCGGAAGCCATCTGTCCTGGATCGTCGCGAAGTCGTAGGAACCGGTCGTCTCGATCGCGTCCGTCATCGTCGCTTCGCATCCATTCCCGCACCGTGTTTGCCGAACGACCGCAGCCTATCGACCGGCGGGTCCGCGCCCGTCAGGACGTTTCGACGGTGACCGTCCCGGTTCCGATGCCCTGGCAGGAGTCCGCGCGATACGCGAAGGTGATGGTGGCGGTGGCGCCGTCGGTGTCCGGTGCGAGCCAGATGATCCGCGGCGGGTGGGCCTGCCAGGCGATGTCACCGGTGTCAGCCCCGCCGGGCAGTTGCGCCGACACCAGTCGCGGGTTCTTCAGCCCCGGGGCGGTGCCGAACAGGTCGGTCGCGATCAGCGTGAGCTGGTCGCCGGGGCCGACCGTGCGGGCCGGTGCCCGCAGGACGAGGCAGGCCGGCTTCGTCGTCGGCTTGGGCGGCTTGGTCGGTCCGGGGGCCGGTGCCGATGCCGGTGAGTAGGTGAACCCCTTCTTGACCGTGGCCGGCGGCTGGTCGGGGTTGGTCACGACGACGGCGACCGGCCCGACCGACCCGGGCGGGGTCAGGGCCGTGATCCGGGTGTCGCTGACGACCGTCACCTCGGTCGCCGGCTGGCCGCCGAAGGTCACCTCGGCGCCCTTCGCGAACCCGGTGCCGGTCACGGTGACCTTCGTGCCGCCGTCCTCGGGACCCTTCGCCGGCGCGATCGCGTCCACGGTCGGGGCGGCGACGTACTCGAACCCGTCGACGAGGATCGCCGCGGGCAGCTTCGGGTTGCGCACCGCGACGTTCGCCGGCCCGAGCGTGCCCGCTGGGGTGACGGCGGTGATCCGCGTGCTGCTGACGACCGTGACCTTGCGTGCGGGGTGACCGCCGATCGCCACGGCCGCCCCCTTCGCGAACCCGGTGCCGACGA
>CAYMNG010000056.1:0-16931 GCA_964391765.1 uncultured Bifidobacteriaceae bacterium | reverse complement strand
CCCCGCCGCCTCGAACCCGCTGCGCGACAACTGGTAGCTCGCCGTGATGACGACGTCGGCCCCGGCCCGGACGAACGCCGCGTGCGCGGCCTGCACCTGCTCGGGGCCTTCCAGTAGCGCACGGCCGGTCCACAGCGATCCGCCGATGTCCGCGCCCTGGGCGGTGAGCTGGGTCGACAACCCGCCGTCGAGGACGATCGGCGCGTCGCCGAACAGGTCCGTCCACGTCGCGCTCACGGCGCCACCGTCGCACCCACGACGCGCGTGCCGACCGGCAGGGTCGACGTCGCCGGGAAGTCCAGCGGGGACGCCACGACACCCGCGGCGACCAGCCGCGCGCCGACCGCGGCGACCATCGCGCCGTTGTCCGTGCACAGGCCCGGCCGTGGGACCCGCAGCTCCACCCCGGCCCGCTCGCATCGCGCGGCGGCCATCGCTCGCAGCCGCGAGTTCGCCGCGACTCCGCCGCCGAGGACGGCATGCCCGGCGCCCAGGTCACGGCAGGCCGCGACGAGCCGGTCGGTCAGGACGTCGGCGATCGCCTCCTGCACCGAGGCCGCGACGTCCGCGACCGGCACCGCCTCACCGGATCGCTCGCGCGCCGCCACCCATCGCGCCACGGCGGTCTTCAGCCCCGAGAAGGAGAAGTCGTACGGGTAGCGGTCGCGGTCCCCGGCCAGGCCGCGCGGGAAGGCGATCGCCGCCGGGTCGCCGTCGCGCGCCGCGGCGTCGATCGCCGGGCCGCCGGGGAACGGCAGGCCGAGCAAGCGGGCGACCTTGTCGAACGCCTCGCCGGCCGCGTCGTCGAGCGTGCTGCCCAGCGCCGTCACGGTCGCGGTGTCGTCGGTGACCAGGAGCAGCGAGGAGTGCCCGCCGGACACCAGCAGGCCGACCGTCGGGTCGGCCAGTGGTCCGTGCTGGAGCTCGTCGACGACGACGTGACCGGTCAGGTGGTTGACCCCGTAGACCGGCAGGCCGAGCGCGACGCCGAGCGCCTTCGCCGTCGCCACGCCGACGATGAGCGATCCGACCAGCCCGGGCCCGGCCGTCACCGCGATCGCGTCGACGTCCGACAGGCGCAGGCCGGCACTCGCGCACGCCCGCTCCAGCGCCGGCGCCATCGCCTCCAGGTGCGCCCGGCTGGCGACCTCTGGGACCACACCGCCGAATCGGGCGTGTTCGCTCACGCTGGACGCGATCTCGTTCGCGAGCAGGTCTCGTCCGCGCACGATCCCGATCCCGGTCTCGTCGCACGAGGTCTCGATGCCGAGGACCACCGCTGTCATCGCGACCCCTCCTTGGTCACGTCGGCGCCGGCGTCGATCGGCAACCCGGCCTGCCAGATGAGCGCGTCGGAGCCGTCCGGGTAGTAGTGCGCACGCCGGGCGATCTGCGCGAAGCCGAACCGCCGGTACAGCGCCTGCGCACGGCCGTTGTCCGCGCGGACCTCCAGCACGATGCGCCGGGCGCCTCGACCGAAGGCGCGGTGCAGCAACGCGCCCAGGAGTGCCGTCGCGATCCCGCCCCCCTGCGCATCGGCCGCGACGGCGATCGTCTGCAGGTCGGCGTCGGGTGCGATCGTCGACGTGCCGCCGTAGCCCACGAGCCGATCGCCGACCGCCGCGACGAGGTAGTCACGCGACGGCTGCGCGAGCTCACCCCAGAACTGCTCCGCCGACCACGCGTCGTCGGGAAAGATTCTGCGCTCCAGGGCATGCACCGGTTCGACATCCCACCAGCGCATCTGCCGGAGCACGGCCGTCACGCCACACCGCCGGCGGTCGTCACGTCCGGTCGCCGTAGGTACAGCGGGCGTGGTGGGAGCAGGACGGCGCCCTGGAGGCAATCGGCCGTCGCTCCGGTGTCGGTGCCGTGGCGGTCCAGCGGTATCGCACCGTCGCCGATCCCCTGGCCGCCAGCCAGGGCCCGGGCCGCCCGGATAGCGATCCAGGTCGCGTGCGGGAACGCGACCGGACCGGCCTGTGCCGGACCGGCCTGTGCCGGGCCGTCCTGCGCCCGGCCGGCGACGTCGGTACCCGGCCCGCCCGCACCGGCGCCGTACCAGGCGATGTCCTCACCCGGGTCCGCGCCGCCGCCGACGCCGACGGCCGCCGGATCGCCGACCCGCGGCCCGGCGATCCGTGCTCCGGACCGGTCGTACCGGGCCCAGTAGACCTCCTTGCGCCGCGCGTCGAGAGCCACCCCGAGCACGGACTCGGTGGCCCCCGCCGCGCGGGCCGCGTCGGCGACCGCGTCCAGCGAGCAGACTCCGACGACCGGCACCCCCCAGGCCGCGCCGAGCGCGATCGCGGCGGCGACCCCGACCCGCAGGCCGGTGTACGGACCCGGCCCGACGCCGCAGGCGACGACGTCGAGCCGGTCGGGGTCGACGAACGGCCGGATCCGCGCCAGCAGCGGTCCGATCGCCTCGGCGTGCCGTCGCGGATCGAGGTGCTCGGCCGTCGCGATCACCCGGCCGGCCGCAGCCACCTCGACCAACGCGACCGACGACAGCGCGCTCGACGTGTCGACCCCCAGCGCGATCACGATAGTCCTTGCGCCGGTGCGTATGTCGCCCAGCGAGGGCCGATCCCGGTCGCGCTCACCCACCGAACATCGTCGACCAGGTCGACCGAATCCGCCGCGCCGTCGGACCGGTCGATCCGCACGAGCAGCACCGAGTCCACCAACCGCTGCGCCAGGCCCGCCCCCCACTCGACGACGACGACCGCGGTGTCGACGTCGAGGTCCAGGTCGTCCAGTTCGAGGGCCGAACCGAGCCGGTAGGCGTCGACGTGCACGAGACCGGCTCCGCCGACCGGGCCGACGTGCGCACGGGCGATGACGAACGTCGGGCTCGTCACCGGATCGGTGATCCCCAGCCCCCGGGCCAGACCCTGGGTGAACGTCGTCTTCCCGGCCCCCAGCGCCCCGTCGAGCACAACGACGTCGCCGGCCCGCAGCAGCGCGGCGAGTCCGGTCGCGAGATCGCGCATGTCCTCCGCGGTCGCGACCGGCGTCCGCGCCAGCACCGGCACCGTCATGCGGGACGGAAGTCCGGGTCGGCGGCGATGTCGCGGCGCACGCGCGCCAGCAACGCCCGCAGGTGGACGTCGACCTCGTCGTGCTTCTCGATCATCACCATGTGCCCGGCATCGGGCACTACGACGTACTCCGCCCCCGGCAGTCGCCGGACGATCTCGTCGCTGAACCGCCGCGGCGTCAGCCGATCGTTGTCGCCGACGAGGACGAGCAGCTCCGCCTCCTCCAGCGCCGCGAGCGCTTCTCGCTTGTCGTGCTCCTGCAGCGCCGGCAGGAAGTCGGCGACGACGTCCATCGGCGTGGCGGAGACCATCGACGCGACGAACCGGCCCTCCCGGTCGGTCCCCGTCGAGCCGAACGAGTAGCGCCGGGTGAGCGCCAGGCCCAGATCGCTGCTGTCCCAGCCGGTGCGCTCGACGAGCGTCTTGCGTCGGGCGAGCGCGGCGGCCAGCGCGGGCCCGATCCGGTGCATCGCGACGCCGAGTCCACGCGGCAGGCCGAAGTCGCCGCTGTCGATCTGCCCGGCGCTCGTCGCGATCAGGGCGACGCCGAACACCCGGTCGGCGAACAGCTCGGGCCGCTGCGCCGCGAGCGACATGACGGTCATGCCACCCATCGAGTGCCCGACGAGCAGCAGCGGACCGGCGGGCGCGACCGCGTCGATGACCTCGCCGAGGTCGGCACCGAGCTGATCGATGTGGTGGGAGTCGAACTCCCCGCGCCCGGACCGGCCGTGGCTGCGCTGGTCGTAGTAGACGCACCGGGCCAGCCCGTGCAGGCTGTGCCGCTGGAAGTGCCAGGAGTCCATGCTCAGCGCGTATCCGTGGCAGAACACGACGGTCAGGCCGTCGGCGTCCGGTGTCCCGTCGTCGGCCGGGTCGTCGATCTCGACGTAGAGGTCGACGCCGTCGGTGGTCGTCACGGTGACGGCCCGACCGCGGAACGCGCCGAGATCGTCGACGCCGTCGTCGTCCGCGGCACCACCGCGCAACAGCGACCGCTCGGCGATCGCGCCGAGCGCCGCGCCCAGCGCGAGCGCGCCGGCGGCCGCCAGCCCCCGTCCGACGACCCGCACCGCTGGCGAGACCTCCGGCGCCATCAGCCCACCCCTACGTACTCGCGCGGGACGCGCCCGCTGATCCGCGTGACGATCTCATAGCCGATCGTCCCGACCGACTCGGCCCACTGGTCGGCGGTCCGCTCACCGCGACCTCCGGGACCGAACACGACGACCTCGTCCCCCGCGCGAGCCGTGGCGTCCGCCCCGAGGTCGACGACGCACTGGTCCATCGCGACCCGGCCCACGATCGGCCGCAGGTGCCCGGCCACGAGCACGGACTCGCGGTCCCCGGCCGCCCGCGGCAGCCCGTCGGCGTAGCCCAGCGGCACCAGGCCCAGCGTCGTCGGCGCGTCCGCGGCCCAGGCGCCGCCGTACGACACGCGTTCTCCGGCGTCGATCCGCCTGACGTGCGCCAACCGCGCGACCAACGTCATCGCCGGCGTCAGGCCGAGGTCCGCCGCCGTGCCGAGGCCCACCCCCGGCGTGAGTCCGTACAGCGCGATCCCGACCCGCACGACGTCGTACCGGCACTCCGGGTCCGACCACAGCGATCCGCTGTTGCCCAGGTGACAGACCCGCGGATACTGGCCGCGGGCGTTCGCGTGCGCGATGGCCGCGTCGAACCGCGCGCGCTGGCGCGCCAGGCTCGGCGCGCCGGGGACGTCGCCGTCGGCCAGATGCGACCACATCCCCTCGAGCCGAACACGTTCCCCGGCGCGCGTGATCGCGTCGAGCAGGTCCGGCAGGGCGTCGGGGCTGACCCCGTTGCGGGACAGGCCGGTGTCGACCTTGACGTGGATCCCCGCGGGTCGGCCGACCCGGTCGGCCGCGTCGACGACCTCGGCGAGCGCCCACGGGGCCGAGATCGACACGTCGATCCCCTCCCGCACGCACGTGGCGATCATCGGGTCGCCGGGAACCCACAGCCACGTGAGGATCCGGCCGGTGTCGCCCTGGGCGCGCAGCGCGAGCGCCTCACCGGGCAGCGCGACGCCGAGCCAGCGCACGTCGGCCCGGCGCAGCGTCCGTGCGACCGGCCCGACACCGTGCCCGTAGGCGTCGGCCTTGACCACCGCCATGACGTCGGCCGCGCCGGCCAGGCGCCGGCACACCGCAAGGTTCGCGGTGATCGCGCCGAGGTCGACGACGGCCGCCGCCCGCCCGGTCACCGGGGGCCTGCCGGCCCGCCGGAGCGCGCGGCGGTCGTGACCATCGGGCCGCCGTACCGCGCGGCGGTCGTGACCATCGGGCCGCCGTACCGCGCGGCGGCGATGGCCGCCGGGACGGCCGCGGCGACCGCGCGAGCGGTCACCGTCCCGGCTGCGGCGGCGATCCGGCCGGCCCGCCCGTGCAACCACACGGCGGCGGCGACGGCGCGCGCCAGGTCGGCCGGGGTGCGCCACCCGCGTGCCCACGCACCGGCGAGCAGTCCGGTGGCCAGGCCGGTGAGCACGTCGCCGGAGCCGGCGATCGCGAGATCGGCGGTCCCCTCACCGTCGACGAACGCGGTGCCGTCCGGTGCCGCGACGATCGTCCCCGGCCCCTTGAGCAGGACGATCGCGTCGACCCCGGCGGCCACCGCGCGGGCCGCGGCCAGCCGACCGGCCGCGGCGTCGAGCACCCCGGGGAACGTTCGCGCGAACTCCCCGTCGTGCGGGGTGAGCACCGTGGTCAGCCCGTGGTCCGCACGCTCGCGCACGAGGTCGCGCAGCGCCTCGGACCGGCCCAGCGCCAGGACCGCACCCGCGTCGAGCAGCACCGGCACGCGCGTGGCGAGCACCGCCGCGACCATCGGCTCGTCCTCGGGCGTGCCCGCCATTCCGGACCCGCATCCCCACGCGGTCGCGCGGGACTGCTCGGCCGGCGCCGACCCGTCGACGACGACGTCCCACCAGCGGTCGACGACCGCGCGGGCGAGGCCGTCCCCGCGGTCGTAGTAGCGGACCATCCCGACGTCGGCCGCCAGCGCTCCGGCCACCGACAGGTACGCGGCCCCCGGATAGGTCGGCGAACCGGTCGCGAGGGCGGCGACCCCGCGGGAGTACTTGTGGGCGTCGGCCGGCGGCTCACGGACCCACGCCGCGACGTCGACGTCGTCCAGGACGTGCGTCGCCGCCGGCTCGGCGAAGGTCAGGCCGATGTCGACGACGCGCACCGACCCGGCGTGCGCCCGACCCGGCGCGAGGAACAGCCCGGGCTTCGGCGCGCCGAAGGTCACCGTGACGTCCGCGTCGACGGCGGTGCCCGCGACCACCCCGGTGTCCGCGTCGACGCCGCTGGGGACGTCGACCGCGACGACGATCGCGTCGCCGACGTCGGCGACCAGCCCTGCCGCCGGCTCGCGCAGGGCACCGCTGCCGCCGATCCCGAGGATCCCGTCGACGACGAGGTCCGCATCGCCGAGCGCCCGCCGGGTCAGCGGATCGGCCGCTGCGACGAGGCGCCCGCCGGCGGTGCGCAACGCCCGCGCCCCGTCGTCGTGGTAGCGGTCCGCGACCGCTACCGCGGTCACCGCGCAGCCCCGCGCCGTCAGGTACGCCCCGGCCCACAGCGCGTCCCCGCCGTTGTTCCCGGCGCCGACGAGCAGGACGACCCGCGCCCCGACGACCGACCCGCGGGCGCCCGCGAGCAGTCGCGCGCACTCGACCGCGACCGCGAACGCCGCACGCTGCATGAGCGTCGCGGCCGGAGTTCGGGTGAACGCCGCCGCCTCGGCGCGCCGGATCGCGGCGACGTCCCGCAGCGGGGTCATCGCGAACCCGCCCGGGTCGCGACGACGAAGGCGACCGCCATGGCCCCATCATGGCTCAGCGAGACGTGCCAGGTATCGATGCCGAGCGCGCGGGCGGCCAGGTCCACGGTGCCGCGGGTGGTGATCCGCGGTTGGCCGCGGTCACCGCCGAGGACCTCGCAGTCGTGCCACCGCAGCCCGGTCGTGTCGACCAGCACCTTCGCCACCGCCTCCTTCGCGGCCCACCGCGCAGCCAGCGACGTCGGGCGCGGCCGCGATCCGCCGCAGTCGGCGATCTCGGCCGGGGTGAACACGCGCGCGACCATCGACGGCGTGCGGGCGATGACCCGGGCGAACCGGTCGGTGTCGACGAGATCGACCCCGATGCCGACGACGCCGGCGGGCAGGCGGGAGAACAGGGCTACTCCACCGTGACGGACTTGGCGAGGTTGCGCGGCTGGTCGACGTCGAGCCCGCGGACGGTCGCCATCTCGCAGGCGAACACCTGCAGCGGCACCGTCGCGACCAACGGCTGCATCAACGTCGGCACCGCCGGGATGCGGATGACGTGGTCGGCGTACGCGGTGATGACGTCGTCGCCCTCCTCGGCGATCGCGATGACCAGCGCCCCGCGGGCCCGGACCTCCTGGACGTTCGAGACGACCTTGCCGTGCAGGCTCGCGCGACCGCGCGGGGAGGGGACGACGACCACGACCGGCACCCCGGCCTCGATCAGGGCGATCGGCCCGTGCTTGAGCTCGCCGGCCGCGAACCCCTCGGCGTGCATGTAGGCCAGTTCCTTGAGCTTCAGCGCCCCCTCCAGGGCCACCGGGTACCCGACGTGCCGGCCGAGGAAGAGCACGCTGCGGGCGTCGGCGAACTCGCGGGCGAGCGCGCGCACGGGCTCGGTGGTGTCCAGGACGAGGTCGACGTTGTGCGGCATGTCGTCGAGCTCGGCGAGGATCGCCGCGATCTCGTCCTCGAACATCGTTCCGCGCACCTGTCCCAGGTACAGGCCGATGAGGTAGGCCGCGACGATCTGGGTGAGGAAGGCCTTCGTCGAGGCGACCGCGACCTCCGGCCCGGCGTAGGTGTACAGGACCGCGTCGCACTCGCGGGGGATCGTCGACCCGACGGTGTTGCAGATCGCCAGGGTGCGCGCGCCCTGGGATCGCGCGTGGCGCAACGCCATCAACGTGTCCATCGTCTCCCCGGACTGCGAGATCGCGATGACCAGGCAGTTCGGGCCGACGATCGGATCGCGGTACCGGAACTCGCTGGCGAGCTCGACCTCGACCGGGATCCGCGTCCAGTGCTCGATCGCGTACTTGGCGACCATCCCGGCATGCGCGGCGGTGCCGCAGGCGACGACGACGACCTTGTCGATCTCGCGCAACGTGGCCTCGTCGATGCGCATCTGGTCCAGGCGCAGGCGGTGGTCGGCGCCGATCCGGCCGCGCAGCGCGTCGGCGATCGCGCGCGGCTGCTCGGCGATCTCCTTGAGCATGAACAGGTCGTACCCGTCCTTCTGCGCCGCGGCGGCGTCCCAGTCGACGTGGAAGGCCCGCGGGCTGACCGGATCGCCGGCGAAGTCGGTGACGACGACGTCGTCCGCGGTGATCGCCACGACCTGGTCCTGCCCGAGTTCGAGCGCGTCGCGGGTGTGCTCGATGAACGCGGCGACGTCGGAGGCCAGGAAGTTCTCCCCGTCGCCGACCCCGACGACCAGCGGGGAGTTGCGGCGCGCGCCGACGACGAGGTCCGGGGTCCGGCGGTCGACGGCGAGGAGGGTGAACGCGCCCTCGAGACAGCGGCAGACCCGGCGCATCGCCTCGGCGAGGTCGTCGCCGGCGCCGGGGAGCTCGGCCGCGAGCAGGTGCGCGGCGACCTCGGAGTCGGTGTCGGAGGCCAGTGCGACGCCGTCGGCCTCGATCCGCGCGCGCAGTTCGGCGAAGTTCTCGATGATCCCGTTGTGGATCACCGCGACGCGACCGTCGGCGCTGACGTGCGGGTGCGCGTTCTGGTCGGTCGGGCCACCGTGCGTCGCCCATCGGGTGTGCCCGATCCCGGTCGTGGCGTCCGGCACCGGGTCCGCGCCGAGCAGGGTCTCCAGGTTGGCCAGCTTGCCGGCGCGCTTGCGCACCTGCAGTTCCCCGTCGGCGATCACCGCGACGCCGGCGGAGTCGTAGCCGCGGTACTCCAGCCGGCGCAGTCCCGCGACGACGACGGACAGCGCCTGCTTGGCACCGACGTACCCGACGATTCCGCACATGCGATTCAGCCTACCGGCGCGAACCTGCCGGCCCCCCAACCGCCGACACGACCCAGGTGGTTGCTTCGACCCGACGAATCGGACGCGAATCAACCATCCAGGTCGTGTCGGCGGTTGGAAGGATGGGGCGGTGATCACCGTGCGGGTCAGTTGCCCGGCCGACCTCGCCGCGGTCGTGCGGCAGGTGCTCGACGCGAACCCCGCCGCCAGCGCCGTCAGCGTGCACCGCGGGGCGAGCCTGCGCCCGGCCGGTGACGTGATCGAGGCGGACCTGCCCCGCGAGGCGGTCAACGAGGTCGTCGACGCCCTCGTCGCCGCCGGTGTGCCCGAGCGCGGGACGATCTCGCTGCTGCCGGTCCCGACCTGGGTGAGCGCGTCGGCCCTGCGCGCCGAGCGACGCGAGCCGGGGGCCAGCGCCGACGCGGTCGTGTGGACCGACGTCATCCAGCGGGCGTACGACGAATCCGCGTTCACCTGGACCTTCGCGAGCTTCATGATCCTGGCGACGTTGCTCGCCGCGATCGCGATCGTCACCGACTCGGTGATCCTCGTGATCGGCGCGATGGTCCTCGGCCCGGAGTTCGTCGCGATCGCCGCGCTCGGGGTCGGCATCGTCCGTCGGCGGGCCCACCTCTTCCGGCAGGCGCTCGGCACGCTCGTCCTCGGGTTCGCGACGTCGATCACCGTCGTCGCGCTCGTCGCGGCGGTCGCCCGGTCGCTGGGCCTGATCGACTACAACGCGCTGCTGACGACGGCCCGGCCGGGAACGAGCTTCATCTTCCAGCCGAACGCGTGGTCCCTGGTCGTCGCGATCGTCGCCGGCGCCGCCGGCGTGCTCTCGCTGACGTCGGCCCGATCGGGCGGCCTGGTGGGGGTGTTCATCTCCGTCACGACGATCCCCGCCTCCGGCAACATCGCGCTCGCGTCGGTGTTCGGGCTGTGGTCCGAGGTCTGGGGCAGTTTCCTGACCCTCGTGCTGAACATCGCCGGCATGGCCGTGGCGGGTTGGCTCACCCTCGCCGTCCAGCAGGGCGTCTGGGGTCGGGTCAGCGCCCGGCGCCGCCGCTGGATCGACCGCCGACGTCGGCACCCCGACCGTCGCGGCCGGTGACGTCGGGCAGCGCGAGTTCCGCGCGGACGACGGCCGCGAGACGAGCGGCGATCTGCTCGGCCCGCTCGACGGAGCCGGCCTCGACCATCACGCGGATGACCGGCTCGGTCCCCGACGGTCGCAGCAGGACCCGCCCACCGCTCCCGAGCTCGGCCGACGCCACGGCGACCGCCGCGCCGACCGCCGCGTTCTCGGCGACCGCGGCGCGGTCGACCCCCCGGACGTTGACCAGGACCTGGGGGAGCTTGTCGACGGCGGCCGCGAGGGCGGCCAGCGGCTCGCCGGCCCGAACGACCTCGGCGAGCAGGAACAAGGCGGTGAGGACGCCGTCACCCGTCGTCGCGTGCCGGCCCATGATGACGTGACCGCTCTGCTCACCGCCGAGCGTGAACCCGCCGGCGTGCATCGCCTCGAGCACGTACCGGTCCCCGACCGCGGTCTCGACGACCCGGATGCCGGATCGTTCCATCGCGATCTTGAACCCCAGGTTCGCCATCACCGTCGCGACGACGGTCGACCCGACCAGCAGTCCGTCGCGGTCCAGCGCGGCCGCCAGGATGGCGAGGATGTGATCACCGTCGACGACGCTGCCGTCGGCGGCCACGGCCAGGCAGCGGTCGGCGTCGCCGTCGTGGGCGATCCCGACGTCGGCACCGTGGTCACGCACCGCGGCGGCGAGGTCGTCCAGGTGCGTGCTGCCGCACCCGTCGTTGATGTTCAGCCCGTCCGGCGACGCGTGGATCGCGATGACGTCGGCGCCGGCGTCGGCGTAGACCTGCGGCGCCAGGGTCGACGCCGCGCCGTTGGCGCAGTCGACGACGATCCGCAAGCCGTCGAGTCGGTGCGGCAGGGCGGCCAGCAGGTGCTCGCGGTAGCGCGCCACGGCTCGGCCGTCGCGATGGATCCGGCCGACCGCGGCGCCGGTCGGCCGGTTCCACGGCTCCCGCAGGCGCCGCTCGATCGCGTCCTCGATCGCGTCGTCGAGCTTGGTCCCGCCGCGGGCGAAGAACTTGATGCCGTTGTCCGGCATCGGGTTGTGCGAGGCGGACAGCATGACCCCGAGGTCGGCGTCGAGCACGTCGGTCAGATACGCGACTCCAGGCGTCGGGACGACCCCGACGACGCTCACGTCGACCCCCGCGCTGGCCAGCCCGGCGACGACCGCCGACTCCAAGAACTCCCCGCTGGCGCGCGGATCGCGCCCGACGACGGCCGTCGGCCGGTGGCCGGCGAACGCGCCGGCGTCGGCCAAGACGTGCGCAGCGGCCACGGACAGGTCCACGGCCAGTTCCGCGGTGATGTCCCGGTTCGCCAGGCCCCGGACCCCGTCCGTGCCGAACAGCCGGCCCAAGGCGACTACCGCTTGCTGTACTGGGGTGCCTTGCGGGCCTTCTTCAGGCCGTACTTCTTGCGCTCCTTCGCCCGCGGGTCGCGCGTGAGGAAGCCGGCCTTCTTCAGCGTCGGCCGGTTGCCCTCCTCGTCGACCTCGTTCAGCGCGCGGGCCACGCCCAGGCGCAGCGCCCCGGCCTGGCCGGACACCCCGCCGCCGCTGATCCGGGCGATGACGTCGAACCTGCCCTCCGCGCCGAGGGCGACGAACGGCTCGTTGACCTCCTGCTGGTGGACCTTGTTCGGGAAGTACGACTCCAGGTCACGGCCGTTGACCGTCCAGCGGCCGGTGCCCGGGACGATGCGGACGCGGGCGATGGCCTGCTTGCGCCGGCCCGTCGCGTTCGCCGGACCGGTGACGACCTCACGCGCGGGCGCGGCCTTCGTCGGGGTCTGGGTGGTGTACTCGCTGACCGCGACCTCGTCGGTGCTGTCGGTCTGCTCGATGGTGGCCTCGGACACTGCCACGGTTCCTCTCGTTGACGCCGGGCGCGACTACTGCGCGATCTGGGTGATCTGGAAGGGCTGCGGCTGCTGGGCCGCATGGGGGTGCTCCGGGCCGGCATAGACCTTGAGCTTCTTCAACTGCTGCCGGCCCAGCTTGTTGTGCGGGAGCATCCCCTTGACGGCCTTCTCGACGGCCCGACGCGGGTTCGACTCGAGCAACTCCTGGTACGACGTCGCGGACAGGCCACCGGGCTGACCGGAGTGGCGGTAGTCCATCTTCTGCTCACGCTTGGCGCCGGTGAGGGCGACCTTGTCGGCGTTGATGACGATCACGAAGTCGCCTGAGTCCATGTGCGGAGCGAAGGTCGGCTTGTGCTTGCCGCGCAGCAACGTGGCGGCATGGGTGGCCAGGCGACCCAGGACGACGTCGGTGGCGTCGATGACGTGCCACACCGGCGTGTTGTCCCCGGCCTTGGGGGTGTACGTACGCATGCGTTCGTTCTCTCTGCTCGATCCGGACTCGGGCTCTGCGCGGACCACCACCGCGGCTGCGGGGGCGGGTCGCCGTACTGGGTGCCATCCGATGACGCCCAGGCTGCGCGCACGACGAGCACGCAGCAGCGCCCCAGGGTACCGGGCCGGCGCAGCGGTGGCCAAATCCGCCCCCGGGGCGAGGACTACCAGCCCGACCAGACCGGCTCCGGGGTCTCGTACACCGACCCGTCCGCGGCGACCACGACGAACCGGTCGAAGCCGCGGGTGAACCAGCGATCGTGCGTGACGGCCAGCACCGTGCCCTCGAACGCCACCAACCCGGCCTCCAGCGCCTCGGCACTGGCGAGGTCGAGGTTGTCGGTCGGCTCGTCGAGGAGCAGCAGCGTCGCGCCACCCAGTTCCAGCAGCAGGATCTGGAACCGGGCCTGCTGGCCACCGGACAACGTGGCGAACCGCTGCTCGGACGCGGCCGCCAACTCGTAGCGGTCCAGCGCCCGGGCCGCCTGCTCGCGCGGCAGCCCGGCCCGATGGCCGTCCCCGCGGTGCAGGATCTCCAGCACGGTGCGGTCGGCCAGGTCCGGCCGCACGTGGGTCTGCGCGAACCACCCGGGCCGCACACGCGCGCCGAGCCTGGCGACACCCTGGTGCGCCACCGGTCCGGCGCCACCACCGGCCACCGGCAGGTGATCGGCCGCCGGCTCGGTCCCGCCGGCCGCGAGCAGCCGCAGCAGGTGCGACTTGCCCGACCCGTTCGGACCGAGCACCGCCACCCGCTCTCCGTACCAGACCTCCAGGTCGAACGCCTCGGTCAGCCCGGTCAGCGACAGCCCCTGGCACACCACGGCCCGCTTGGCCGTGCGGCCGCCGGCCAGGCGCATGCGCACGGACTGCCGACGCGGCAGCGCGATCGGCGGCCCGGCCTCCTCGAACCGGCGCAGCCGGGTCGTCGCCGCCTGGTAGCGCGAGGCCATGCCGTCGTTGTAGGCCGCCTTGACCTTGAGCGAGTGCACGAGCTGCCGCAGTCGGACGTGGTCCTCGTCCCACCGACGACGCAGCTCGGCCAGCCGGCTGAACCGGTCCGCGCGGGCCTGGTGGAAGGTCCCGAAGCCGCCGCCGTGGACCCACACGCTGTTCCCGACGGCACCGAGCTCGACGGAGACGATGTGCGAGGCGGCCTGATCGAGCAGTTCCCGGTCGTGGCTGACCAGCAGGACCGTCTTGGGCGTCTGCCGCAGCGCGCGCTCCAGCCAGACCTTGCCGGGCACGTCGAGATAGTTGTCCGGCTCGTCCAGCAGCAGGACGTCGGCCGGTCCACGCAGCAGCGCCTCCAGCACCAGCCGCTTCTGCTGACCGCCGGACAGCGTGGTGACCGGCCGCCACCGTACGGCCTCGTACGGCTCGCCCAGCGCCGCGACGGTGACGACGTCGAACGCCACCTCAGCGTCGTACCCACCGGCCTCCGCGTACTCGGCCAGCGCGTACGCGTACCGCATCTGCGCCGCCTCGCCGTCGTCGTCCATGAGCGTGAGCTCGGCCTCGTCGACGGCGGTGGCGGCGGCGCGCAACCCCTGAGGTCCGGCGAACAACAGCAGGTCCCGGACGGTGCCGTCGGTCATCTGGCCGACGAACTGGCTCATCACCGCCAGGCTCCCGCCGACGACGATCGCCCCCTCGTGCGGGGCGGTCGTCCCGGCGATCATCCGCAGCAGCGTCGTCTTCCCGGCCCCGTTCGCGCCGACGAGCGCCGCGGTGGCCCCGTCGGGCACGTGGAAGGACACGTCGTCGAGCAGGAGCCGGCCGTCGGGCAGCGCGAACGTCACGCGCTGCACGTCGATGTGCCCCATGGGAGGTCTCCGTTCGGTCGTCAGGGGCCCAGCGTGCGCAGGCTCCGGGTCTGTCGCTGACGGTCGGACAGTTCGGTGTCGGCCGGGTAGCCGACCTCTTGCAGGACCAGCGGGTAGGCCGGCATCGTCGTCACGGCGGAGTCCCGCCGGCCGGCCCGCAGGACCTGCCCCGGCCAGGACACCGGACGGCGTCCGTCCCCGACCGGCAGCAGGACCCCCACGAGCGAGCGGACCATCGAATGGCAGAACGCGTCGGCCCGCACCGTCATCACCGCGACGCCGCAGCCGTCACGGTGCCACTGCAGGTCGTGCACGGCCCGCACGGTCGAGGCGAACGGCCGATGCCGGCAGAACGGACCGAAGTCGTGCTCGCCGACCAACGCGGTCGCCGCGTCGTTCATCACGGTCAGGTCCAGCCGTCGCGGCCACGGCAGGATCCGGTGTCGCTGCAACGGATCCGGACCGGCGTCGTCGTCGCTGACCCGATACTCGTACCGGCGCCACAGGGCCGAGAACCGGGCGTCGAACCCGGCCGGGGCCCGGTGGACCTCCAGCACCCGTACGTCCGCCGGCAGCGCACGGTTCACGCGAGCGACGTCGACTTCGGCCGGCCAGGCCGGCACGTCGACGTGGGCGACCTGCCCGGACGCGTGGACTCCGGCGTCCGTCCGCCCCGCGCACTGCACCTGGACCGCGGTGTGCAGCAGGTGCGTCAGGACACGCTGCAACTCCCCCTGCACGGTCCGCAGGCCGATCGGCTCCCGCTGTTCGGCCCAGCCGTGGAAGTCCCGGCCGTCGTACGCGATCCGCAGCCGGAATCGGATCAGCCCGCCCTCGGGCTGGCCGGGGGCGGGCTGATCGACGTGCGGGGCGGGCTCGCTCAGGACTCGGCCTTCTCGTCCGCGTCGGTGTCCGCGTCGGCGGTGTCCGCGTCGGTGTCCGCGGCGGTGTCCGCGTCGGCGGTGTCCACGACGACCTCGGCCTGCGCGGACTCGTCCTCCGGATCGGCCTCGTTCAGGTCGACGGTCGCCTCCGCGGCTTCCAGCGCCGACTGGCGAGCCGCCTCCTCCTTGGCCGCACGGCGCGTGGCGCCGGTCGCCTCGGCGACGACCTGCTCGGCCATCGGCTCGACGAGCTCGATCACGGCCATCGGGGCGTTGTCGCCCTTGCGCGGGCCGATCTTCGTGATCCGGGTGTAGCCGCCGGGCCGGCCCGCGTACTGCGGACCGATCTCGGTGAACAGGACGTGCACCACGGACTTGTCCCGGATGACCGTCAGCGCCCGGCGCCGGGCGTGCAGGTCACCGCGCTTGGCGAAGGTGATCAGGCGCTCGGCGAGCGGCCGCAGCCGCTTGGCCTTCGCCTCGGTGGTCTTGATGCGTCCGTGCTCGAACAGCGCCGTGGCCAAGTTGGCCAGCATCAGCCGCTCGTGCGCGGGACCGCCGCCGAGACGGGCACCCTTGGTGGGCGTGGGCATGGGTTCTCCTTGACTTGCGGTGACAGTGGTTAGAGCTGCTCGTCCTCGGCGAAGGCCAGGTCGTCGTCCTCGTCGGCGAAGTAGACCGCCGCGCCGGGGTCGAACCCGGGCGGGCTGTCCTTCAGCGCCAGGCCGAGCGCGCCCAACTTGATCTTCACCTCGTCGATCGACTTCGCGCCGAAGTTGCGGATGTCGAGCAGGTCGGCCTCGCTGCGCGTGATCAACTCGCCCACGGTGTGGATGCCCTCACGCTTGAGGCAGTTGTACGACCGCACGGTCATGTCGAGTTGCTCGATCGGCGTCGAGAGCTGCTCGGCGACGAACGCGTCGGTCGGCGACGGGCCGATGTCGATGCCCTCGGCGTCGACGTTCAGCTCGCGGGCCAGGCCGAACAGTTCCACGAGGGTCTTGCCGGCCGACGCGACGGCGTCCCGGGGGCGCATGCACGGCTTGGTCTCGACGTCGAGCACGAGCTTGTCGAAGTCCGTCCGCTGCTCGACGCGGGTCGCCTCGACCTTGTACGTCACCTTGAGCACCGGGCTGTAGATCGAGTCGACCGGGATGCGCCCGATCTCCTGGCCGGCCTGCTTGTTCAGGACCGCCGAGACGTAGCCGCGGCCCCGCTCGACGACCAGCTCGATCTCGAGCTTGCCCTTGGCGTTCAAGGTCGCGATGTGCAGGTCGGGGTTGTGCACCTCGACGCCGGCCGGCGGCTGGATGTCCGCGGCCGTGACCGTTCCCGGACCCTGCTTGCGCAGGTACATGATGACCGGCTCGTCGTGCTCGGACGAGACCACCAACTGCTTGATGTTGAGGATGACCTCGGTGATGTCCTCGGTGACCCCCGGGACGGTCGTGAACTCGTGGAGGACACCGTCGACATGGATGCTGGTCACGGCCGCGCCCGGGATGGACGACAGCAGCGTCCGGCGCAGCGAGTTGCCCAGGGTGTAGCCGAATCCGGGCTCGAGGGGCTCGAGGACGAAGCGCGAGCGGAACTCGCTGATCGGCTCCTCGGTGAGCACGGGACGCTGGCTGATTAGCACGATCTACTTCCTTCCCG
>CAYMNG010000055.1:0-17064 GCA_964391765.1 uncultured Bifidobacteriaceae bacterium | reverse complement strand
CTTCGTTCACGGTTGCGAGTCGTTCGGTTCCGCCGCACATATCTGCAGCGGCTCGAATTGCGACCAGCCACTTACGAATCAGCTCCGGTTCCGACGAGTAGGCGTTGAGGGGCGAGTCGCCCGTCGGAACTCCGACGTGCCGCTCCAGGACGACGCAACCCTTCCCAACGGCGATGGCGACAGCGGTCAGGTTGCGCGGATCCTCATGGGTCGAGTATCCAACCGGAACTTCGTCGTACCGCGTTCGTAGCGCATCGATCCGATCGAGCAGGAGGGCATCGTCCGTTGTTGGGTACGCAGCGACGCAGTGCATGAGTGCGAAGTTGCGCTTGCGGTGTTGAAGGAACGTAACGACCCGGTCGATGTTGTCGAACGACGCCGCCGCGGTACTCGCAACGACCGGCAGACTGGTCGCAGAGATCGCCTCCCACAGCGGCCAGTCCGTGAACGACGCCGATGCCACCTTGAGAATGTCATGACCATGGTCGACGACGTACTGCACCGACGTTTCGTCGAACGGAGTCGCCGCGGTGAGGAAACCCTGTCCCTTCGCGTACGCCGTCAGCTCAGCGAACTGCTCCCAGGCAAGACGCGTTGATAGGAACCGCTTCACGTACTTGAGATCCAGGCGGTCACGAAAGTCCGGGTGGATGAAGGTGTCGAGTTCGCGATATTGGAACTTGACCGCGACACGGAACGCCAGGCCCTCGGCCGCCTCCGCCACACCGTCGATGATCCGCTTCCCGAGATCTACCGACCCGTTGTGGTTGTTGGCGAGGTCCAGGATGATCAACGGGTCTTGGGCCGCAAGCGACCGGAACGTCAGCCCGATCATGGCGCTCCCTCGATGTGGTCAACTACGTCAAGGATGGTACGGCGCCGCGGCCCGGAAACGTCCTCACCGCGTGCTCTCGATCGACTCTCGAAGCTCTGGAGAGGTCCCCCGCCCCCGTTCACCACTGTTTCCACGGTGCCTTCCCGCTGGCCCACAGGTCGTTCAGCAGCTTGGACTCGCGGAAGGTGTCCATCGGCTGCCAGAAGCCCTCGTGGCGGTAGGCGCTGAGCTCACCCGCCGCGGCCAGGTCGACCAGCGGCCCCTGCTCGAGGACGCACTCGTCGTCGAAGTACGCCAGTGCCCCCGGCTCGAGGATCATGAAGCCGATGTTGATCCACCCGTCCATCTGCGGCTTCTCCCGAAAGCGCGTGACCTCGCCGGAGTCCGCGACGTCCATCACACCGAACCGGCTGTTCGGCTGCACGGACGTGACCGTGCCCAGGGTGCCGGACCGCTCGTGGAAGTCCCGCAGCGCATCGATGTCGACGTCGGCCAGGCCGTCGCCGTAGGTGACCAGGAACGGGCCGTCGTCCAGGTACCGGGCCGCGCGGAAGACCCGGCCGCCGGTCTGGGTGTCGTCCCCGGTGAACGCGACCGTCACGGTCCAGTCGGCCTCGTCGTGCGCCCCGTGGAAGTGCAGCGAGTCGCGATCGCCGAGGCGAACGGTGAAGTCGTTGCTCTGGGCCTCGTAGTTGAGGAAGTAGTCCTTGATCATCGAGCTCTTGTAGCCGGTGGCCACAACGAAGTCGGTGATCCCGAACCGGGCCAGGTTCTTCATGATGTGCCACAGGATCGGTCGACCACCGACCTCGACCATCGGCTTGGGCCGGAACTCGGTCTCCTCGCGCAGTCGCGTCCCGAGCCCACCGGCGAGCAGGATCGCCTTCACGTCGTCCCTCCTGGTCGCGTTCGGCTCACCCTAGCGAGCGGACGGCGCGGCGCCGGAGATTGTCGAGGCCGACGGCGAGGGTCGCGGCGTCCCGTCGCCCGCGCCGACCCGCCATCGCATCGCGTCAGGTCATACGATGACGCGCGGGACTCGTGTGACACGGGAGGAAGAAATGCGCAATTCTCCGGGTTCGACCCTGCGCCGCGTCGGCCTCGCCGTGATCGCGACGACTACCGTGCTCGCGCTGTCGACTGCCGCGCCGGCGCTCGCCGCGCCCGTGTTCGCCGCGCCGGCTGCCAAGAGGGCGCCCGCTCCTGTGGTGTCCGTGGCGAACGGCACCGTCGGCGTGGCGCAGTCCGTGCACGTCCAGGTTCCCGGATCGGCTGGTGCGACCGTCACGGTGCAGTTGTCCCTCGGCGGAACAGTGGTCGCCCAGCAGCCGGTCACCTTGAACGCCCAGGGAGCCGGCGGATTCACCTGGACGCCGACCAAGGCGGGCACGTGGACGGTCGGCGGGATCGCCGGCACGAACCCGGTCGCCGTCGCCGTGGCGGCCGTCCCGACCCGGACGACACTGTCGGCACCCAACCAGACGCCGGTCGGCGGCCTGACCGTCCTGCTGGCGACCGTGCGGTCGGTCAGCGGCTACCTGCCCGCCGGCACGGTGACGTTCGCCAACGCGTACACCGGCGAGACGCTCGGCACCGCCGCGGTCGGCGGCACGAGCGCCGCCGTCGCGACCGGCCGAATCACGTGGACCCCGTCGTCACCGGCGACGTACCGCCTCACCGCCACCTACGCCGCCGCCGACGCCGCGGGCTCGGCGGCGTCCGCGCTGTCCCAGGCGCTGCCGAACGAGCCACTGGTGTCGCTGTTCGTGCCCTCGACCCTGACGTACGGCGAGCCGGCAACCGTCATGACGCGGGTGAACGACCCCCTGTTGGCCGGCGAGGTCGCGACGTGGACCAACGACAACGGCCGGCTCACCCTCCTGCCGCAGGCGGGCGACGTCGTCGCACAGGAGACAACGGCTGCCTGGACCCCGAGCGTGGTCGGCAACCAACTGGTCAACGCCTCGTTCTCGTCGACGAACACCTCGCGCACCGGCACCGCGGTCCAATGGGTCAGCGTCCAGCCGACCCGCGCTGCGGACCCGATGTCGGTCGTGGTCGGCGCCAGCAACCCCCTCACGACCACCAGCGCGACCCGGCTGGCCGGTGGAACGCGACCCAGCGTCGCCGCCTCGACCGGATCGGGCGCGCCGGTGACGTTCACCACGACCGGCCCGTGCTACCTCGTGGGAGCCACGCTCGTCACCCCGGCCAGCGGCGGGACGTGCACGCTGACCGCGACGTCGCCGGGTGCGGGGGCGTTCGGCCCGAACTCCGCGGCCTTCCCGATCACGATCGCCAAGCGTCGGTAACCCGACCGGTCAGCCGCTGCCCCGCCCCTTGAGCCGGCGCAGCGGCGCAGTGACCCGCCAGGAGCGGGTGCCCTGCATGAAGTCCAGCTCCGCGCGCAGTGCCGACGCGGCGGCACGATGCGCGACGACCTGCGCGGTCAGATCGTCGGCCCGCAGCACGACGAACGAGGAGATCCCGACGAACCCCTCGATGCTGTCGCTGGCGTCGACGACGCTCAGGCACGCCTGGGTCGCCTCGCCGGCCGGCCCGTCCCCGAGCGGGATCGCCAGGACCGAGCCGAGGTAGAGCTCCTGCCGGGTCGGCCCGCCCGGACCGGCGGACTCCACTACGGCCAGGCCGGGCATCGACCGGGTGCCGACGAGCAGCGTCAACGGCCCGTCGACCGGGCGGGTGAGGCGGAAGTCCACCCGGCGGCCGGGCCGCACCTCCAACCCCCACGACTGCGGCGACCCGACCGTGCCGATCACGGCGGCGTCGACGGTCTCGAAGTCGCGATCGCCCCGCGGCTGGCCGAGCAACGGGGTCCGCCCCTGGTCGAGCAGGTGGGCGAAGTACCGGTCGGCGTACCCGGCGTCCGGCGGCGGCTGGCCGACCGCCAGCACGTACTCGCGGCCGAGTTCGACCGACGGGAAGACCTGCGGTGCGCGCTCGGCGCCCATCTGCTCCACCTCCTGCGACAGGACCTGCGCGACGTGCTCCCAGGTGATCGGGTCGACCGGCCGACCGGCGAGGCGACCCTCGGCGGCCCGGCGGCCGGCCGGGTCCAGTCCGTGCTCCTCGATCGCGGCGACGAAGGCGTCCTCGTCGTCGGTCGGGAAGTAGACCGCGGCGTCCCCGCCCGCCTCGCGCAGGGACGAGTTGTCCGCGACGATCGCGACCTTGCCGAACGCCAACGACTCCGACACCGGCAGTCCCCAGCCCTCGTACCGCGACGGGTACACGGTGAACTGCGCATGGGCGTAGAACCGGGCGAGCTCATCGTCCGGGACGCTGGTCGACAGCACCGTGAGCCGGCCGCCGAGGCCACCGGAGTCGAGGTACTCACGCAGGAAGTCGTCGGCGTGCCAGCCCAGCCGGCCGACGCACACGAGGTCCGGCACCGCATCGGGTCCGTGGCGCTGGAGGAGCCGGCGCCACGCGCGCAGGGCCAGCAGGTGGTTCTTGCGCGACTCGACGGTGCCGACGAACAGCGCGAACGGGCGCGGCCACGGTGGCGTCGTCGTGTCGAACCGGTCCGGGGTCAGCCCACACGGCAGGCCGGTCGCACCACCGGGCGGCGGGACGCGGCCGTGCTCGTGGCAGTGCCGTTCGTAGTCGCGACGACTGGACACGGAGATCGCCGGCACGGCCGACGCGGTCTGGGTCGCCAGGAGCAGGTAGCGGTCGAACAACCGGTTCACCGTCGCGGTGTGACCGGCCTGCAGGACCGGCGTCAGGTCGTACAACAGGTAGACGCAGCGAGCGCCGGCCGCGTGCGCCGCCCGGGCCGCGAGCATCAGTGCGTCGTTGATCCACACCGCGCCGAGGAACATCAGCACCGCGTCGGCGTCGATCCGGGCCGGCTCCGCCGCCCGTGCCCGACCCAGGCAGGCCGTCGCCGCGGCGGCGACCGCGGCGCGATCGGTCGGCGTCGGCGGTCCGATCAGCGCGGTCGCCTCGGTCGTCGTCAGCGGGACGAACACCCCGCGCGATCGGTCGAGGACGACCGCGGTGGCCGGCCCGGCGCCTACGGCGACCCGGTCCGCGAGGAGTCGCGGGGCCACCTCCGCGATGACCCGCTGCACGCCGGAGACCGACTCGTGTCGTTGGTAGAACTCGACCAGGTCGGTCACGTCCAGCAGCAACGGCACGACCCCGATCCTAGGCACGGACGACCGCCCCGGCCCGAACGCGAGCATCGCGGCCGCACCCGGGATTACGCTGGAGGCGCAGCGCGCCGACATCGAAAGGCATCGGTGATGAGCGAGCCGGCAGGCCTCGCGCGGGCGGAGCGAACGGCCGCCCGGCAGTCGGCGATCCTGCTCGCGGCGGCCGCACTCGTCGTGTCCGGCCTCGCGCTGTTCGGCTGGGCCACCGGCTGGGTCGTGCTCACGCAGGTCGTCGACGCGTGGCCGGTCATCTCCCCGTGGTCGGCGTCGCTCCGCGCGGTCTTGGCCCTCGCGCTGCTGCTGCAGGTCGACCCGCGCAGCCACGGCCGGGTGCTGGTGGCACGCGTGCTGTTGGCGGCGACCGGACTGGTCGCCGCAGTGCTGCTCGTGGAGGCCGTCACCGGGGTCGGACCGTCACCGAACCGACCGGTCCCGCCTGAGTCGGCGGCCACCCTCCTGGTCGTCGCGGCGCTGGTCTGGCTGGTCGGCGTCGACCGCCGACCGCTGCCGCGGCTGCGGGTCGTGCTGTTCGTCGTCGCCATCGCCAACCCGCTGGGCGCCCTGCTGTCCTACGTGCTGGTCGGACGACCGTTCGCCGACGCGGGCCGGACCTCGGCGGTGTCCGTGATCGGCGCCGCGACGTCGATCCTGTTGGTCCTCGCCACGGTGCTGGCCCGGCCGGACCGCCCACCGGTGTCCGCCTACCTGCGCATGGGGAACCGCAGCCTGGTCACCCGGGTCGGCCTCGTGCTCGCCGGCGCCCCGCTGCTCATCACGGTGATGCGGCACGGGTTGCAGGCGATCGGGGTTCCGGTCGAGACCGCCTGGACCCTCGCGGTCGGCACGACCGTCCTGCTGCTCGCCGCACTGCTCGGCGTCGTGACCAGGCGCGAGCGCCGCCTGGACGCCGACCGACGGGCGGCCCAGTCCGCCGCCATCGAGGCCGAGCGCCACTACCGGTTGCTGGCCGAGAACGCCTCCGACGCCGTGTTCGAGATGTCCGCCTCGGGGGCGGCGTACACGTGGATCTCGCCGTCGTTCACGGGCCTGCTCGGCTGGACCGTCGAGGACCTCGCCGCGGCCGGACCGCTCGAGATCGCCGACCCTCGCGATCGCGCGCTGCTGCAGTCCGAGATCGCCCGCGTGGGCGCCGGTGAGGACCGGCACTTCCGCGCGCGCTACCGGACCAAGTCCGGGACGACGCGGTGGTTGGACGTCACGGTCCGGCCGGTGTTCGACGAGGCCGGCGTCCTCGTCTCGCGCATCGGCTCGTACCGGGACGCCGACGAGGCGGTCCGGCTCGAACTCGGGCTCCGGGAGAGCGAGGAGCGGTTCCGGACGGCCCTGGTCAACGCCCCCGGCGGGGTCGCCCTCGTCGCCCCGGACGGCACGTTCGTCTCGGTGAACGACTCGCTGTGCCGGATCCTGGACCGCAGCGAGCCGACGCTGCTGGCGACGACCTGGCAGGCCCTCACCCACCCCGACGACGTGCGCGACGACCAGGAGCTGGTCGACTCGCTCCTCGCCGGAGACCGTGACTCCTACCGGATCCTGAAGCGCTACCTGCGACCGGACTCCTCGATCGTGTGGGGGGACCTGTCGGTCGGCTGCGTGCGCGACGACGACGGCACGGTGCAGATGTTCATCAGCCACGTCCTCGACGTGACCGACGCGCACCTGGCCGCGCAACGACTGGCCGACTCCGAGGCGCGCTTCCGACTGCTCGCGGAGAACGCCTCCGACGTCGTGTGCCACCTGCGCGCCGGTCGGTTCGTGTGGGTGTCGCCGTCGGCGACCGCGACCTGGGGCGCGGACCCGGCACGGCTGGTCGGCGTCGAGTACGCCGACCTGGTACGGGCGCAGGACCGGGCCGAACTGCGGCACCTCGTGACGCGGGCCGAGGCCGGGGACACCGTCCTGTTCCGCGGGCAGTTGCGGATCGCCGACGGCTCGTACCACTGGATGGAGGCCCACCTGGGCCCCTTCCGCTCCCACGACGGCACGGTCGACGGTGCCATCGCGTCGGTGCGCAACGTCGACGTCGAGGTCGCGGTGCAGACCGAGCTCGCGACCCTGGCCCGGATCGACGCGCTCACCGGCCTGCTCAACCGCCGCGAGGTCCTCAGCCGGCTGCGGATCGAGGCCGGCCGGCGGCGTCCCGGCAGTTCGCTGGCGGTGCTGTTCTGCGACGTCGACCGGTTCAAGGACATCAACGACGCCTACGGGCACGCGACCGGCGACGCCGTGCTGCGCAAGATCGCCGAGCGGATCGCCGCGACCGTCCGACTCGACGACGTCGTCGCGCGGATCGGCGGCGACGAACTCCTCGTGCTGCTCGTCGGCACCCACACCGTCGACCAGGCGCGCGAGGTCGCCGAGAAGGTCCGTACGGCGATCGCCGAGCCGTTCGAGGTCGACGGCGACCGCCTGACCGTCTCGGTGAGCATCGGCGTCGCGCTCCACCAGCCCGGGGAGGACGTCGACGACCTGCTCGCCCGGGCCGACGACGCGATGTACGAGGCCAAGCGGGCCGGCCGCGACCGGGTCGTCGTGCTGCGCTGAGGGGCGTCGGTCACCCGAGCCGGTCACCCGGCGTCGGTCACAGCGTGTTGCGCACACGGATCGCGGCGGCGATCTGCGGGTCGGCCGCCAGGGGGCGCAGGCGGGTGCGGACGTCACGGACCTTGCGTGCGGACCGGCGGGCGTCGCGCACCAGCGCACCCGCCCGGCCGAGCGGACCGCCGGCGTCCTGCGCCGCCCGGTCCAGGCCGACCTGCTGACCCGGCTGCACGCGGTAGTCGATGACGGCTGCGTCGTCGACGACGAGACCGTCGCGCGCGAGCGCGACCAGGCTCCACCAGCGGTCGTGCAACCAGCCCGGCGGGACGTCCAGGTCGGCGAACGCCGCCGGCCGGATCGCGCTGGCCCCGCCGGTCGCCACCGACCGACGCAACGCGGCCGCCATGCGCTGCGCGGCGGACATCTTCGGCCAACCGGCGGGGAGCGGGAAGGACGTCCGCAGGGTCCCGCCGACCGGTGCGCCGCCGTCGTCGACCAGCCTGCCGTCGGAGCACAGCATGAGGGCTCGCGGCCGGGCGGTGAGGACCGCGACCTGGTGCTCGATCCGGTCGGCGTGCCACACGTCGTCGTGGTCGCCGAGCACGACGACGTCGGCCGCGGCGATGCCCGCGGCGGCAGCGACGTCGACTCCGGCGCAGACCCGCGCCCCCTGCACGAAGTTCTGCGCGATGCGGGTGACCCGGTCACGTGCCGACGACGTCGCCGTGACGACGTGCGCCCCGGCCGCCGCGAGCAGTTCGCGCGTGGCGTCCGCCGAGTGGTCGTCCACGACGACCAACTGGTCCGGCGGCCGGGTCTGGGTGGCGAGGCTCGCCAGGAGGGCCGGCAGCCAGCGCTCGGCGTCCTTGGTGACCAGGAGCGCCGCGACCGTGGTCATCACCGCGCGACCAGCCGGGCCAGCAGCTCCTCGTACTGGTCGGTGACCGTGTCCCACTGGTAGACCGTGGCCACCCGATCGCGGCCGGCCTGGGCGAGCGCGGCGAGTTCGGGCGCGCGGGCCGGGTCGGCGACACCGTCCAGCAGCGCCGTGAGCGACGCGGCGTCGGACCAGAACAGGGCCTGTCCGGCCGTGACCTCGCGGTTGAACTCCACGTCGAAGGCGAGCACCGGTGCACCCGCGCCCATCGCCCGCAGCAGGGACGGGTTCGTCCCGCCGACGCAGTGCCCGTGCACATAGGTCGTCGCGTGCCCGTACAACTGGTCGAGCAGGTCGGCGTCGTAGACGGCCCCGAGGAAGCCGATCCGGTCGTCGCCGCCGGCCGCGGCGTGCACCGCGTCGACGTACCACTGGCTGTAGGGCGCACTTCCGACGACGACGAGCGGGTCGACCAGGCCGCTGGCCCGATACGCGTGCACGGCCTCGAGCACGTGGTTCTCCGGCTCGAACCGCGCGACGACGAGGTGGTAGCCCTTCGGCTCCACGCCGACCTCGGCCAGTCGGTCCGTGCCCGGGTGGATGACCTCGGCGCCGTACGGGATGACGACGCAGGTCCGGCCGTACTCGGCCTGGACGTGGTCCGCGATCGCCTGCGCATCGGCGATGACGGCACGTCCCCAGCGCACCGCCGCGCGCTCGGCCCACCGGTAGTACCGAGCACCCATCCCCCGCCACTTCTCCCGACGCGACTCCAGGCCGTCGAGATGGATCGCGGTCGGAATCCCCGCCAACCGCAGCGGCTGCAGCAGCGGCGCGTTGCCGGCGTTGAGCAGGAGCACCGCGTCGGGGTGGTCGGCGACGATCGCGTGCGCGGCGCTGACCGCGGTGTGGGACAGCGTCTCGGCGACCCGGTGGCGGATCGCCGGGGCGTTCACCAGTCGCATCCCGCGGTAGTGCCGCAGGTGCTGCCCGGGGTTGCGGCAGTAGACGGTCACCTCGTACCCGCGGGCCGCCAGCCGGCTGCCGATCTCCTCCACGGCGGTCTCGAAGCCCCCGTACCGGGCCGGCGCACCGCGCGTGCCCATCAAGGCGACCTTCACCCGGCAACCGTACTGTGGGCCCGCCGACCGGCCCGGCCCGACTGATACGGTCGCGCCCGTGCAGGTCCGCCCGGGGTCGATCGACGGGGTGTGGGAGTTCGTCCCGGTGCAGCGCCGCGACGACCGCGGCCTGTTCCTCGAGGCGTTCACGGCCGCGTCGTTCGGCGACCACGTCGGCCACCGGTTCGACCTGGCCCAACTGAACATCTCGGTGTCCACCCGCGGCACAGTGCGCGGGCTCCATTTCGCCGACGTGCCGCCCGGCCAGGCCAAGTACGTCCAGTGCCTCGTCGGCCGCATCCTCGACATCGTCGTCGACATCCGCGTCGGATCCCCGACGTTCGGCCGGTGGGACGCGGTCGAACTCGACGACGACCGCCGCTCGGCGCTGTACGTCGCCGAGGGGTTGGGCCACGCCTTCTGCGCGCTGTCGGAGGCCGCCACCGTCGGCTACCTGTGCTCGACGCCGTTCACCCCCGACCGCGAGCACGGCATCACGCCGGTCGACCCGGACCTGGCGCTGCCCTGGCCCGACGGTGTCGACCTGCTGCTGTCGCCGAAGGACGCCGCGGCGCCGACGCTGGCCCAGGCGCTGGCCGCCGACCTGCTCCCGCGCTACGCCGACTGCGTCGCGTGGACCGGTTCGCGGCCCCGCTGACGTCACTCGCGCAACAGACCGGCCGCGCGCAGGCCGGACTCCAGCGCCTGCGGATCGACGGGTGCGTGGACGTCGTCCTGAGCGACCACGACGTAGCGGTGCCCGAGCACCTCGGCGAGTTCGCCGAAGATGTGGTCGACCCCGGGGACCAGGGGCGGGGCGATCTCGACGACCGTCGATCCGCGCGGCAACCAGAGCATGTGCACCAGGCCCGCCCCGTGCTGACCCACGATCGCGTTCGCACCCGCGAACAGGCGGATCTGTTCCGCCGGAGCGATTCGCGCCGTGTCGACGACGACGGCCGGACTCGCGAACCTCAGGGCCTCGACGGTCGCGCCGAGGCCCGGCGTCGACCGACGTTCGGCCCCGGACATGTGCGTCTCGGACTCCGCGGAGTGGTAGAAGTCCTCGCTCGTGCGCCGGTCGACGACGACGACCGAGGACGGGCCGGCGACGACACCGCGGTCGGCGTCCAGCAGCCAGCCGATCGCGTCGGCCGCCGCGACCAACCGACGCCGGTCGAACCGGGCCGGGTCGTCCAGGCCGCGCACGATCCGCGCGTCGCGACGCGAGCCGATCAGGACGCCGAGCGCGGTGTTCACCGAGACCACGTCCACCGCGACGCCGGGGCGGACGGCGTCGAACCAGACGTTCATCGGACCGCAGTCACGCACCCAGATCCGTTGCCCCGGATGCTGTCTCGCCCAGACCGCCATGGGCCCGAGGTACCCCAGCAGGAAGTGGTAGAACTGCTGGACGGACCCGGACCAGTGATCGGCCAGGACGAGCGTCGCGTCGATCCCGCTCGCCCGGCGGGCCCGTCGTTCGCGCTGGATCGCCAGCCGCGCGTACCGGCGGTTCGCCGCGGTCCGCGCGCGTGTGAGGACGCCGCGGGAGGCGTCGGGCGAGCCGGCGGCGGGGGGCACTACGGCAGGTCCTTCCCTACGCCCAGGCTCGTGCGGTACGCCGTCCGGTCGACCCGCATCGCCGGACCCTTCTTCCACGCGCCGGCCCACCAGGCGAGGGCCATCTGCTGCAGGGCGTACTCCTCCCGGCCGAGCTTGTAGGAGTCCTCCCCCCAGCCGTCGGCGTAGATCCGGCCCGACGAGAAGCGCTCCTGCATCGCGCGGGTGTCCGCGGCGTGCGCGGCCAAGTAGGACTTCGCGTCGATGTCCGACGCGGCGTACAGGTTCGCGAACGCGTCGACGCCGGCGAACGTCGCCGGTCGCCGGGTCCCCCAGCCGGCTCCCATCGGGTAGTAGATCCGCCCACCGGGCTGGTAGACCGTCCCCCCCGGCGCGGCGTACGGCGGGGCCGGGAACGCCACCTTCGCCAGCGCGCGATAGACGATGTCCGCGTTGAAGAACAACGCCTCGGGCACCTTGCGCCCGCCGGAGCGCAGCATGGTCGCCGCCCACCACAGGTTCTGCACGTTCTGGGTGTAGTCCGGGTTGACGATCCCGTGGTTGGTGACGGTGCCGTCCTCGTTCGCGTTCGTGCCGGGGATCCGGATGTCGACCCGGACCCCGTTCACGGTCTGCGGCCGGTGGATGTCGTCCGGTCGGGCGAACGCCGCGATCGACATCGCGATCAGCGACGAGCGCCAGGTGCCGGCGCTGCCGTACCGGGGCATCATCGCCAGCGCGAGCGCCGGCGCGGTCAGGTCCCAGGAGACCTCGTCGGACTGGGAGTCCCCCGCGGCGGACTCCTGCCCGAGTCGGTTCGTCCAGTACCGCGGCCCACGGGCGGACGCGTAGGTGGCCTCACTGACGACCATCGCCGCGACCAGGCCCCGTTCCTGACGGTTCAGGTACGGCCACAGCAGCCAACCGGCCTGGCCGGTCGTCGTCGCCCACAGCGCCGACTGCCAGGTGTTGCCCCAGCCGCCGGGGGAGGACGCCCCGTGCTGGCAGGCCAGTGACCGGATGTTCCACCGGGCGAACGACAACAGCTCGTCGCGACCGACGCCCGCGACGCCGCGGCCGTCGGTCGTCCGTAGGAGGATCGCCGCCGCGAGGGTCGCGTTCGCCGACCGACGGATCGCCTCCTCGGTGTTCGCGTTCGTGCTCAGCGGGTCGTAGTACGGCCGGCGGGTCCGGTCCGCCAGTCGGTTCGTCAGCGCGTCGGTGATCGCGAACCGCAGGCCGTCCTGCACGGTCGCCAGGATCGAACGACCACCGGCCATCCCGGTCCGCCCCCGCGGCACGATCGGCGGGTCGACGTACGCCGCGAGGGATCGCCCGTAGCGCTCGCCCGCGCGCGTCGCCGTCGGGCAGTGCCCGGGTGCGGTCGCCTGGTTTCCGACCAGCGCAACCTCGTCGCCGGTCACCGGATGCACCGCGTGCCGCGACCTGAGCACCTGGCCCAGGCCCCGGCTCAGGTACCAGTCCCGGCCGGACCGCACGACCCCGGGATCGGCGCGGCCGTCGCCGTCCCAGTCGCCGACGACCGGGACGTCCGAGGGCAGCCCGTACGGGAACACGAGCACGACCGCGTCGGACTCCGGGTGCGGCTGCACCTGCACCCCGCGCCCGACCCACGACGGCTTCGTCGACCTGCCGGTGATCCGCAGGATCCACGCACCGGCGCGTACGACGCCGAGGTCGTCGCGGCCGTCGCCGTCCCAGTCGCCGACGATCGGGACGTCGCCGGCCGCGCCGAACTGGTCGGTCACGTCGGGCCGGCCGTTCGACAGGTGCCACAGCCAGGTGCCGTCGCGGAAGACGCCGACGTCGGTACGACGGTCCTTGTCGATGCGCCCGACGACCGGGACGTCCGTCGGCTCCCCGCCGAAGGACAGGTACGGCTCCCAGGCCGCGGAGTCGACGCTGGCGTTCGTCACGTACCACTGCCCGGCCTCGTAGTAGCCCGGCGTGGCGACGCCGTCGCCGTTCCAGTCGCCCAGCAGCGGTCGGCCCGTGACCGGCGGCATCGACATCCTCGTCACGGTCGAGCGACCGGGTCGGCCGGTCCACACGGTCCACGATCCGGTCGTCGTCGACGCGGCCGCCGGCACCGAGCGGCTGGTCGCGCTCGATCCGGAGTCGCTGACCCCGGGCGGTCGCGGCAGATCCGCGGCGGACAGGGCCGCGGCGGGCGGGCCCGCGGCCACGAGGAGGCCGGCGGCCACGACGAGCGCCACCGGGGCCGCGATCGCCCGCCGAGCGCCGGTCACAAGGAGCACTCCTCGCACAGGGCCGAAGACGGCATCGGCACGCGCACGAGGACGACCCGGTCGTCCGACCGGCCGGCGACGTATTCGGACAGCTGCTGGCCGGAGGGCTCGCGGAACCACAGCACTGCGACGCGCATGCGGGGGTCCAGGTTCAACGCCAGCGTGACGTACTGCGCGGTCCGGTCGTCGTAGGGGAACGACGGCAGGCTGCGGTAGAACGTGTTCTGCGATTTCGACATGACCCCGGACAGCGAGGAGACCCACAGGTTCGGCAGCGTGCCGGCCCCGTCCCACAGCAACGTGGTCATCCCCGGATACGGAACCGCCGCGTCGCGGCCACGGATGATCGCGGTTCCGACGAGCGGGTCCTCGATCCCGCGCATGCGGTCCCAGCCGGCCTGGACCCCCGGCGCCGCCGAGAGGTCGGTCGGTGGGCGGTCCGGCCGGACGAAGACGTACCCGAACGAGGCCACCGCCGCGACCGCCGCGGTGGCGGTCGCCACGACGGCGGTCACCGGGTCGACGCCCGCGAGTGCCCGCACGAGGGCGACCGCCACCAGCGCCGCGACCAGGGGTGCGACGGCGAGCAGCATCGCGTCGAGCGACTTGAGCACGTAGTACGACTCCAGCCGTCCGACGTTCGCCGCGTCCGCGCCCGCCGCGAAGACGACCGCGAGCACCCCGGCGCCCAGGACCGGTCCGAGCACCCCCACCGCGATGCCGGTCCGGCCCGAGCGCACGAGCAGGACGCCGGCCAGCACGGCGACCACCGGTGCGGCCAGGCCGGCACCGATGTTGAACGGGGCCATTCCCGCCCCGACCGACCCCAGCGACGTCGTGAAGTCCCCGGCCGAGCGGCCCGGTTCGACGCCGAGGATCGCCGACGCCTGCGTCAGTGCCATCACCGCGCCGACGGCGGCCGCCGCGCCGAGCCAGGCCACACCGATCCACCAGCGGTGGCGCACCAGGGCGACCGCGACGACGACCCCGGCCGGCACGAGCCCCAGCGCCAGCGGCGTCCACAGCCCGACCACGGCCAGGGCCGCGAGCGGGACGACGAACCACCCCAGGGTGCGCGCGGACCGCGCCGACCGCGCGGCCAGGTGCGACGCGGTCACCGTGAGCGTGACCGCCATGACGAAGTTCGTGAAGCCGGCGTTGTACAGATAGGCGGGGCTGCCGAGCAGGCCGAACGCGGCGAAGCCGCCGACGGCCAGCGCGCCGGCCCACCGGCTCGCGCCGGCGATCCGGGCGGCCAGGTCACCGCCGACCCAGGACAGCGCCGCCAGGCAGCCGGCGAACGTGACCGCGTTCCACTGCACGTACGGCCACAGCAGGCCCGGGCGGTCCAGCAGCGCCTCGGTGCCGCGCGAGGCGAGTTCGGCCAGTGCCCACATCGTCGTGTGCAACGACGGGTACCACTGGTTCCACGCGACCGACCCGTCCGCCGTCGGCCAGGTCGTGCTGCCGACCTTGTAGGTGTTCGCGAACGTCGTGAAGTGGCCCTGGTTGTCCCACCCGCTGAAGAACAGGCCGCTGACCAGTTCGGCGGAGTCGCGGCCGACGTACGCGGACAGGAGCCAGAACCCCAGCCCGACGCCGAAGGCCAGCACGAGCGCGTCGACGAGCGTCGGGCGCGGGACCGGCACCGCCCGCAGGCGGGGCACGAGGCGCAGGGCGAGGACGCCGACGACCAGAGCGGTCAGGCCCAGTCGGGCGCTGACCTGGGTGACCGGCGTGGACCCGGCCCGCGGGACGAGCACCGCGACCAGTCCGCTGACGACGATCAGCGAGATCACCGCACGTTCGGCCAGGCTGCGTCCCCACGGCGGCACGACGACCAGCACGCCGACCGCGGCCACGAACCCGACCGGCGGCGCGAGCCACACGAGCGCGACGGCGACCGCCGCCGCGACGGCCATGACCGCGAGCGGTCGACGCACCGGTCGCGGCCGGGGCGTCATCGGGTGAAGTCCATCTCGACGTCGATCGGCTGGTTCTGCACCACCGTGACCGCCGCGGTCGCGCCCTTCACCGACGCGGCGGTCGCCGCGGTGCCCTGGGCCGACTGGGCCGACCAGCCGGCCGGTGCGTTCACCTGCACCGTCATCGTCGGTGCGATGAACAGCGACTGGGGCTCGGCCCGCAACCGATAGCGCAGCGTCCCGTTGGACTGGCTGAACGTGCCCGCCGGCAGCCGGTAGGACACCGAGACCGAGTTCTGCCCGCCCGGCTTGGTCCAGCCCACGACCCGGATCAGCCGGTGGCCGAAGCCGTCGAGCACCCAGCCGCGGCCCAACTGGGGATGGCCGCGGAACGGGCGCACCGCGTACGCCGACGGGTACGCCGCGCTGTACTCGAACGCCGCGTCGGGCACGTACATCAGGTACGCCGCCTTCAGCCAACTGGTCTCGTAGCCGATCCGCTCGGGCGGTCCCTCCGGCCGATCCGCCGGCGTCGCGTTCGTGACGGTCATCTGCTGGGTGACCCGCGCCGAGCCGTCCTCGGCCAGCTGGACCGTCACCAGGACGTTCCGCTGCTGGAACACGTCGACCTTGCTCTGGTTGCCGTTCTGCGTGTACAGCGCCGCCCAGTCGCCGGTGCCGGGGTCGCGGACGTCCCCGCCGGTTCCGCTCTCGCGGACGATCCGCTCCAACGCCGGATCGGTCATCCAGAACTGGACATGGCGGCCCGGTGCCGTGGTGAGCATCGCCTTGGCGACGGTGACCAGGTCGTCCCCGGACAAGATCCGCTGCAGCAGTCCGTCGATGAGCTGCTGGTTCGCCTGCTGGCGCTCGTCGGCGTTCTCCTGGCCGAACTGCTGGTAGGCGTCGATCAGCAGGATCTGCCCGAGGCGTGGACCGTCGACGGTGCCGTACGTGGGCGACTGGATCGGCCCGGTCGCGTCGAGGACCGCGCTGATCGCGGTGAGGTCGAGCGTGACGACGCCGTGGACGGCCGGGTAGCCGCCGCCCTGCCACGCACCGGCCATCTCCTTGGCGGAGAACAGGTTGTTCGGATGGGTGTTCGTGACCACGAACGGCGCGAACCGCGGGTTCCCCTCGAAGAACGGGTTCCCCGCCGGCCCCCACCACTGCACCGGCGCGTTCAGCGGCGGGAAGAGCTGCGTGCTGGTCTGGCCCTTGATCGGGATCGAGATCCGGCCCTGGTCGAACTCGACGAGGACCAGGCTCAGCGGGGCCCCGCCGGCGGCCCGCATCTCGGCCTGGTTGTCGATCGCGACCAGGTACCGCCGGACGCCGTGCGCGCCGAGGGCGTCGGGGAGGATCGGTGCGATCGTCTCCAGCGCGTCCATCGCCTCCTGCACCGGCTCCATCTGCGCCAGCGCCTTGTCCCGCACCCGGCGCAGCGCCGTGGCCGAACTGCCGTCGGCCCGGATCGCGGTCAACGCCGCGTCCGCCGCCGCGAGCTGGGTCGACGCGACGTTGACCCGGTCGGGCAGGTCGGTCAGGCGGGCGAGGTCGATCGCCCCGTCGTGGAAGATCTTCGGTCCGCCGCCGGTACCGGACAGGTCCGCGTACAACGACAGCAGGCCGCCGGTGCTCGCCGTGACCTGCTGGGCCGCGGTCGCCGCGAGCCGCCAGTTCGTCACGGCGGCCCCCGCGTACGGCGCGGCGCCGACGGCGTCGAGCTGACG
>CAYMNG010000054.1:0-17516 GCA_964391765.1 uncultured Bifidobacteriaceae bacterium | reverse complement strand
CGGTTCAGCGGCCCGGAACCGGGTCGAACCTCAACGCCGGCAGGCTTGCGGTACCCGCCACCCCGATCCGGGTCGCGACGTGGGACGTCGTGCACGAACAGCTGGACAAATCGGGCGCCTCGTGCACAACGTCCCAGGAAGCGGGACAAACGGCACGGGGCGGGGCGGGGCGGGGAATTTTCCCGGGGCCAAACGCCACTTGTCACCGATCGAGCCCGTGTGGTTCGATTCCGTATATTGAAGAGGTCATTTTATTGGTTGAAATCCACCGGCGCCGATCCCTATCGGCGCGGCCGAGCGAACAGGGGAGTGCACAGTGGTGAACGAACGACTGCGGGACATCGTCGACGACCTCGTGGCCGCGGCGCGACAGGTGGTGGCCAAGCATCACATCACCGAGGCCGAGATCGACGCGGCCGGGGAGTACCTGACGAAGACCGGCGCACAGGGGCAACTGGTCGACTTCATCGACCTCATGCTCTACACCGCCGCGGACGACCTGAGCCGGGCGCGGGCGGTCAACCCGAACGCCCTCGTCGAGGGCCCGCGGTACAAGGCCGGCGCGCCGGTGAAGCCGGACGGCATCTTGTACGAGGGGCCGATTCCCGACGGGGTGAGCCTGCTCAAGGTCTCCGGCCGCCTGTACGACCGCACGTCCGGGGCGGGCGTCGAAGGTGCCCAGATCGACTTCTGGCACGCGCGCGAGGACGGCGAGTACGACCTGGACGGCTACGACCAGCGCGGCAAGATCCTCACCGACGCCGACGGCCGGTACGAGTTCAACACCTTCGTCCCCGGCGTCTACAAGGTGCACGACGGCGACCTCGTCGAGACGCTCATGGCCGACATCGGCCGGACCACGCACCGTGCCCGGCACATCCACCTGCGGGTGTGGATCGACGGCGAGGAGCGGCTGACCAGCCAGTTCTACGACCCGACGTCGCCCTACATCGAGGCCGACATGCTGTACGGCTCGGTGCGACCCGAACTCATCGCGCAGTGGGACGAGGTCACCGACGACGGCGACGAGCGCCGCCGGTTCGAGGCCGTCTACGACATCGCGCTGACCGTCTAGCTTCGTCCAGCGGCCAGGATCGCGATACTGGCCCCCAGTACTGGTCACCGGTACCAGTCGACCTGGTACCGGTGACCTGAGGTCGACCGAAGGGGATCAACACGTGCTCGCCGCCGCCGCCGTCCGGATAGACCCGACCGATCCGCTCTCCGGACTGGACGTCGGCCAGCAACCGGACCCGACCCCGCGGGAGGGCTGGGTCCGCGTCGACGTCAAGGCCGCCGCGCTGAACCACCACGACCTGTGGAGCCTGCGCGGCGTCGGCCTGCCGGCCGACCGCCTGCCGATGATCCTCGGGTGCGACGCGGCCGGCGTCGACGCGGACGGCAACGAGGTGATCGTCCATGCGGTGATCGGTGATCCGGCCGCCGGCGGCGGCGACGAGACCCTCGACCCCAAGCGCTCCCTGCTGTCCGAGGTCCACCCCGGGACCCTGGCCGAGCAGGTCCTCGTGCCTCGCCGCAACCTGGTCCCCAAGCCCGCGCAGCTGTCATTCGCGGAGGCCGCCTGTCTGCCGACCGCGTGGCTGACCGCCTACCGGATGCTGTTCACCAAGGCGCGGGTCAGTCCCGGGGACACCGTGCTGATCCAAGGAGCCGGCGGCGGCGTTGCGACCGCCGCGATCGCGCTGGCCCGGGCCGGCGGACTGCGCGTGTGGGTGTCCGGCCGCGATGCCGCGAAGCGGGCGCACGCCGAGAAGATCGGTGCGCATCAGACCTTCGAGACCGGCGCGCGGCTGCCCGACCGGGTCGACGCGGTGCTGGAGACCGTCGGCGAGGCGACGTGGTCGCACAGCCTGAAGGCCCTTCGGCCCGGTGGCCGGCTCGTCGTGTGCGGGGCGACCTCGGGCCCGAACCCGCCGGCCGACCTCAACCGGGTGTTCTTCCTCCAGCTGTCGGTGATCGGTTCGACCATGGGCACCCGGGGGGAACTGGAGTCCTTGGTCCGGCTGTGCGCCGACAGCGGACTGCGCCCGCAGATCGACTCGCAGTACGCCCTGGCCGACGCCCGCGCCGCCTTCGAACGACTCGCCTCCGGGCAGGCCTTCGGCAAGATCGTCCTGACGGTCTGATCGGTCCGGCACTCGGCGAGGCAGCGCCCATGGCGACGGTGCAGGTCCCCGGCGCGTCGCTCTGGTACGCGGACACGGCGGCGGTCGATGCGGGTGGGCCCGCGAGCACCGTGCTGTTCATCCACGGAATGAGCGGAACCAGCGCGGTCTGGCACCACCAACGGACCGCCTTCCCGGCCGCGGGCCACCGCGTCGTGCGCCTGGACCGTCGCGGAGCCGGCCGCTCGGTGGCGCACGAGCCGCCCACCGGCAGCAACGCCGGCGACGTCCTCGCCCTGCTCGACGCACTCGGCCTGGACCGCGTCCACGTCGTCGGTCACGCGCTGGGGGCGGCCGACGCCGTCGAGGTCGCCGTCCATCACCGCGATCGCGTCGCCAGCCTGACGGTGACCAACGGTCACGGCGCGGTCGTCGACGGGTTCCCCGACGACCTGCGGGCCCGACTGTGGACCGCCACGGTCATGGGACTGCCCGCCGCCGAGCGGGAACTGTCGCCGACGTACCGCGCCCTCGACCCCGAGGGAACCACGCGGTGGGAGGCGATCGCCGCCCGCGCGCAGCCGGCCGACCTCGCGGTCCCCGCGCGCAGGCCGGTCCACCTCGCCGATCTCGCGCGGCTGACCGTGCCGTCGCTGTTCGTCGCCGGCGACGCGGACCTGCTGACGCCGGCGTTCCTCATCCGCCGGCTCGCCGACGCCGTCCCCGGGTCGCGGTTCGCCGTCGTCGAGCGCAGCGGCCATGTCGCGCACTGGGAGCGACCCGCCGAGTGGAACGCGCTCGTGCTCGCGTTCCTCGCCGAGGCCGACCAGCACCCCTGACACCGCCGCGGCGTCGTGGTCCGGCGTCGTGGCCCGGCGCAGTGGCCCGGCTACCCCAGCAGGTCGGCGGTGTCCTGGCCGATCGCCGGCGGCGGCACCGCGTACGGATCGCCGAGCACCCGCAACGGCGAGCCGGCGACGACCACCTCGCCGGCTCCGGACAGGTGCGGGATCCGCCGGACCATCCCCCGCCGGGCGATGTGCTCGTCGCCGATGAGCTCGTCGAGGGCGAAGATCCGACTGCACGGGATGCCCGCCGCCGACAGCGCGTGGACCAGTTCGTCGACGGTGCGCCGCGAGGTCCACGCGTTGATCGTCGCGTCGAGGGCGGGGCGGTTCGCCAGCCGGGAGTCGGGGGCCGACTGGGCCGGGAAGAAGTCGACCAGGTCCGGCTGCCCGATCATCTCCGCCAGGCCGGCCCACATGCGAGCGGACATCGGCGCCATGTAGACGTAGCCGTCGCTGGCGTCGTAGGTGCCGGCGAACGACCGACGGACCTTGCTGCCCACGCGCTTCGGACTCGTCCCCAACTGCACGACCTCGGCGACCGCGGGTCCCAGGAGCGAGAACATGCAGTCGAGCATGCTCAGGTCGGTGTAGGACCCCTCCCCGGTCGCCTCGCGGCGGGCCAGGCCGAACATGACCGCGAGCGCCGCATACAGGCCCGTCACGTGGTCGGGGATGAAGATCCCGGCCTGCATGGGCTGGCCGTCCGGCTCGCCGGTCAGGTGCATCAGCCCCGACATCGCCTGGATGATCCCGTCGAACGCCGGTCGTCGCGCGTACGGGCTGTCGGTGCCGAAGCCGCTGGCGTGCACGTAGACGATCTGCGGGTTGATCTGCCGGATCTGCTCGTAGCCGAAGCCGAGCTTGTCCGGGACGCCGACGGCGTAGTTGGTCACCAGCACGTCCGCCGACCGCAGCAGCGGCTCGAGCCGCGCCATGGCGTCGGGATCCTTGAGGTCCATCATCACACTGCGCTTGTTGCGGTTGAGCGAGTGGAAGTAGATGTCGTTGTACGACATGTGCTCGGTCGACCGGCTCGTGTCGCCGTCGGGCGGTTCGACCTTGATCACCTCCGCGCCCTGGTCGGCGAGGATCTGGGTGCAGAACGGCGCGGCGATGTAGTGCCCGAACTCGACGATCCGGACCGACCGCAGGTCGAAGGTTCCCATGGTGTCGTCTCCTCCCCTGTCGCTATCGGCTCGTCCGCTGCAGGTACGGCGCGTCGATCCCGTACTCGCCCAGCGCCTCGACGGCCCGCGGGTATCCGGCGTCCGCGTGCCGGATGATGCCACTCGCCGGATCGTTCGTCATGACCCGTGAGATCCGTTCCGCCGCAAGGTCCGTGCCGTCGGCGACGACGACCATCCCGGTGTGCACCGACCGGCCGATGCCCGTCCCCCCGCCGTGCTGGATCGCCACCCACGTCGACCCGCTCGAGGCGTTCAGCAACGCGTTGAGCACCGGCCAGTCCGCGATCGCGTCGCTGCCGTCGGCCATCGACTCGGTCTCGCGGTACGGCGAGGCCACCGAACCCGCATCGAGGTGCTCGCGCCCCAGGGCCAGCGGCGCGCTGACCTTCCCGGTGCGGACGAGGTCGTTGATCAGCAGCCCGGCCCGCTCGCGCTCCCCCTGCCCGAGCATGCACGTGCGCGCCGGAAGACCCTGCGGGCGAACGTGTTCACGCGCCAGACGCAGCCAGCGCGTGATCGAGCGACTGTCCGAGAACTCCGCGAGCATCGCCTCGTCGATCGTCGCGATGTCGGCCGGATCGCCGGACAGCGCGATCCATCGGCAGTGCCCCTTCGCGTCGCAGAACAGCGGCCGGATGTAGGCGAGGATGAAGCCCGGGTAGTCGAAGGCGCGCTTGCAGCCGCCGAGTTCGGCTTCGACCCGGATCCCGTTGCCGTACTCGAAGACCTCCGCGCCGTGGTCGAGCAGCGTCACGAGCGCTTCGACGTGGTCGGCCATCGCCTCGCGCGCCCGCGCGACGTAGTGCTCCGGGTCGCTGACCCGCAGCTCCTCGGCCTGCACCACGGACAGTCCCGGCAGCACGTACAGCAGCGGGTTGTGCGCGGAGGTCTGGTCGGTCGCGATGTCGATCGGCACGCCGCGCGCGACGAGTTCGGGCAGGACCTGCGCCGCGTTGCCGCACAGACCGATCGACAGCGCGCGGCGCTGCCCGCGGGCTTCGACGACCTGGGCCACGGCGTCGTCGATGTCCGCGGCCTGGCGCTGCAGGTAGCCGAGGTCCATCCGTCGGGTGATCTTCGCCTGGTCGACCTCGACGCACAGCGCGACACCCCCGTTCATCGTGATCGCCAGCGGCTGGGCGCCGCCCATCCCGCCCAGGCCGGACGTGACCGTCAACGTCCCCGCGAGGGTCCCGCCGAACCGCTTGTCCGACACCGCGGCGAACGTCTCGAACGTGCTCTGCAGGATCCCCTGCGACCCGATGTAGGCCCAGCCCCCGGCGGTCATCTGGCCGAACATCGTCAGGCCCGCGTCCTCGAGTCGGCGGAACTCCGCCAGGTTCGCCCACTCCGGGACGATCAGCGCGTTCGAGATCAGCACGCGCGGTGCCCATCGGTGCGTGCGGAAGACGCCGGCGGCCCGGCCGGACTGCACGAGCAGCGTCTCGTCGTCCGCGAGCCGGCGCAGGGCCGCCGCGATGACGTCGAAGTCCGCCCAGGACCTGACCGCGCGGCCGTTGCCGCCGTACACGACGAGGTCGGCGGGGCGTTCGGCGACCTCGGGGTCGAGGTTGTTCATGAGCAGGCGCAGGACCGACTCCTGCTCCCACCCTCGGGTGGTGAGCTCGACCCCGCGCGGTGCGCGGACCGTTCGTGCCGTCGTCATCGTCGTACCTCTCGTCGTGCCGTCAGGGGTCCGGTCGTCCGCCCGGGCTCGGCGGGTCAGTCGCGCAGTGTCCCGAGGGCGTCGAACCGTCTGCCCAGCAGCCGCGAGACGGTGAGCAACTGGATCTGGTTCGTGCCCTCGTAGATCCGCAGGATCCGGCAGTCGCGGTACAGCCGCTCGATCTCGGTCTCGGTGCTGTATCCGTAGCCGCCGTGGATCTGCAGCGCGCGGTCGACGGCCTGGAAGCAGTTCTCGCTCGCGACGTACTTGGCGAGCGCGCCGGCGCGGCGCACGTCCTCGCCGCGATCCCGGATCGCCGCGGCGTCGTACGCGTGCAGGCGACCGGACTGCACGAGGGCGTCGATCTCGGCGAGCATCATCGCCACCGCCTGGAGGTCGCGGATCGGGCCGTCGAACTGGATGCGGGTCGAGGCGTGCGCCATCGCCAGGTCCAGGGCCCGCGCACCCACCCCGTTGGCGATTCCGGCCACGTCGATCCGCGCGCTGTTGAGGACCTCCAGCGCGATCCGCGAGCCGCCGCCTACGTCGCCGAGGACCGCCGCGTCGTCGACGACGACGCCGTCGAGGGCGATCTCGTACGCGTGCTCGCCCCGGATACCGAGCTTGCCGATCGGCTGGGAGAACTCGATCCCGGCCGCGTCGGTCGGGACGACGAACGCCGTCAGGCCGCGGATTCCGGCGTCGGGGTCGGTCTTGGCGAAGACGATCATCGCCTGCGACTCGCGCGCGTTGCTGATGAAGGTCTTCGTGCCAGACAGGACCCACCGGCCGGCGGTGCGCACCGCGCGAGTGCGCACGCGGCTGATGTCCGAGCCCGCATCCGGCTCGGTCAGGGCGAAGGCGAACCGGAACGTCCCGTCGGCGACACCCGGCAGGTACGCCTGCCGTTGCTCGGGTGAGCCGAACTGCCGGATGGCCTCCATCCCGAGGTAGTGCCCCGCGAGGACCGATCCGACCGAGGCGTCGGCGTAGGCGACGTCCTCGATCGCCCGCACCTGCACCGACATCCCCAGCCCGAGCCCGCCGTACTCCTCCGGGACCGTGATCCCCAGTGCGCCGAGGTCCGCCAGACCGGCCAGGACGTCGGTCGGGTAGCGGGCCTCCCGGTCGCGCTGCGCGGCGGTGGGCATGACGTGATCGCGGCAGAAGTCGCGCAGCACCAGGCGGAACTGCCTGGTGTCCTCCTCCGTCAGGTGCGTCACCGGCCCGTCCCTCCATCCGGATCGACCCGCGTGGGCTCACTGGTCCACCCGGCGACGAGATCGTCGTGCTCCGCCAGGAGCGGGGCGCGCCGGTCGATCACCGGCCGGCCGGCCAGGTGGAACGGGTTCGCCAGCGTCGTGAACCCGTCCTCCTCGGTCCGCACCAGGCCACGCGCCACGGACTGGTCGTGCTCGAGCACCTCGCGCACGCCCAACACCGGACCGCACGGGATCCCGGCGGCGGAGAGCATCGCGATCGCCTCGTCCCGGGTCCGCCCCGCCAGCTCGACCTCGATCGCCTGCTGCAGCGCGTGCCGGTTCCGCCCGCGCTCCTCGTCGGTCGCGAACCGCGGATCGTCGACCCACCCGGGGCGGCCCAGGACGTCGGCGAGCCGGGCGAACAGCGGATCGTTCGCGACCGCGATGGCGACGGGGTGGTCGGCGGTCGCGAAGGTGCCGAACGGCGCGCTGATCGCATGGTGGCTCCCGGTCGCCGTGACCGGGTCGTCGGTGTGCAGGGCTCGCATGCCCACCGACTCCAGCAACGACACGAGGCTGTCGAACATCGCGACGTCGATGTGCTGACCGCGCCCGGTCAGGTCGCGCTGTCGCAGCGCACCGAGCACCGCGATCGTCGCGTACAGCGCCGGCACCATGTCGCCGATGCTCACGCCGACGCGCGCCGGGTCGCCGCCCTCACTCCCGGTCACCGACATCAGGCCGGACATCGCCTGGACGATGAGGTCGTAGGCCGGGGCGGCCGCCAGCGGACCGGTCTGCCCGAACCCGGAGATGCTGACGACGATCATGCGCGGGTTGATCGCCGCGATCTCCTCGGCCGAGAAGCCGAACCGCGCCATCACCCCGGGCCGGAAGTTCTCGACGAGCACGTCCGAACGCGCGATCAACTGCGTCAGCGTCTCACGGTGGGACGGGTCCTTCAGGTCCAGGACGATGCCGTACTTGTTGCGGTTGAGCAGCCGGTGGTAGCTGCTCTGCCCGTCGTAGAACGGCCCGAAGTGCCGTCCGTCGTCGCCGGCCGGCGGCTCGATCTTGATGACTTCGGCACCGAGGTCGGCGAGGATCCGTCCGCAGAACGGCCCGGACAGGATCCGGCCGAGGTCGAGTACCCGGATTCCCTGCAGTGCCGGGGGAATCGCCATCGGATCGCTCGCCGCCGTCACGCTGACCCCAGGAGGACCGCGGACAGGTCACTGGAGTCGACGACGCGGCGCGCGTCGGCGTAACCGGCGTCCGCGTGTCGGATGACGCCGATACCCGGGTCCGTCCGAAGGACCCGGCCCAGCTTCTGCGCACACTCCGCGGTGCCGTCGATGATCAACGTGACACCGGCCGAGATGGACCCGCCCATCCCGCTGCCGCCGCCTTGGTGCACCGCGACCAGGTCGGCGCCGCCGGCGGCGTTGAGGAGTGCGTTGAGGATCGGCCAGTCCGCCACGGCGTCGCTGCCGTCGAGCATGCCCTCGGTCTCGCGGGTCGGTTGGGCGACCGCGCCGCTGTCCAGGTGGTCGCGCGTCATCGCGATCGGGCCGGCGAGCACGCCGCTGGCGACCATCTCGTTCACCATCAGGCCGAACTCGAGCCGTTGGCCGTACCCGAACCACGAACTGCGCGCCGGCAACCCCTGCTGCGGAACCGATTCCATCGCGACGCGGATCCAGTTCGTGATCGAGGGATCCTCGGCGAACCGCGCCAGGATCGCTTCGTCGATCCGCTCGATGTCCGTGGCCTCGCCCGACAGCGCGATCCACCGACAGGGACCCTTGCCGACACAGAAGTACGGGCGCACGTACAGCTTCACGAACCCGTCGAAGTCCTCGGCCCGCGAATACCCCGCACGCCGCGCCTGCGCCCGAATCGCGTTCCCGTACTCGAAGACGACCGCGCCGCGGTCCTGCGCGTCGACCATCGCCGCGACGTGGCGGGCGACGGTGGCCAGCGCGCGCCGCTCGTATTCGGCCGGGTCGGTGCGGCGCAGGTCGGCGACCTGCGCCATCGTCAGCCCGGACGGGACGTACCCCTCGCGCATGTCGTGCGCCGAGGTCTGGTCGGTGACGACATCCGGGACGATCCCCGACTCGAGGATGCGGGGCAGGACGTCCGCGGCGTTCCCGACCAGGCCGATCGACAGCGCCGACCGGGCGGCCACGGCCGTGCGGGCCGCGTCGAGTGCCTCGTCGAGGTCGGCGGCCTTCCGGTCGAGGTAGCCCGACGCGATCCGTCGATCGACCTTCGCCTCGTCGACCTCGACGACGAGCGCGACGGCGCCGTGCAACCGGATCGACAGCGGCTGCGCGCCGCCCATCCCGCCCAGGCCCGCCGTCACGACCAGTCGCCCGGCGAGGGATCCGCCGAAATGCCGGTGCGCGACGGCGGTGAACGTCTCGTACGTCGTCTGGACGATCCCCTGCTGGCCGATGTACTGCCAGTCTCCGGCGGTGTACTGGCCGTACGAGATCAGACCCCGTTCGCGCAGGTCGTAGAACGTCTCCCAGGTCGCGTATCCGCCGACGAGGTTCGTGTTCGCGACGACCACGCGCGGGCTCGCGGTCGTCGTGCGGAACCGGGCCACCGGCTTGCCCGACTGCACCACGAGGGTCTCGTCGTCGGCGAGGTCGGTCAGCGCGTCGGCGATCGCCCAGTACGCGGGCCAGTTCCGGGCGGCCTGACCGCTGGCGGCGTAGATGATGAGGTCCTCGGGTCGTTCGCCGTTCTGGACGGTGTTCTCGAGCATGCGCAGCAGGCCCTCCTGCCGCCAGCCGCGGCAGCGCAGCCGTGGCCCCGTGGCCGCCCTGACCGGCAGCACCCTGTCAACGCCCACTGCGTACCTCCTCACCTCGACGTGTCCGCGGCGCAAGACCCAGGGACGGCCCGCACGCCACCGTGCCGGCCTTGACGACCGTCCGGACCAGGTTCGTCCCGAACTGGTTGACGACGAGCTCGTGACTGGGCACGTTCCAGATCACCAGATCGGCCTGCTTGCCCGGTTCGATGCTGCCGATGCGGTCGCCACGTCCGAGCGAGACGGCCGCGTTGATGGTGCTCATCCGCCAGATCTCGGCGTAGGCGAGGCGGTACAGCCGTGCGGCGAGTTGCATCGTCGTCTGCATGGACAGGTTCGGGCTGCTGCCGGGGTTGTAGTCGCTGGCCAGCACGACGAGCGCGCCGGCGTCGACCAGCCGGCGGGCGCGTCGCCCGAGGTCGGGGTGCGGGGCGTCGCGCCACGAACCGTCCGCCGGGCCGCCGACCATCGACATCAGGTGATGGGAGACCCCCGGCAACAGCGTCGCGGCGGTCGAGGACCGACCGAGCATCTGGATCGCCCGGTCCGACGCGCACTCCAGGTGGTCGACGGACGCCGCGCCGAGCTCGACGGCCAGTTCCGTGCCGTGCCAGCAGGCGGTCTGGTCCGCGTGCACCCGCAGGCCCAGCCCGCGGTCGAGCGCGGCGACGCCGATGCGGCGACACTCGGCCGGGGTGAAACCCACCGGATCGCAGCACACGTCGCAGTAGTCGGCGAGGTCGACGACCGAGTCGAGCTGCGCGATCACCGCGTCCACGAACTCCGCCCGCGGGCCCGTCGTCGGCGCGACGTGCGCGCCGAGGTACGTCGTCACGAGATCCACCGGGTGGTCGACGTCGGCCAGCACCCGCAGCAGGCGTACGTCGTCGGCCGGATCGACGCCGTACCCGGACTTGGCCTCGACGGTCGTCGTGCCGTGCGCGAGCATCGTGTCCAGACGCTCGACCACGCCCGCCCGCAGCTCGGCCTCGGAGGCCGCGGCGGTGAGCCCGCGGGTGTACGCGATCCCCGCGCCGAGTCCGGCACTGCCCGTCCCCGTGACCAGGCGCCCCCACTCCTGATGCCGGGTCCCCGCGTGCACGAGGTGCGTGTGCGTGTCGACGAGTCCCGGGCTGACGAGTCGGCCGGCCGCATCGAGTTCGCATCGCCCGCGGAACCGCGCCCGGACGTCCGCCGTGTCACCGACCGCGACGATGACCCCGGCGTCGACCGCGACCGCCCCGTCGCGGATCGGTCCGGTCGCGCGACCGGCCCGATCGCTTGCGCCGCCGGGGTTCGCGCGACACGTCAACACCTCCGCGGCACTGTGGATCAGCAGATCCACCAGGTGCGGGGCCGGGTCGGCCGTGGTTGGACGGGTCACGCGGGCATGTCTCCTAGTGAAAGTGCACGATCATGCTATGAAATCATACCCGCGACGCGCTGACAAGGAGATCGGCTCGACGAACCCGCCCGGGCGGCCGCGGACGGCGCCGGAACACGTGAAACCGCTTGCGGGGACCGTACTTCTCCCCATGGTCGCGCGCCGTTGTGCGCCCGACACATGATCCGGATGCCGGTGTTGTGCCGACGAACCGGTGCCGGAGCCCACCGCGCGCACTTGAATGGGACGACACCCACGCCGCCCGACCCCCGGAGGGATCATGTCGTACGAGCTCAACCGACGATCGGTCCTCAGGCTCGCCCTCGCCGGCGGAGCCGCCCTCTCGATCCCCGGCGCGCTGTCCGCGTGCGCCGCGGAGTCCACGTCGAGTTCGGCCTCGCCCGCGACATCCGCCGCCGCCGGACCGTCGGCGTCCGCAGCCGGGTACGTGTTCCCGAAGGACGTGAACGCCAAGTGGCCGCCGATCACCGCGAAGGAGGTCGTCGTCGCGAACTTCGGCGGCGAGTCCCAGGACGTGCGCCGTGAGGTCATCTACACCCCGTTCACCGAGCTCACCGGTGCGAACGTCGTCGACGCCACCTGGGACTACGGCAAGTTCATGTCGATGGTGAACGCGCCGAACCCGGAGTGGGACACGATCGACTTCGACGGCTACTCGGTCGTCGGCCTCATCCTCGGCGGCACGCCGCCGGCCAAGCTCGCCGACTGGGTCCGCCGGTGCGACATGGTCGATCCGGAGTACCAGGACTACTGCGGCGGCGGGTACGCGTACAGCATCGTCATGGGCTGGGCCCCCTCGCTGAGCGGATCGCCGGAGACCTGGGCGGACTTCTGGAACACCGCCAAGTACCCCGGCAAGCGGGCCTTCCCCAAGTCGGTGTACCTGGGCACGGTCGAGGCCGCACTGCTGGCCGACGGGGTCTCGAAGGACGCGCTGTACCCGCTGGACTTCGATCGGGCGTTCGCCAAGCTCGACGAGCTGAAGAAGGACATGATCTTCTACGACAGTGCCGCCCAAGGACAGCAGATGGTCGCCCAGGGCAGCGCCTCGATGATGCTGACCGCGAACTCCAAGATGCTGCAGCTGAAGGACCAGGGTGCCGGTGACTTCACCTACAACCAGGCGATCTTGTACCCCTGGAGCGCGTTCCCCATCACGCTGCATTCCAAGAACATGGACGCGGTGAACGCGCTCATCGACGCGCAGTCGCACCCGGTCGTCCAGGCCGAGGTGGCCAAGCGCATCCGCAGCGGCCCGGTGCAGTCGGCGGCCTTCGAGCTGCTCGACGACGCGACGATCGCGCAGTTGCCGAACTCGCCGGACAACATGGCGAAGTCGGCCGTCGTCGACACCAAGGCGGCGGCGCAGCAGGACGGCGAGTACGTCGAGCGGTTCTACGCCTGGGTGGGTCAGTGACCCTGGCCACCTTCGGTGGCTCCGCACGAACTCGCCCCGGACACGCCTCGACGGGGGCCCGGTGGCTGCTGGTCCCGCCGGGCGTGCTCCTCCTCCTGGGGCTGCTCGGACCGATCGTCGTCACGGTCGGGGTCGCGATCCGCGACAACGGCGTCGTCGGGACGGTCACCAATCCGCTCGCCGACCAGCTCGTCGTCCGCGCGCTGTGGACCACGCTGTGGATGGCGCTGGTCGTCACCGTCGCGACGTGGGCGATCGCCCTGGTGTTCACCCTGGCGATCGCGATGTCGCCGCGTTGGCTGTCCGCGACGCTGTTCGGGATCTTGTTCGCGACCTTGTGGATCTCCCTGCTGGTCCGCACGTACGGCTGGCTGCTGGTGCTGCAGCCGAACGGCGCGCTCGACCAGATCGGCAAGGCGACCGGCCTGACGACCGAGGGCTTCGGCCTGTTCCAGACGATGCCTGGCCTGATCCCGCCGATGGTGCACATCATGTTGCCCTACATGGTCCTGCCGCTCTACGGCTCACTGCGACAGGTCGATCCCGCGCAACTGCGCGCCGCGCGCAGCCTGGGCGGCTCGGAGACCCGCGTCCTGTGGCGGCTCGTCCTGCCGAGCCTGCGCGCGGGCTCGTGGGCCGGGATCCTCCTGGTGTTCATCATGTCGCTCGGGTTCTACGTCACCCCGGCGTTCCTGGGCGGACCCGGGTCGCAGGTCATCGCCACGATCATCGGCATCCAGTTCAGCCGGCTCGACAACCTCGGCCTGACCGCCGCGATCGGCACGCTCCTGCTGATCGTCGTCATCGCGCTCTACCTGCTGGCCGATCGACTGTTCAAGATCAGCCAGCAGTGGGAGCGTGGCTGATGGGCGACTGGCCAGCGGCCTTCCCCCGGTTGCGGTGGGTCTTCGCCGCCCTCGGCGTGGCGATCGGCCTCTACCTGCTCGCGCCGATCGTCACGATCCTGCCGCTGGCGTTCACGAGCCAGAAGTACCTGCTCTTCCCGCCGACCGGGTTCTCCTGGCAGTGGTTCGGCCAGGTGTTCGGCGATCCGAGCTGGCGCGGCTCGATGCTGACCTCGGCGAAGCTCTCGGTCCTCGGGGCCGGCATCGCGACGGTCTGCGGCACGGCGGCGGCCCTCGGCGTCCGACGGCTGCGGCGGGGCAGGTCCGTCATCCGGGTCACGATGCTCGCGCCGATCGTCATCCCGCAACTCATCCTCGCCCTCGGCCTGTACCTCACCTACCGGACGGCGTTCGGCGGCACGAGCCTGACGATCCTCGCCGTCGGCCAGGCGACGTTGGCGATGCCGCTGGTGTTCGTCAACGTCTCGGCCGGCCTGGCCGGTGTCGACCCGAACCTCAGTCGGGCCGCGCAGAGCCTGGGCTACTCCTGGTTCCCGGTCGTGCGACGGATCGAACTTCCCCTCGTACGTCCGAGCATCGTCAGCGGCGCGATCATCGCGTTCGCGATCTGCTTCGACGAGGCCGTGCTCGCGTACTTCCTCGCGCCGCCGGCGACGCTCACGCTGCCGGTCAAGATCTGGAACGCCGCGAGCGAGAGTGCCGCGCCGACCGTCGCGGCGGCCAGCGCCTTCGTCATCGCCGTGGCGCTGACCCTCGTCGCTGTCGCGGCCGTCGTCCAGACGCACGCACGAAGGAGACTGCGGTGAGCGTGGACGTGTCGTTCGAGGGTCTCACGGTCGAACTGGGTGGCACCGAGGTGCTGCACGGTGTCGACCTGGACATCCGCGCCGGGCAGTTCGTCACCCTGCTGGGACCCAGCGGATCGGGGAAGACCACGACCCTCAACGTCGTCGCCGGGTTCGTCGAGCGCTCCGGCGGACACGTCCGCGTCGGCGGCACGGCGATCGACGCGGTCCCCGCACACCGGCGCAACATCGGGTTCCTGTTCCAGAACTACGCCCTGTTCCCGCACATGAGCGTCGGCCAGAACGTCGCGTTCCCGCTCGAGGCGCGCCGGGTCCCCAAGGCCGAACGCGCCTCGATGGTGGCGCAGGCCCTCACCCTGGTCCGCCTGTCCGACCTGTCCGACCGGCGCGTGCAGTCGTTGTCCGGCGGCCAGCAGCAGCGGGTCGCACTCGCACGGGCGCTGGTCTTCAACCCCTCGCTCCTGCTGCTCGACGAGCCGCTGGCCGCGCTGGACAAGCAGTTGCGCGAGGCGATGCAACTGGAGCTCAAGCGCATCCAGACCCAGACGGGGACCACCACGATCTCGGTCACCCACGATCAGGTCGAGGCGATGTCGATGTCCGACCGCATCGCGATCATGCGCGACGGCCGGATCGAACAGGTCGGCACGCCCAACGAGGTGTACCAGCAGCCTGCGAACGCGTTCGTCGCGACCTTCCTCGGCGAGGCGAACCTGCTGCCCGTCGAGTCCGGTCTCGTCCGCGGCCTCGGCGGCGGTGCTGGCCGGGGACGCGGCACCGCGGTCATCCGGCCCGAGGACCTCGTCCTGGTCACCGACGGCGGGGACGCCGGTGCCGACGGCGGGGGCGCCGCGGCCGAGGCCGTCTCGTGGGTCTTCCAGGGCTCGCGCCGGCGGGGGACGCTCCGATCGCCCCGGGTCAGCGACGCGATCGTCGTCTCGGTCCCCCCGCACGAGCCGGCGCCGTCGGTCGGCGACCGCGTCGCACTCGCGCTGCGCGGACCCGCACCCCACATCATCGCCGAGGAGGATCGCCGCAATGGGTAGGAACAGGAGCAGCACGGGCATGATCGACTGGCAGGTCACAGATCAGGTCGGCATCCTTCGGTTCGACAAGCCCGACTCGCTCAACGCGATCGCCAACACCGACATCGACGACCTCGACCGGGTCGTCCGGATCGCCGGTGAGGACCCCGACGTCCGCGCGGTCGTGCTGACCGGCGCCGGGCGGGCGTTCTGCGCGGGGGCCGACGTCGACGAGTGGCACGCGGGCGACGCCGAGGGCGAGGAGTCCTGGCCGCTGAAGATGCACCGGGTCATCAGCCGGCTGTACTGGCTGCCGAAGCCGGTGGTCGCCGCGGTGAACGGCGCGGCCGTCGGCTCCGGCTGCGACCTGGCGCTGACCGCGGACGTCCGCATCGCCTCGACGAAGGCCCGGTTCGGGGAGGCGTACGTCCGGCTGGGGATCTGCCCGGATGCCGGTGGGTCCTACCTGCTGCCGCGGATCATCGGCGAGGCACGCGCGGCCGAGCTCATCTACACCGGCCGGATCATCGACGCGGCCGAGGCGCTGCGCATCGGCCTCGTGACCGAGGTCGTCGAGCCGGCGGACCTCCTCGATCAGGCGATGGCCCTCGCGACGCGGTTCGCCCGGTCGGCGACCGTCGCGGTCGGGCAGGCGAAGGAGAACATCCGCCGCGGGCACACCGCGACCCTCGACGAGGCGCTGCGCAACGAGCAGCGCGGCGCCCACATCTGCTCCCTGACCGAGGACCACCGCGAGGGGCTCCAGGCGATCGTCGACAAGCGGGAGCCGAGGTTCGTCGGACGATGACGCCGCGACTGGATCGACTGTTCAGCCCGACCTCCGTCGCCGTCGTCGGGGCGTCGACCAAGCCCGGCTACGGTCGGCGGACCGTGGAGAGCCTGCGGCTGATGGGCTTCGCCGGACCCGTCGTCGCGGTCCACCCGACCGGCGTCGGTCCCGACGGCGTACCGGCGTACCGCACCCTCGCGCAGGTCCCCTTCGTCCCGGACGCGGTGGTCGCGGCGATTCCCGCGGCCGGCGTTCCCGGCGTCGTCGCCGAGGCCGCCGAGATCGGCGCCGGCGGCGTGGTCGCGTTCGCGAGCGGGTTCGGCGAGAGCGGCGACGACGGTCGCCGACTGGAGCACGAGCTGCGCCGCGCGGCCGGCGACCGGATCCCGGTGCTCGGCCCGAACTGCCTGGGACTGGTCAACTATCGGACCGGCGCGGCCCTGTGGGGGATCGAGGCACCCCGGCACCAGCAGCCGCGCGGCGGGCACGTCGCGGTCATCTCGCAAAGCGGCGCGATGCTGATCACGACACTGCTCAACGGGCGGATCCCCGACGTCGCGTACGCCGCGTCGGTCGGCAACCAGGCCGTCCTCGACGTCAACGACTGCCTGGAGTTCGCCCTCACCGATCCGCAGGTGCGCACCGTGGCGCTGATCGTGGAGGGCATCGCCGATCTGGCCCGCTTCCGTGCCCTGGCCCGGCAGGCCCGCCAGCGGTCCGTCGTCGTCGTCGTGTTGAAGCTCGGCCGATCGGCTCGCGCGCAGGCCGCGACGATCGCCCACACCGGCACGCTCGCCGGCGACGACGACGTGTTCTCCGCGGTCCTCGCCCAGTCCGGGGCCGTCCGGGTCGACGACCTCGACGGCCTGGTCGCGATGTGCGCCCTGGCCGACCACGGTGTGACGCACTCGCTGGGCGACCTGGCGGTCTTCGCCACGTCCGGCGGCGAGGGGGGTCTGGTCGCCGACGTCGCGGAGGCGGCCGGCGTCCGGCTGGTGGATCTCGACGAGGGCACGCGCGAGACCCTGACCGGACTGGTCCCGCCGTTCGGCAGCGTCGCGAACCCGTTCGACCTGACCGCCGGGGCATGGGGCGATCAGGAGGTCTACCGACAGGTCACGCGCGCGCTGGCGACCTGCCCGGGCACCGGACTCGTCGCGATGGTCGGCGACGCGCCGACGTACCTGGAGAAGGTCGACGGATCCGGGTGGGCGCAGATGCTCGAGGGCGCCGGTGACGCGGCGCGCGCCACCGGCGTGCCGGTCGCGGTCGTGACGACGACGACCGACGTCATCCCCGACTTCGCGGCGGCCGCCCGCGAACACGGCGTCCTCCTCCTCGCCGGCGTCGGCCC
>CAYMNG010000053.1:2132-17971 GCA_964391765.1 uncultured Bifidobacteriaceae bacterium | reverse complement strand
GTCATGGAGATGCTGGAACTGATCCACGCCCAAGGCGGTGGCGTCAACACGTTCATCCGGCAGGTCAAGGATCGTCAGGACGGCATCAAGCTCATGGGCTTCGGCCACCGGGTGTACAAGAACTACGACCCGCGGGCGGCGATCGTGAAGCAGACGGCGTACGACGTGTTCGAGTCCTTGGGCGTGCACGATCCGCTGCTGGACATCGCGCTGCGGCTGGAGGAGGTCGCCCTGTCCGACGACTTCTTCGTCTCCCGCAAGCTGTACCCGAACGTGGACTTCTACACCGGCCTGATCTACAAGGCGATGGGCTTCCCGACGCAGATGTTCACGGTGCTGTTCGCGCTCGGCCGGCTGCCGGGGTGGATCGCGCAGTGGCGCGAGATGATCGCGGACCCGGACACCAAGATCGGCCGCCCGCGGCAGGTCTACGTCGGCGAACCCCTGCGCGACTACACCCCCGTCGACGCCCGCCCCTGACCCTGCCGTTTGTCCCGCTTTGTGGGACGCGCGGGCGTCTCGGCGTTGCAACACGCCTCCAGGTGCCTGCTGGTCCCAGTCGTCGGCGCGAATCAGCCAGTACGTCGAGCCGACCATCGCGAGGCGTCGAGGATCCGAGTGGCCACCAGACCGGGCGTGCGCATGACCTCGTCCCACGTCCAGCGAACGACCGCGTAGCCCAGGGCCCGGATCCGGTCCTCGCGCCGCTTCTCGGCGACGATCGTCGCCGGATCCGCGCCGTACTTGATCTTGCCGTCGGCCTCACCGACGACCCCGAGTTCGTCGAAGAGGGCGTCGACGTATCCGATCAGACCCTCGGTGTCGTACAGCGGCACCTGCAGCCGCGGCTCCGCCAGTCCGGCGCGGACGAGTCGGAGTCGGGAGAACGTCTCCAGCGGGGACTGCGCGCCCGCGCGGACGTCGGGCAGGGCGGCTCGCACGACGCCGATTCCGCGGATCGCGCCGTACTCCTCGCACGTTCGGAACAGTTCCTCAAGCGGGACGGCACCTCGCCAGGCCGCCGAGTCCAGAACGGCGGTCGCCCAGTCGCGGTCGCACGCAGCGGCCGCTGTGACGGCTGCGATGGCCCGGTTCACGGTGGGGATTCCGCGTAGTGTCAACGTGTCCCCCGGCCGCAGCGCGTGGGTGTGGATCTCCACGGGCGCCAGGTGGGTCGGATTCGACAGTCGCCGGCGAAGTGCGCGCGGGTCGTGCCCGGGCGGGCGAATGAGCCGGACGCGGTCGAGACGGCCGGCTGGTAGGGCGAGTTCGTGCACAGCCGCACCCGTCGCCGCGTAGGCGAACGCCGGGCAGTCCACGGCGATGACGCTGGCGGCGCAGCCGAGCAGGTGTCTGGCGGTGGAGTCCGCGTGGGCAAGCAGGTCGGTGTCGACGTAGACCCGGCGGTGCAGCCGAGTCCACCAGCCACGGCGCAGCATCGCGTCGAGGTCGTTCTCGCTCTCGCCCCATTCCCGGAGGTCGACACGTCGGAACACGCCACCGAGCGAAGTGGCGCGTTCGCGTACGCGCTCTCGGACGATCGCCAGGCGGGCAGTAACGGCGCGGCTCGGTGGCATGTGCGCACGTTGGCGCACGGCCCCGACGGCCCGCATCCGTCGTCCACAGGGACGCCCGGGCAGGTGGGCGCCGAATCCCGACCCGAGGTGCCTGCGCGTCCCGCAAAGCGGGACAAACGGGAGGGGGCGCTAGTCGGTGGCGTGGAGGGCGGCGTTGAGGCCGGTCCAGGAGCTGGCCGAGGAGCTGGCCGAGGAGCTGGCCGCGGAGGTGGCTGCGGAGTTGGCTGAGGCGGTGGCCGAGGAGCCGGCGCCACCGCCGTCGTCGCCGGCGTCGTCGCCGGCGCGGGGGACGACCTCGATGGCCCCGGTGATCGAGTTGCGCCGGAAGAGCAGCCCCGGCGTGCCGGACAGTTCGCGGGCCTTGACGACGGCGCCGTCCGGCAGCGTCACCTTCGACCCGGCGGTCACGTACAGCACCCGTCGCCCAGGCTCACCCCGACGCCGGCGTTCGCGCCGATCAGGCAGCCGGCGCCGATCGTGATCTGCTCGGTGCCGCCGCCGGACAACGTGCCCATGATCGACGCCCCACCGCCGATGTCCGATCCGTCGCCGACGACCACGCCGGCGGAGATCCGGCCCTCGACCATCGAGGTGCCCAAGGTGCCGGCGTTGAAGTTCACGAACCCTTCGTGCATGACGACGGTGCCGGGAGCCAGGTGCGCGCCGAGCCGGACGCGGTCGGCATCGGCGATCCGCACCCCGGCCGGAACGACGTAGTCGATCATCCGCGGGAACCGGTCGATACCGTGGACGGTCAACTGGATGCCGCGCCGACGCAGCGTGAGCCGGGCCTGGCCGACCCGGTCGACCGGGATCGGGCCGACGCTGGTCCAGGCGACGATCGGCAGCAGCCCGAAGATGCCGTCGAGGTTGATCGTGCGCGGTCGTACGAGGCGGTGCGAGAGCAGGTGCAGGCGCAGGTAGGCGTCGGCGGTGTCCGCCGGCGGCTCGGCGAGGTCGGTGATCGTCGTCACGAGCGAGCGGACGCTGATCCCGCGTGCGGTGTCCGTCTCGATCCCCGCGTCGAGGTCGGCGACGTCTGGCGGGTCGGTCCCCAGGGCCGGCGCCGGGTACCACACGTCGAGCACGGTGTCGCCGGCGTAGGTGGCCAGGCCCAGTCCGCTCGCGGCCGCCGGCCGCTCCACGTTCGTCATGCCGCTACCGTATCGACGTGCCGATGACCCTCGACCTGACCTCCGACGTCGTCTCCCTCGCCGCACAGGTGATCGACGTGCCCAGCGAGTCCGGGGACGAGGCGGCCCTCGCCGACGCCGTGCAGGCGGCCCTCGCCGACGCGGCGCACCTGCAGGTCGAGCGGATCGGCAACACCGTCGTCGCCCGGACCGACGCGGGCCGGGCCGAGCGGGTCGTGATCGGCGGGCACCTGGACACCGTGCCCGCGGCCGGCAACCTCCCGCACCGGATCGACGGCGACCGGTTGTACGGGCTGGGCGCGTGCGACATGAAGGGCAGCATCGCGATCGCGCTGCGGCTCGCGGCCGCCCTCGCCGAACCGGTCCGCGACGTGACGTACGTCTTCTACGAGTGCGAGGAGGTCGAGGCAGCTCGGAACGGCCTGGCGCGGCTGGCGCGCGAACGTCCGCAGGTGCTGGCCGCGGACCTGGCGATCCTCATGGAGCCCTCGAACGGCGGCATCGAGGCGGGGTGCCAGGGCACGCTGCGGGTCGACGTCCGGCTGACCGGGCGACGGGCGCACAGTGCTCGGCCGTGGATGGGGGACAACGCGATCCACGCGGCCGGCCCGGTGCTGCGGCTGCTGCGTGACTACCAGTCGCGCCGACCGGTCGTGGACGGCCTGGAGTACCGCGAGGGGCTGTCGGCGGTGCTGATCTCCGGCGGCGTCGCGGGCAACGTCATCCCGGACGAGTGCGTCGTCACGGTCAACCACCGGTTCGCGCCGGACCGTACCGAGGCGCAGGCCGCCGACCACGTCCGCGAGGTGTTCGCCGGATACGACGTCACCGTCGTCGACAGCGCGCCGGCCGCGCGACCGGGCCTGGATCGGCCGGCGGCGGCCGACTTCGTGCGTGTTGTCGGCGCGCAGCCGCGACCGAAGTTCGGCTGGACCGACGTGGCCCGGTTCGCCGCGCTCGGCGTGCCCGCGCTCAACTTCGGGCCCGGTGACCCCTCGCTGGCGCACAGTGCGGGCGAGTACGTCCCGCTCGGACAGCTGCGCGACTGCGAGGACATGCTGCGCTCCTGGCTGACGGCGCCGTAGCCGACGGTTGCGCCCGCGCTCGCGCCGGTACCGGCCAGCGGTCCGCGACCAGCGCCGGACGCGGCCGCGCCCCGCGATCGACTCGGTGGCCGATCGCGGGGCGCTGTCGCTGTGCGCGGTCAGGCCTGCTTGCCGGCCTCGACGTCGAGGTCGATCTTGATCTCGTCGCTGACGAGGACGCCACCGGTCTCCAGTGCGGCGTTCCAGACCAGGCCGAACTCCTTGCGGCTGATCTTCGTGCTGCCCTCGAAGCCGACCTTCGTGTTGCCCCACGGGTCCTGGCTCACGCCGACGAGCTCGAACCGGATCGCGACCGGCTTGGTCACACCGTGGATCGTCAGGTCGCCGGTGAGAACGACGTCGGTGCCGTCGGCGGTGGCGTTGGTCGAGGTGAAGGTGATCGTCGGGAACTTCTCGACGTCCAGGAAGTCGGCCGAACGCAGGTGGGCGTCGCGGTCGGCGGTCTTGGTGTCGATGCTCGCGGCCTGGATCGTCACCTGGGCCGACGACGCGGCGACGTCGTCGGCGTCGATGGTGAAGGTGCCGGCGAAGTCCGCGAACGACCCGCGCACCTTGGCGACCATCGCGTGCCGGGCGCTGAAGCCGATGGTGGTGTGGGCGGTGTCGATGACCCAGGTGCCGGCGGCGGTGGCCAGCCCGGTCGCGGTGCTCGTGCTCATGGCTTCTCCTCGGGAGTAATTAGTTGATGGTTCATCTATATCGTTGAATATAGAACTAATCGCGTCGGCGCGCAAGTCGCGACGACCCGGCCGCGGGGCCGTGGTGGAATGTCCCCGTGACCTGGCTGTTCGTGATCGTCGCCCTGGCCGTGGTCGCGGTCGGGTTCCTGGCCGTCCTCGGGCTGTTCGGCGACCTGCCGGCCGCCGAGCCCGACCTGCGGCCGGCCGTCCACGATGGCCGGCCGGCCTTCGACGTCGTCGCGCGCGGGTACCGGATGGACGAGGTCGACGCGACGCTCGCGGACCTGCAGGAGCAGATCGACCGACTGCGCGAGCCGGGCTAGCACGCGACCCGGAGGATCCGGCGTCCGACCCGTCGGCGATAATGTCCGCGGCGCTCGAACGCGCCCATCGGCTCGCGGGTGCGACGGCGGGCCGGGTGACCGACCGGCGAAAGGGGACGTGCATGGCCGCGATGAAGCCGAGAACGGGCGATGGTCCGCTCGAGGTGACCAAGGAGGGCCGTGGCTACGTGATGCGGGTGCCCCTGGAGGGCGGCGGCCGACTGGTCGTCGAACTCAATGCGGAGGAGGCCAAGGACCTCGGCGCGAAGTTGCTGGCCCTGTTCGCCTGACGACGAACGTACGAAGGCCCCGGACGGATCCGTCCGGGGCCTTCGTACGTCTGGCGCGTCTGGCTCAGACCTGGTCGACCGGCTCGGTGCGGTGCAGTGCCGCGACGAGTAGCCCGTCGCCCACCGACAACAGGGTCGGCAGCCACTCGTCGTCGGCCTTGACCAGTGCCGCGGCGTCGCGCAGGGCGTTGGTCTGCGGATCGCGCTCGGCCGGGTCCGCGACCCGCCCGCTCCACAAGATGTTGTCCATGATGACGAGTCCGCCGTCGCGCAGCAGCCGCTTGGCCTGCGCGAGGATCGCGGGGTACTCGGTCTTGTCGCCGTCGATGAACACGATGTCGTACGCGGCGTCGGACAGCCGCGGCAGGACGTCCAGTGCGCGGCCGGCGATGAGCCGGACCCGGGTGTGGTCGTAGCCCAGCCCGACGAGCATCTCGCGGGCCATGCGCTGGTGCTCGGCCTCGACGTCGATGCTCGTCAGGACCCCCGTCGGGGTCATCCCGGCGAGCAGTGCGGCACCGGAGACGCCGGCGCCGGTACCGATCTCGACGACCGCGCCGGCGGACAGGCACGAGGCGAGCAGTTGCAGGAGCGCCGCCCCCGGGCGGCTGATCGCCGGACAGCCGAGTTCGTCGCCGCGAACGCGCGCCTCACGGATCGGCAGACCCTCCTCGGGCCAGCCGTCGACGTAGGCCCAGGACAGGGCGGACGGGACGTCGGCCGCCGGCATCGGGGGGTCGGTCATTGCGCTGTCGATGGGGCACCTCCGTGATCCGCGGGCGAGGGGACCGCCCCGCGGCCGCCCGAGGGTGCAGCCTAGTCAACTACCCTCGGGGACGAACGTCGTGGCCGACGAGCCGAGGACAGGAGCACCCATGGCCGATCAGCCGCCGCGCGTCGTGCGCCGCGGGCCGGGCCTGCTGGGCACGGTGGTGATCGCGGTCGTGGTGTCCGCCGTCGTCGGTGCGTTCGCCGGGCTGGCCGGGTACGCGGCCGGGCGCAGTGTCGACCGGGCGAAGGACGGGTCGGCCGCCGCGGCGCCGCCGGTCGCCCCCGCGCACCCGGTCGGTACGCACGCGGAGGGGGACATCGCCTCGATCGCCGCCTCGGCGTTGCCGTCGGTCGTGTCGATCCTGGCCGAGGGGACCGCGAAGTCCGGCAGCGGATCGGGGTTCGTCATCCGGCCCGGGGGGTACGTCCTGACGAACAACCACGTCGTCGACCTGGTCGCCGACGGTGGCACTCTCACGGTCGTGTTCGCCGACGGAACACGGACCGCCGGCACGGTGGTCGGCACGAACCCCTCCTACGACCTCGCCGTCGTGAAGGTCGATCGCACCGGCCTGCCCGCGGTCTCGTTCGGTGACTCCGCGGCGATCCACGTCGGCGACGAGGTCATCGCGATCGGTGCGCCGTTGGGCCTGGACGGCACGGTGACCGCAGGGATCGTCAGCGCGCTCGATCGTCCGGTGACGGCCGGCGACCGGTCGGATCTGGCGTACATCAACGCGATCCAGACGGACGCGGCGATCAACCCCGGCAACTCCGGCGGGCCGCTGCTCGACGGGACGGGACAGGTCGTCGGGGTCACGTCGGCGATCGCGAGCCTGGTGACCGACCCGAACGCCGAGGCCGGCAACATCGGGCTGGGGTTCGCGATCCCGAGCAACTCGGCCAAGCGGATCGCCGAGGAGCTCATCTCGACCGGCCGGTCCCGCACCCCGCTGATGGGGGTCAAGCTCGACCTGGCGTACACCGGAACCGGAGCGCGGGTCGGGTCGGTGACGCCCGGTACCGGGGCCGCCGACGCGGGACTTCGGGCCGGCGACGTGATCACCGGGGTCGACGACCGCGTGATCGACGACGCGACCGAACTCGTCGTCGCCGTGCGCAGTTTCGCCCCGGGCGACACCGTCACGATCCATTACGAGCGCAGCGGCACCGAGGCGTCCACCGAGCTGGTCCTCGGCGACGACGGGAGCGGCTGATCGTGTTCGACATCGGCATCGGCGAGATCGTCGTCATCGCCCTGATCGCGCTGCTGGTCTTCGGTCCGGACCGGTTGCCGCGGGCCGCGGCCGACGCGGCGAAGTGGCTGGGGCAGATCCGACAGATGGCCTCGGGCGCCCGCAAGGACCTCGTGGACTCCGCCGGGATCGACCTGTCCGACGCCGTGGACACGGTCAAGTCGCTGCAGGAGTTCCACCCCCGCCGGCTGGCGGCCGGGCTGCTCGACGGGTCCACCGACCCGGGCACGGAGTCGACGCCGACCGCGCCGAAGCCGACCGCCGCCGACGCCGGTGACCCGCCGCAGGCTCGACCGTCCTACGACCCCGACACGACATGAGCCCCGTCGCCGCGATCGACGTCCACAGCCACTACGTGCCGCGCGGTTGGCCCGACCTGCGCGGACTCGGCGCGGGCCCGTGGCCGTGGCTGCGCGTGGAGTCCGAACGCGAGGCGATGATGATGCTCGGGGACCGGGAGTTCCGGGCGATCACCGACCGCGCGTGGAACGCCGAGACCCGCCTGGCCGACATGGCTGCCTGCGGTGTCGGTACCCAGGTCGTGTCACCGACCCCGGTGTTCTTCGCGTACGACCGCCCGCCCGGGCAGGCCGCGGCGGTCGCGCGGATCTTCAACGACCTGGCCCTGCAGATCTGCGGCGAGGCGACCGATCGGCTCCTTCCGTTCTGTCAGGTGCCCCTGCAGGACACCGACGCCGCCTGCGCAGAACTCGACCGCTGCCTGGCCGCCGGCCATCGCGGCGTGGAGATCGGCAACCACGTCGGCGACCGGGACCTCGACGACGCCGGCATCGTCACCTTCCTGCAGCACTGCGCCGCATCGGGAACCCCGGTGTTCGTCCATCCGTGGGATATGGCCTCCTCGCCGCGCCTGGACCGATGGATGGCGCAGTGGCTGGCGGGGATGCCGGCGGAGACGCACCTGTCGATCCTGGCGATGGTCCTCGGCGGGGTCTTCGATCAGCTGCCGGAGTCCCTGCGCATCTGCTTCGCCCACGGCGGCGGGTCGTTCGCCTTCTGGCTCGGCCGTGTCGACAACGCCTGGCGGATGCGCCCGGACGTGGTCCGTGGCTCGCAGTTCGCGCCGTCGGGCTACGTCGGACGGTTCCTGGTCGACAGCGTCGTGTTCGATCAGCGGACCGTCCGGTACCTGGTCGACATGATGGGCGCGGAGAACGTCGTGATGGGCAGCGACTATCCGTACCCCTTGGGAGAGGTGCCCGCCGGCGCGTCGGTGCGGGACAACGACCTGCTGACACCGGTGGAGAAGACCGCGATACTGCGCGACAACGCACTGCGATTCCTCGACGGTTGACCTCGCCTCGGCGCAGCACGCGAACGGAGGTACCGATGCCGGACCACACACCCCAGCCGGGCTCAGGCCGCCAGGCGATCGTGCTCCCCGAGGCTGCCGCCCCGCGCGGGGCGTACCCGCACGCTCACCGCGCCGGCGACCTGGTCTTCGTCAGCGGCACGAGCAGCAGACGACCCGACGGGTCCATCGCCGGGGCGAGCCGCGCCGACGACGGGACGCTGACGACCGACATCGCCGTTCAGACCCGCGCGGTGATCGAGAACATCGATCGCATCCTCCGGGCCGCCGGCGCGCACCTGGCCGACGTCGTCCAGGTGACGACCTTCCTCACGAGTATGGCCGACTTCGACGGCTACAACGCGGCGTACGCGGAGTACTTCGCCGCCGAGACCGGCCCGGCGCGGACGACCGTCGCGGTCGCCGCGCTCCCGCACCCCGACCTGGTCGTCGAGATCCAGGTCATCGCCCACGCCGTACGCGGCCCGATCGAAGCGCCCCGACCCGAACCGACAGGAGCACCCCGATGACGACCGTCCCCGACCCGGTCTCGTTCCCGCACTGGCTCGCCGAGTTCGGCCCGACGCTGCGCCCGCCGGTGAACAACCGCCAGGTGCTGCCCACCGGCGAGGACTTCATCGTCCAGATCGTCGGCGGCCCGAACGAGCGCGACGACTTCCACGTCGACCCGTACGAGGAGTACTTCTACCAGGTCAAGGGGAACATGCACCTGATCGTCATGACCCCGCACGGCCGGCGTCGGGTCGACATCGGCGAAGGAGACATGTGGATGCTGCCGCGTGGTCTGCCGCACTCCCCGCAGCGGCCCGAGCCCGGTTCGATCGGGATCGTCGTCGAACGCGTGCGCGAGCCGGGGACGACCGAGCGGTTCGAGTGGTACTGCCCGAACTGCGACAACCTGGTCCGGTCGGTGGAGCTCCAGGTGACCGACATCGTCGCCGACCTGCCGCCGGTCTACGCGGACTTCGAGGCCGATGTGGCCGGGCGCATGTGCACGAAGTGCGGGACGGAGCACCCGGCACGGGTCGTCACGTCGGCGTGAGCCCCAGCGACACCCCGGCCAGGCCGCGCGGGCGCTTGCCCAGCCGTTCGGCGATCTGGGTGAGCACCCGGGCGGCCGGTGCGTCCGGGTGGGCCAGGACCAACGGCTGACCGGCGTCGCCACCGACCCGCAGGTCCGGATCGAACGGGATCTGACCGAGCAGCGGCACCTCGGCACCGAGTTGCTTGGTCAGGGACTGGGCGACGATCGACCCGCCGCCGATGCCGAACAGGTCGATCGGCTCCCCGCAGTGCGGGCACGGGAACCCGCTCATGTTCTCGATGACGCCGGCGACCTTCTGGTGGGTCAGCGACGCGAGGGTGCCCGCGCGCAGCGCGACCTCGGCGGCGGCCGGCTGTGGCGTGGTGACGAGCACGATCTGCGCGCCGGGCAGCAACTGCGCCGTCGACATCGCGACGTCGCCGGTCCCGGGCGGCAGGTCGAGCAGGAGGACGTCCAGGTCGCCCCACCACACGTCGGTCAGGAACGAGTTCAGGTACCGGTGCAGCATCGGTCCGCGGAACGCGACCGGCTCGGCCGACCCGCCGGGTTTGAAGGGCAGGATCGAGATGACCCGGACCCCGTGCGCCTGCGGCGGCATGATCATGCCCTCGACGCGGTTGGGCGGGTCGGTGACCCCGATGATCCGCGGGATCGAATGGCCGTAGATGTCGGCGTCCAGCAGGCCGACGGTCAACCCGAGCCGGGCCATCGCGACGGCGAGGTTCGCCGTCACCGAGGACTTGCCGACGCCGCCCTTGCCCGAGGCGATCGCGTAGACGCGGGTCAGTGACCCCGGCCGGTTGAACGGGACCTCGCGCTCGGCGTGGCCCTGCAACTGCTCGCGCAGGGCCGCGCGCTGCTCGTCGCTCATGACGTCGAGCTCGACCCGGACCTCGGCGACCCCGGGCACCGAACCGACCGCGGTGCGGACGCGGTCGGTGATCGCGTCGCGCATCGGGCAGCCGGCCATCGTCAGCCATACCGCCACGTCGACGCTGCCGTCGTCGTGGACGGTCGCCGATTTCACCATGCCCAGATCCGTGATCGGCCGGTTGATCTCCGGATCCTTGACGGTGGCGAGGGCGGCGGTGATCGCGTCGGCGGTGGGCAGGCTCATGTCGACGACCCTAGACGCCGAGGTCCGGCGGGGTCCGGCGCGGTCAGGGCTGGTCGCCGGTCTCGCCGCCGTGTGGTGCGCCCCGGTGTTCGCGGTCCATCGCGTGCCGCGTGAGCCGCTCGACGATCTCGTCGACCTGGTCGCGCAGCTCGCCGCGCACGTAGTCGCGCGTGGCGACGTCGCCGAGGGCCTGGCGCAGCGCCGCGATCTCGCGCGCGAGGTAGTCCGAGTCGGCGAGCAGGCGCTCGGTGCGCGCCCGATCCTCCTGGAACTGCACGCGGTCGCGATCAGCCTGGCGGTTCTGCGCGAGCAGGATGAGCGGGGCCGCGTACGAGGCCTGGAGCGACAGCAGCAGCGTCAGGAAGATGAACGGGAACGGGTCCGGGGCCTTCGCCGCCAGCACGAGGTTCAGTGCGATCCAGATGATGATCGCGACGGTCATCCAGGCGATGAACGCCCACGACCCGATGTGCCGGGCGACACTCTCCGACAGTCGGCCGAACCGCTCGGTGTCGACGGTGGGGCGCAGCGACCGGCTGCTGCCCCGCGGGATGTCGATGCCGTCGCGGCGGCGCGGGCGGTCAGCCACCGCCGGCTCCCGACGCCGCATCGGCGTCGCGCCAGTCCTCGGGCAGCATGTGGTCGATGAGGTCGTCGACGGTCACCGCGCCGAGCAGGTGGCCGTTGGCGTCGACGACCGGCAACGCGACGAGGTTGTAGGTCGCGAAGTAGCGGGCGACCGCGTCCAGCGGCGTCTGCGGACCGACCGGGACGAGTTCGGTGTCGATCAGCGCGGACACCAGCGTCGCCGGGGGCTCGCGGAGGAGTTGCTGGAAGTGGCAGGCACCCAGGTACCGGCCGGTCGGTGTCTCCGTCGGTGAGCGGGTGACGTAGACCTGCGACGCCAGGGCCGGCGGGAGGTCGGGGTTGCGGATCCGGGCGAGCGCGTCGGCCACCGTCGCGTCGTGCGTGAGGATGATCGGCTCGGTCGTCATGAGGCCGCCGGCGGACAGGTCGTCGTAGGACAGCAGTCGGCGGATGTCGTCGGCGTCCTCCGGTTCCATCAGTTCCAGGAGGTCGGCCGCCTGGTCCGGCGGCAGTTCGCTGAGCAGGTCGGCGGCGTCGTCGGGGTCCATCTCCTCCAAGACGTCGGCGGCCCGCTCGGCCTCCAGGGTCTGCACGATCTCGACCCGCTCGTCCTCGGGCAGCTCCTCGAGGATGTCGGCGAGCCGCTCGTCGTCGAGGTCCCGGGCGATCTGGATCCGGCGCGTGGCCGGCAGATCCTGCAGGACCTGGGCGATGTCGGCCGGGCGCATGGCGTCCATCCGGGCGAGCGCCTGCTCGGCCGGCTGGTCGGCCGCGGACAGCGACAGGCCGGTGACCGCGCGCCAGTCGACGATGAGCGTCGATCCACGCCGGCCCAGCCCGCCGCCGGGTCGGCGGACGAACAGCTGCGTCACGACCCAGTCCCGCGACGCGGTCCGCTCGACCGCGAGGTCGAGCACGGAGACCTGATCACCGGTCTCGGTGAGCGCCACGACCCGATCGAGCAGTTCGGCGACCGCGAGGGACTCGTTGCTGCGCTTCTCGAACCGGCGAAGGTTCACCGTGCCGGTCACGATGACCTGACCGGCGTCGATCGCGGTGACCTTCGTCATCGGGACGAAGATGCGCCGCCGGGGCGGCACCTCGACGACCAGGCCGGTCAGGCGCGGGGCGTTCGCGCCGATGCGCAGCACGACGATGGCGTCGCGTACCTTGCCGACCGGGTCGCCGTTGGGATCGAACACGCGCACACCGGCCAGGCGCGCGAGGAACATGCGCGAGGCGGCACCGGTCGTCACGCCGGAAGGCTACCGCCGACACCGAAGGGAGGCCGGGGGTGAGGCCAGGCTCGGGCGTGCCCGGTGCGTCGTTGCGCCGACCGCCGGCCGCCGACCTCGTGTGGCTGGGTGTCGCGGTCGCGTTCATCTCCTCGTCGGCGCCGATCATCGCCCTGACCGCCGCCCCGGCGCTGGCGATCGCGTTCTGGCGCTGCTTCCTCGGTGCGGGCCTGACGGCACCGTGGATCGCGCTGCGCCAGCGCGCGCACCTGCGACGCGTCCGGCCGCGGGAGTGGGCGACGGTGGCGCTCGCCGGCGCCTTCCTCGGTGCGCACTTCGCGACCTGGATCCCGTCGGTCCGCCTGACGACGATCGCGTCGTCGACCGCGTTGGTCGCGACCCAGCCGGTGTGGGCCGCGCTGTTCGCCGCCCGCCGCGGCACCCGGCTGCCGCGATCGGCGTGGGCCGGGATCGCCGTCGCCCTCGGCGGGGTCCTGGTGCTCACCGGCGTCGACGTCTCGGTCGACCCGCGGCACCTGGTCGGCGACCTGCTCGCACTGCTCGGCGCCGTCCTCGCGGCGGCCTACGTCACCGCGTCCGAGCAGGCGCGGCGGACGGTGTCGACCGCCGTCCTGACGACCGGCCTGTACGCGACGGCGGCGGCGTTGCTGCTCGTGCTGTGCCTGGTCGTGCGTACGCCGCTGGCCGGCTTCCCGGTCCCTGCCTGGGGGTTGATCGTGCTGCTGACCCTCGGCGCGCAGTTGCTCGGGCACACGCTGATCAACAAGGTGCTCGCGACGACGTCGGCCACGGTCGTGTCGCTGGCGATCCTGCTCGAGGTCCCCGGCGCGGTACTGATCGCGGCCGCGGCGATGGGCCAGTGGCCGGTGGCGGCGGTGTGGCCGGCGATCGCCGTGATGGCCGCCGGAATCGTCCTGGTCATCCGGTCCAGCAGTAGCGACGTCACCGAGTCGCCGCCGGTGTGAGCCGATCGCCCCCGTCCCGGTGCCGGTGATCAGCGCGGCGGGTACGCGTAGAAGCCGTGACCGGACTTGCGGCCCAGCAGGCCGGCCTCGACGTGCCGGCGCAGCAACGGCGGCGGGGCGAACGCGGGATCGAGGTACTCCGCGTACAGGCTCTGCGCCACCAGGAGCATGGTGTCCAGGCCGACCAGGTCGCACAGGCGCAGCGGCCCCATCGGCATGCCGCAGCCGGCGACCATGCCGTCGTCGATGTCCTCGCGGGTCGCCACGCCGCCGTCCAGTGCCCGGATCGCGGACAGCAGGTAGGGCACGAGGATCGCGTTGACGACGAAGCCGGCGCGATCGCCGGCGCGGATCGCCTTCTTGCCGAGCACGTCGACGCAGAACGCGTGCGCCGCGTCGGCGACGGCCGGGTCGGTGAGCAGGCAGGCGACGACCTCGACGAGGGCCATGACGGGGACGGGATTGAAGAAGTGCAGGCCCACGACCCGCCCGGGGTGGTCGCTCGCGGCGGCGATCCGGACGACGGGGATCGACGAGGTGTTCGTCGCGATGATGCACGTCGGCTCGACGACGGCGTCGAGGGCCGCGATCAGCGCGACCTTGTCGTCGACGTCCTCCCGGATCGCCTCGATCACGATCTGCCGATCGGCGAGGGCCGTGGTGTCGGCCGCGAAGGTGATCCGGGCGAGGACGTCCGCGGCCGGCTCGCCGAGGCGGCCGGCCGCCTCGGACCTGGCCAACGACGCCGCGATCGCGTCCCGGGCGGCCGCGAGCGAGGCCGGTACCGCGTCGACGACGACGACGTCGCATCCGGCGCGGGCACCGACCTCGACGATGCCGGCACCCATGACACCGCAGCCGACGACTCCCAGTCGGTTCATCCTCGCGTCGTCCTCCTCGTCGTGCCGCGGTGCGCGACGCACCCGGTCAGAAGTCGCCGGCGCTGGCGCGAAGCGCGCGCAGCACCGAGCGGAGCTGGTTCGTCTGGTTCGCCGAGATCCCCAGTCGGGCGAAGACCCGCGCGTTCAGCGCCGCGGTCGCCTGGAGCGAACGGTCGCGGCCGGTGTCGGTGATAGACGCGAGCACGGCGCGGCGGTCCGTCGGATGGGGCACGCGCTCGACGAAGCCCTGCGTCTCGAGGCGGTCGACGGCGCTGGTGACGCTCGTCGGGTGGACCTGCAGCAGCGCGCCCATGCGGGTCATCGGCAGGGCGCCGGCGCGGGTGAACGACAGCAGGGTCAAGATCTCGTAGCGCGCGAACGTCAGGTCCAGGGGACGCAGGACGGTGTCGATGCGCTGCAACAGGATCTGCTGGGCGCGAACGATCGAGGTGACCGCCGCCATGCCGTCGGCGGCATCGGCCCACCCGTGGGCGATCCACTGCCGGCGCGCCTCCTCGATCGGATCTTGGGCCGGCACCCGGGCGCCTGACACATCGACCTCCTGTGCGCGTGCGTCGTCGGCCATCAGATGCCCCGTCGGTACTGGCCGCCGACCTCGAAGAAGGTCGCGGTGATCTGCCCGAGGGAGCAGACGGTCTCCATCAGCTCGGCGAACGTGTTGCCACCGGCGGCGGCGACGCGCGCCAGCCGAGCCAGCGCCGGCCCGGACCGCTCGCGGTGCTCGTCGTGGAAGCGGGCCAGGCGCGCGACCTGCGACCGCTTCTCGGCCTCGGTCGCACGGGACAGCGACAGGGCCGGGCCGTCGGAGTCACGGTCGTCGGCGTCGCGGAACGTGTTGACGCCGACGATCGGCAGCGAACCGTCGTGCTTGCGTCGTTCGTACTGCATCGACTGGTCCTGGATGCGACCGCGCTGGTAGCCGGTCTCCATCGCGCCGAGGACGCCGCCGCGCTCGGCGATCCGATCGAACTCGGCGAGGACCGCCTGCTCGACGAGGTCGGTGAGCTCGTCGACGATGTGGGCGCCCTGCAGCGGGTTCTCGTTGCCGGCCAGGCCCCACTCCCGGTCGATGATCAACTGGATCGCCAGCGCCCGCCGCACGGACTGCTCGCTCGGGGTCGTCACCGCCTCGTCGTACGCGTTCGTGTGCAAGGAGTTGCAGTTGTCGTAGATCGCGCACAGCGCCTGCAGCGTCGTGCGGATGTCGTTGAACGCGATCTCCTGCGCGTGCAGGGAGCGACCCGAGGTCTGGACGTGGTACTTCAGCTTCTGGCTGCGCTCGTCGGCGCCGTAGTGGTCGCGCATCGCGATCGACCAGATCCGCCGCGCGACCCGGCCCAGGACGGTGTACTCGGCGTCCATCCCGTTGGAGAAGAAGAACGAGAAGTTCGGGGCGAACTGGTCGACGTGCATCCCCCGGGCGAGGTAGGCCTCGACGTAGGTGAACGCGTTGGCGAGCGTGAACGCGAGCTGGGA
>CAYMNG010000053.1:0-2122 GCA_964391765.1 uncultured Bifidobacteriaceae bacterium | reverse complement strand
GCCTCGGCGATGTGGTAGCCGGAGATCGACACCGAGTAGAAGTTGCGCACGCCGTTGTCGACGAAGAACTGCTGCACGTCACCCATGCAGCGCAAGGAGAACTCCGTCGAGAAGATGCACGTGTTCTGCCCCTGGTCCTCCTTGAGGATGTCGGCCTGCACCGTGCCGCGCACGTTGGCCAGGACCCACTCGCGGATCCGTGCGGCGTCCGCCGGGCTCGGCGGCCGGCCGTTCTCCGTGGCGAACGCGGCCAGTCGCTGGTCGATGGCCGTGACGAGGAACATCGCCAGGATCGTGGGCGCCGGTCCGTTGATCGTCATCGAGACCGACGTCGACGGGTCGCACAGGTCGAATCCGGCGAACAGTTCCTTCATGTCGTCGAGGGTCGCGATCGACACCCCGGACGTGCCGACCTTGCCGTACACGTCCGGCTGTTCGTCCGGGTCGCGGCCGTAGAGGGTGACCGAATCGAACGCGGTCGACAGCCGGGTCGCCGGTTGGCCCGCGGCCAGCAGGTGGAAGCGGCGGTTCGTGCGGAACGCGTCGCCCTCGCCGGCGAACATGCGCGTCGGCGCCTCGGCGTCGCGCTTGAGGGCGAAGACCCCGGCGGTGAACGGGAACGACCCGGGGACGTTCTCCTCGCGCAGGAACCGGACGACGGCGCCGGCTTCGTCGGTGCGCGGCAGGCAGACCCGCGGGACCGGCGTGCCGGACTGGGTCGTGCGCACCAACGGGGAGCGCACGACGCGGTCGCGCACGCGCAGCGCGAGGTCGTCGGCCGCGTAGAGCGCGCGCAGCGCCGGCCAGGACTCCAGCAGCGTCCGGGTGCTCGGGTCGACGGCGGCCTTCGCGTCGGCCAGCAGGGCGGCGACGGCCGAGGTGTCCGCGCCCCGCTGTGCCAGGTGCGTGGCGGTGACGGTGACCTGCTCGGCCAGCCGGGCGGCGCGCTCCTGGTCGGCGGTCGCCGCGTGGTACGCGCGGACCGCGGCCGCGACGTCGGCGAGGTGACCGCTGCGGGCCGGCGGGACGACCGACGTCAGGCCGGTCGGCTCGTGCGTTTCGACGCGCGTCAAGGTGCCCGGGCCGACGCGCAGACCGTGCGCGATCAGGCGGTCCCGCACGGCCTGGTAGAACGCGGTGACGCCGTCGTCGTCGAACCGGGCCGCGGACGTGCCGAAGACCGGCATCTGTTCCCATGAGCCGGTGAAGTCCCCCCGGTTGCGCAGCAGCTGCCGGGCGACGTCGCGGCGGGCGTCCTGGGCGCCGCGCCGGTCGAACTTGTTGATCGCGACGACGTCGGCGAAGTCGAGCATGTCGATCTTCTCCAACTGCGAGGCCGCGCCGAACTCCGGTGTCATGACGTACGTCGACACGTCGACGAACGGCACGATGCCGGCGTCCCCCTGGCCGATCCCCGGCGTCTCGACGACGACGAGGTCGTGCGTCGCCCGGCACAGCGTGATGATCGCGGCCAGGTGCTCGGGGATCTCCGACGCGGCGCCGCGAGTGGCCAGGGACCGGAAGAACACCGACGGCTGCTCGACGCTGTTCACCCGGATGCGGTCACCCAGGAGCGCCCCGCCGCCGCGACGGCGGGTCGGATCGACGGCGAGGACGGCGACGCGCACCCGGTCGCCCTCGTCGATGCGCAGTCGGCGCAAGAACTCGTCCGTGAGCGAGGACTTGCCCGACCCACCGGTCCCGGTGATGCCGAGGACGGGCGTGCGCGCGCCCGCGCGTTCCGCCAGCGCGTCCGCCCACTCGGCCGGTGCCGCCCCGGCCTCGAGGGCGCTGATCACCCGGCCGAGCGCACGGTCGTCGCCGGCCAGGGCGGTGGCCAGGTCCGGCGGCGGGGACGCCGGGCGCGCGGCGCACTCGGCGACGATCTGCGCGATCATCCCGTCCAGGCCCAGGGTCTGCCCGTCCTCGGGGGAGAACACCCGCACCCCGCGTTCGCGCAGCAGGGCGATCTCGGCCGGGACGATGACCCCGCCCCCGCCGCCGTAGGCCCGGACGTCGGTGCCGCCTGCGGCGTCGAGCGACCCGCGCAGGTGGGCGACGTACCCCGCGGGCCCGCCGGGGTGGGACGCGGCCGCGACGGCGTGCGCGTGATGCTGCAGCC
>CAYMNG010000052.1:0-18508 GCA_964391765.1 uncultured Bifidobacteriaceae bacterium | reverse complement strand
GCAACGTGCCGCGCGCGACGTACATCTCCGTCCTGCTCATCACCGCGTTCTTCGCGTTCGTCGGCTTCGGACTGGTGACGGGCCTGGGCGCGAACGACATCCAGAACAAGGTGCTCGACGTCACCGGCGGACTGGCGGATCCGTCGGCGATGCTGTTCGGTCTCGCCGACCGGTTCGTCGGACCGTGGCTGGTCGAGGTCCTCGGCTGGATCGTCCTCACGTCGCTGTTCGCCGCGACGCTCGCGTTCCAGAACAGTGCCTCGCGATACCTGTTCTCGATGGGGCGCGCGGGCGTGCTCACGAAGGGCCTGGACCGCACGAACCGGTTCCAGGCGCCGTTCGCCGCGACGACGGTCGTCTTCGTGATCGGCGTGGCGATGATCGTCGTCGCGATCGTCTTCGGCTGGGACCCGATCACGAACATCTTCTACTGGTTCTCGGCCATCGCCGTGCTGGCGATCGTCCTGACGGAGATCCTCGTGAGCATCGCCGTGGTCGTGTACTTCCGGCGGACCCGCGAGGACACCCGGGTGTGGAACACCCTCATCGCCCCCATCCTCGCGGCGGTCCTGCTCGGCCTCGGCGAGATCGCCCTGGTCAGCCGGTTCAACCTGCTCGCCGGTGTCGGTCCGGCCGACAACCCGGATCCGGGGCCGTTCGAGATGAACGGGCTGGGCTGGTTCCTCGTGGCGTTGCCGGTCATCGTGTTCGTCGTCGGCTGCGTCGTCGGTGCGGTCCGACGCAAGTCGGAGAACTACGACGCGGTGCACAACTTCGTCACCTGAGGACCGGTCAGGCGCGGGACATCTCCGCGAGCAGGACGCCGGCGAGCACGACCAGGGCGCCGACGACCTGCACGCCGGACAGGGCCTCGCCGAGCGCGATCCAGGCGATCGCGCTGGCGAGCAGCGGCTCGGTCATTCCGATCACCGACGCCTGCGACGCGCGGATGTTGCGCAACGCCTCGACCTCGAGCCAGAACGGCACGACCGTGCCGAGGAGGACCATCCACACGACCAGCGCCCAGATCGGCGAGCCGGCGTGGTCGGTACCCAGCGGGAAGCCGGCGCCGCTGAGCTCGGACCACGGGAACCACCACCACGGCGAGGCGACGGCCCAGAAGGCCGCGGCCGCGCCGAACCCCCACATCGTCAACGACACCGGATCGCGCGGCCGGGGTCGGCGGACCTGCCGGTCGCCGAGGATGAAGTAGACCGCCAGCGACGCGGCCGCGCCGAGCGCGGCCAGCACTCCGACGACGTCGAGGGTGAAGCCGTGCCACACCTGGCCGACGAGGGCGAGGCCGGCCAGGGCGAGCGCGAGACCCAGCCAGACCCGTCGGTCCACCTGCTCGCGCATGCCGAACCGGAACCACAGGGCGACCATGATCGGCGCGGTGAACTCGATCAGGAGGGCGATGCCGACCGGGAGCAGGCGGATCGCGACGAAGTACATGTACTGCGTCATCGCGACCCCGAGGATCCCGAAGGCGAGCAGGACGCCCCACTCGTCGCGGGCGATGCGCAACGCGGCGGGTCGGGTGACGGCGACGACGACGAGGAGGACGAGGAAGGCCGCGGTCACGCGCAGCTGGGACAGCCGGGTGGGGTCGATGCCGCTGAGCATGATCGCCTTGGACACGGTGCCGTTGATGGAGAACAGCACGGCCGCGCCGATGCACAGCGCGTAGCCCAACATCGCGTGCGGGCGATGGCCGAGACGGACGCCGGGAACCGGCTCGGCGAGGTCGGTCACGCGCGTGCTCGCACTAGACGCCGAGGGCGGCTTCGTACACCGCGATCGTCCGGTCGGCGATCGCGGCCCAGCCGAAGTCGGCGACGGCCCGCTCGCGACCGGCCGCGCCCATCGCCGCCGCCCGGACCGGATCGGCGACCAGGGAGTTGACCGCGTCGGCGAAGGCCCGTTCGAACCCGGCGGTGTCGGCCGCGTCGTACGCGACGAGCACGCCGGTGGTGCCGTCGACGACGACCTCGGGGATGCCGCCGACCGCGGCGGCGACGACGGCGGTACGACAGGCCATCGCCTCGAGGTTGACGATGCCCAGCGGCTCGTACACCGACGGGCAGGCGAACGCCAGGGCGTGGGTGAACAGCTGGATCAGCCGGGGGCGGGTGACCTGCTCCTGGAGCCAGACCACCGATCCCGCCCCGCGCGCGGCGCGCAACCGGTCGACCGCGGCCGAGGTCTCGGCGCCGATCTCCGGAGTGTCCGGGGACGACGCGCACAGCACCAGGCGAACGCCGTCGGCGAAGGCGTGCGCGGCGTTGATCAGGTGGACGATGCCCTTCTGCCGGGTGATGCGCCCGACGAACAGGACGTAGGGCTCGCCGGGGTCCAGGCCGACGTCGGTGAGGACGTCCGTGGCCGGATCGGGTCGGTAGACGTCGGTGTCGATCCCGTTGTGCACGACGGCGACCCGCTCGGGGTCCACGTCGGGATACGCGGTCAGCACGTCGGTGCGCATGCCCTCGCTGACCGCGATGATGCGCGCGGCGGCCTCGTACGCGGTGCGCTCGACCCAGGAGGACACGCGGTAGCCGCCGCCGAGCTGCTCGGCCTTCCACGGCCGCAACGGTTCCAGGGAGTGCGCGGTGAGGACGTGGGGGATCCCGTGCAGGAGCGAGCCGATGTGCCCGGCGAGGTTCGCGTACCAGGTGTGCGAGTGGAGCAGGTCGATCGCGTCGGACGTCGACGCGACCATCCGCAGGTCCACGCCGAGTGTGCCGATCGCGGCGTTCGCGTTGGCGAGGTCGGCCGGGACGGCGTGCGCGTACGCGTCGGCGCGGGGATCGCCGAAGCAGTGCACGTCAACGGTGATCCGTCGGCGCAGTTGGGCGACCAGGTGCTCGACGTGGACGCCGGCGCCACCGTAGACGTCCGGTGGCCATTCCCGGGTCAGCGTCGCGATGTGCACGTCGACGAGCCTAACGGCGACCCGCGAACGGGGGCATGCCCCCGTCCGACGGTCTAGGGTGCCGATGTGGGTGGCGAACCGAGGGTGCTGGCGATGGTGCTGGCCGGCGGCGAGGGCAAGCGGCTGATGCCGCTGACCGCGGACCGGGCCAAGCCGGCGGTGCCCTTCGGCGGTTCGTACCGACTGATCGACTTCGTCCTGTCGAACCTGATCAATGCCGGGCTGCGGCGGGTGTGCGTGCTGACCCAGTACAAGTCGCACAGCCTGGACCGGCATGTGACCCAGACGTGGCGGATGCCGACGCTGTTGGGGGACTACGTCACCCCCGTGCCGGCCCAGCAGCGGCTGGGTCCGCGCTGGTACACCGGCAGCGCCGACGCGATCTTCCAGAGCCTGAACCTGGTGTACGACGAGGAGCCGGACTACGTCGTCGTCTTCGGCGCCGACCACGTGTACCGCATGGACCCGATGCAGATGGTCGACGCGCACATCGCCAGCGGAGCCGGAGTCACCGTCGCGGGGATTCGGATGCCGAAGTCGGTGTCGAGCCAGTTCGGCGTGATCCAGACCGCACCGGACGGCCGGCGGATCGCCCGCTTCCTGGAGAAGCCCGCCGACCCGCCGACGATCCCGGGCGACGACGCGAACTGCTATGTGTCGATGGGCAACTACGTGTTCAGCACCGCGACGTTGATCGATGTGCTGAAGGCGGACGCCGCGGACCCGGCGTCGGTCCACGACATGGGCGGCAACATCATCCCGGCGCTGACCGAGCAGGGTGAGGCGCAGGTGTACGACTTCGCGGAGAACGAGGTCGCCGGGGCGACCGACCGTGACCGGGGGTACTGGCGCGACGTCGGGACGCTGGACAGCTACCACGACGCGCACATGGATCTGGTGTCGGTCCATCCCATCTTCAACCTGTACAACCGACGCTGGCCGATCCTGTCGAACCTGCCGCCGCTGCCGCCGGCGAAGTTCGTCGAGGGCGGTAACGCGCACGAGTCGATGGTCGGCGCCGGCACGATCATCTCCGGTGCGCACGTGCGCACGTCGGTCATCGCGTCGAACGTCAGTGTCGGCGCCGGGGCCTACGTCGAGGGCAGCGTCGTCATGCCGGGCGTGCGGATCGGCCGCAACGCCGTCGTGCGCCGGGCGATCCTGGACAAGAACGTCGTCGTCGCCGACGGCGCCCAGATCGGCGTCGACCTCGAGCGCGACCGCGGGCTGTACACCGTCAGCGACGGTGGCGTGGTGTGCCTGGGCAAGGGCGTGACGGCCACCCTCTGACCGCCGCCGCTCACCCCCCGTTCCGTTTCTCCCGCTTTGCGGGACCGGCGGGCACCTGTGCCCCCGTCCCGGAGTTCAGTTGCCCGCTGGTCCCAGTGGTGCCTCGGCGAGGCGGCGGCGTTCGATGCCGTCCAGCAGCAGGTCGAGCGCGAACTCGAACTCCGCCTGCGCGTCGCATCCAGCACCCGCATGCGCCGAGCCGGCCGACATCGCGACGATGTTCGGGTACTCGGACCGGAACCGTTCGTACATCGCGGCACGTTCGGTCGGGTCCGCCGGGACGGCGGGGGTCGGGAACACCTCCCGGGTGAACCCCCACATCCGCGTGCTCAGGGCGTGCATCGCGTTGTGCAGCAGGTCCACGGACAGGCCGCCGGCCAGCAGCAGGCCCATGAGGGAGTCGAGGTAGGCAAGCACGGTCGGCGTCGCATGGGTCCGGGTCGCGATCGCATCGGTCGCCCACGGGTGGCGCAGAATCGTCGCGCGCGCGGACAGGATCCGGCGACGCACGGCCCGGCGCCAGTCAGGGTCCGGCTCGACGGGTTCGATCCGCGCGACGACGACGTCGACCATGCCGTCGACCAGTTCGTCGCGACCGGACACGTGCTTGTACAGGGCCATCGGCGTGACGGCGAGGGCATCGGCCAGCCGTCGCATGGTCAGCGCCTCGAGGCCGACCTCGTCGGCCACGGTCACGGCCGTGGTCAGGACGACGTCGCGGTCCAGCGGTCGGCGCCGCGGCCGGCCGGCAGGGTCGCGCGGTCGCGTAGGTCGGCGGGTTGACACGCTATACAGCGTATACCTATGCTCCCGTCCGGTATACGCCGTATACCTGAACGACGACGAGGAGACCGAGCGACGATGACCACCGCCACCCGAAGGGCCGCCCTGCTCGCGGGGCTGCTGTACCTGACCACGCACGTCACATCCGTCGCGGCGCTCCTGGCCTACGGACCGACCCTCGCCGATCCGGGGCTGGCAGCCGGCCGAAGTGCCCTGTTCGGGGTCGCACTGGAGACCCTGCTGGCCCTCGGGGTGGTCGGTACCGGCGTGGCGCTGCTGCCGGTGCTGGCGCCGCACGCGCCGATCGGCGCGCCGGCCTTCGCCGCGCTGCGCACGCTGGAGGGCGCGGTCATCGCGGTGGGAGCCGCGTCGATGCTCGCGCTCGCCACCGTCGTCGACGGCTCGGCGGCCGGTGCGCCGCTCGCCGATCCGGCGCTGGCCCGAGGCCTCGTCGCGGTGCACCAGGGCACGTTCCTCGTCGGCCAGGGCCTGGTGATCAGCGTCACGACGCTGGTCATCGCGGCGACGGTGTACCGGACCCGGTTGGTACCGTTGTGGATCGGCCTGCTCGGCCTCATCGGCGGTGCGCTGGTTCTCGTCAGCAACGTGGCGCAGATGTTCGGCGTGCTCGATCGTGGCGGCTCCCTCGCCGCGCTCCTCGCGGTTCCCGTGTTCGCCTTCGAGATCTCGTTCGCGGTCCAACTGATCGTGCGCGGGGTCCGCCCGGGTCGCGTCGCCTCGACCCCGCCGCTGCCCGTGGCCGCAGGCGTCGCCGGGTGAGTGCCACCGGCGAGGACCTGCGCACGCTGCTCGTCGACCTGGTGTCCGCCCCCGGTGCCGCGAACCCGGCACTGACGATCCTGATCGACGACTACGCCACGTTCCACCTGGTGCTGGTCGTCGTGGGTGGGGCCTTCGCCGTGGCGTCGACCGCCGGCACCGTCATCGCGTGGCGGCGTCTTGGCCGGGCGCGCCGGGCACACGCTCGGTTCGAGGCGTTCGTCTACGGGTGCTTCGGGGTTCTGGGCGCGGGCCTCTCAGCGTTCTTGGCGCTGGTCGTCGCCGCCAACGTGAGCAACGCGGCGAACCCGCGGGGCGGGTTCACCGGATCGCTCGGCCTGCTGGTGTCCCCCAGACCGGGGACGGCGCGGGCTGCGCGGTACGAGGCGTTCGCCGACTGGCTCCACTCGGCGTCCCCGGTCGTACCGCCGATCGTGCAGGCGGCGATCGACGACCGGCTGTCCTGGCAGCGCCCGAAGGCGGTCGCGTGCGTCGTCCTGCTGGGCGTCGCGGTGACCGCGGGCGCGTGGATCTGGCGCACGCTCGTGCGGCGCTCGCGCGTTCGCCGGCTCACCCGACCCGGAGACATCGCGCTGCTGGGTGCCGGTGTTGCCGCGACGCTGGCCGGCATCGTCCTGCTGTTGATGGTCATCGGGAACGTGCAGGCCTCGATCGCCCCGATCGCGATGACGCTGTTCTACGGGTAGCGACGACGCTGATCCACGGGTGGCGCTGTGCCGCCGCGTGCGCCGGGCGCGTCAGGTGGGGGACGCCGGGTCGGCGGTCCCCGTGGGCGACAGCGACGTGACGTCCCCGCTCTTGGGCGGCACGAGGTCGAGGTCGGCGGTGAACTCCCGCATCCGGGTGGTCGTGGCCGCACGGACCGGCGTGCCGTCCGGCGCGGTCACGCGGTACTCGCGGTCGACGCGCACGATGCGGTTGCTGCCGTCGACCCAGGCGGTCACGGTGATCGGCGCGCCGGCCGCGGCCTCGCCCACGACGGCGAGGTCGGCGTCGGTCAGTCCCAGCGCCCGTAGCCGGTCCGGGGTGGCCGCGAGGGTGCCGGTGTAGCGGGTCGCGATCACGTCGCCGATCGACTCGGCCCCTTCGGCGCGTACGTCGGACAGTTCGCCCAGACCGGTCAGCGGTGCCAGCAGGGCGCTGGTCAGCGTCCGCTCCCCTTCGGGATGGGCGGTCCAGGGGCCGGTCGCTCCGGCCGTGCGCTCGTACACGGCCTTGTCGGCCGCCAACTCCTCGACGGTGGCCCGCCCCTGCGTCCACTCACCGGACCCGTAGCCACGCGGATCCATCGCCGCGACGACGTCGCCGGTGCGGGTCGTCGTGTCCGCTCCGACCGTGACGGTGTTGGTGATCGCCAGGCGGGCGGTGCCCAGGCCGTTGGTGAAGACGACCGCGGACGTGAACGGGTTCGCCGACGGCATGAGCTCGATGGTGGAGCCGGTGGCCGCCGGCCCGTCGCCGGCACATCCGCCGACGGCGGCCGCGACGGCCAGGCAGGCCGCGGCGACCAGTGCGCGCGTCGTGGTCACGTCGCACGCTCCGACGGGCTGTCGGCCGCCGGATGCACCTCGACCGCCACGGGGTGCGGGGTGACGCCGGTGCTTCGGTGCACGACGATGAAGCCGCCGGGCGGCAGTCTGGGGGACCACGCGTTGTGCCACTGGGCATCGGTCGGGTCCGCGCCGAGTGCACGCGCCGCGGCGTCGACGAACGTCGGAAGCACGGGCCGATGCGTGCACACCACGAGCGGGCCGGACTGGCGGGCCAGGGCGGCCGCCCGGGCCCGGGTCGCCGCCTCGTCCCGGCGGTGCGCGTCCTCCGTCAGCGCCGGCTCGTCGACCACCGCCGTGCCGAGCACCGCCGCGACCGGTTCGGCGGTCTGCCGGCACCGACGCGCGGTGCTGGAGTGCACCGCCAGGTCGCCGAAGGCCGAAACGTCGGCGGCCAGTGCTCGCGCCTGTGCCAGCCCCTGCGCACTCAACGGCCGTTCGGCGTCGTCAGCGCCTTCGAACCGGGCGCGCTTGACGGCGTGGGCGTGCCGCAGGATCACCAGCGCGCTGGTCTCCGGCAGCGCCAGCGCCGTCGCGACGGTCCCGCGGTCCGCCGGATACGTCAACAACGCCACGGCCTGCGCCGCGGGCAGCCACCGGAGCTCGTCGACCTCGTCGGTGGGGGTGAACCCGGTGTCGGAACGCGCGCGGGCCCGCCAGTAGTGCACGGTCTTCGGGCGGCCGGCGACGCGGTAGGACAGCGTCGGCAGCCGGGTCTGGAGGACCGGTGCGACGCCGGTCTCCTCGAAGCACTCCCGGACCGCGGCGCTCACCGGCGACTCGCCGACCTCGAGCTTTCCCTTCGGCAAGGACCAGTCCGCCCGATGCGGGCGATGCACGACGAGGACGGTGGGGCCGGCCGGGCCGTGTCCGACGAGGACGACCCCGGCGGCCACGATCTCGGCCGTCACGGTCGCAGTCCCGCGCGGCGTGCGTGGCGGACGGCGGTCGGCCAGTACGCGACGAACCGGCGCCGATCCCGCTGCTCCTCGGCGACCTCGAACTCGTGTAGACGACCCAGTGCAAGTCCGGTCGCGCCGTCGGCGTGTGCCGAGGCCGCGATCTCCCGCAGGAGTATCTGCGCCACATGGGCGTCCTGGTGGTCGCCGAGGAGTTCGGTGACCACCGCCAGCGAGCGGGCGAGGGAACGCATCGACTTGCCGAAGACCTCCGACGTCGCCTCGGCGGCGTAGCGTGCCCGCTTCGCCGTGATCCGAGCGGCGTGCCAGTCCACGCTCGGGCCGCCCAGGTCCAGGCCACGCACCGAGCGGACGAGCCGGTGCCAGGGTCGGGCGACCAACGCGGGCAGCGCGTCCTGGCAGGTCGCGTAGGCGGCGTCGGTCACCGGGGGGTCGAGTGCGACGGCGACCAGATCGGCGAGCAACTGGCTGTGTCGGTCGCTGCGCAATGCCGCCAGGGCGCTGGAACGGGCGGCGTGCATGCGCTGGCCGAGCGCGGCGTCGATCGCGGCCCGCGCGCGTTCGGTGTCGGCCGGGTCGGCCAACTGGACCGCGTGCTCGTCGAGACGGGACTGCATGACCTCCGTGTCGCGGATCGCGCCGAGCTCGGTCGCCATCCACTTCAACTCCACGGCCAGGGGATCGGTCAGGTCGCGATCGAGCAGGGGGCCGAACGTGCGCAGCGTGCTGCGCAGGCGCCGCGCGGCCACGCGCATCTGGTGCACGGCGTCGGGCAGGTCGCGGCGGACGCCGATGTCGGCGAACAGCAGGTGCCGCACGTGGGTGCTGAGGATCGCGCGGAGGGCGTCGACGGCCAGCCCGTCAGCCGGCGGGAGCGCGAGCGCGGGGACGTCCGGCGGTGCCGACGCCTGTGGGCCGAGCGCGGCCGCGGCCTTGCTGGCACTGCTGGGGACGCCGCCGGCGGACCGCAGGTGGGCGACGACGACGTCGAGCAGGGCGAGTGCGGCCGGGTCGCCGGCATCGATCGCCTCGACCTCGAGCTCGCGGAACACGCTGACCGCCCGGCCGTCGCGGAGCACCGTGACGACGTCATCGACCACCTCGACGAGGTCGTGTCCGGCGGAGTCGGCGAGGACCCGGGCGGTGCGCTCGGTCGACAGCTCCACGACCGGGCGCAGCGGCTGGTCGCGCAGCAGGGGGGCGACGATCTCGACCAGCGCACCGGGCACCGCACCGACTCCGCCGGCGTCGAGCGGCAGGCGCAGTTCGTCGCGCGCCGAGCCGTCCGCGCCGGCGACGGGGAGCTTGAGGTGCCAACCGCTGTCGGTTCCGCCCTCGCGCCGACGCAGCGTCACGCCCCACCGGAACAAGGTCAAAGCCGCGGTGTCGTGGTACACCGCCCGCAACACGACAGGTTCGTGCGTATGCACGACGTCCGCGAGGCCCGCCAGGTCGGGGAGGTCGAACAGGGCGTGGACGCGCAGCTTGCGCTCGACCTCGCGGTGCGTCGACAAGGTCACGGGGCGAAGCCCCGCTTGCGCTTGATCTCGATGAGGGACTCCTGGTAGTCGCGCAGGCGCGCGCCGTCGGCGTCGAGCAGACGACGGTGCCAGGTGCCGTCCGGGCGCAGGTCCCAGCCGGACGTGCGCGGGTCGAACGCGAAGTCGAACAGCGCGTCGACGTCGGCGACGTGCTCGGGGTCGACGAGGCTGACGAGGGTTTCGACCCGCCGATCCAGGTTGCGGTGCATGAGGTCCGCCGACCCGATCCATACCTCGTGGTCGCCGCCGTTGTCGAAGCAGAACGCACGGGAGTGTTCCAGGAACCGGCCGAGGATGCTCAGCACCCGGATGTTCTCGCTCAGCCCCGGGATACCCGGCCGGATCGCGCAGATGCCGCGCACCCACACGTCGACGCGGACTCCGGCACACGATGCCCGGTACAGCGCGTCGATCACGCCCTCGTCGACGATGGAGTTGCACTTGAAGCGGATCCGCGCCGGGCGGCCGGCCTCGTGGTGGGCGATCTCGCGCTCGATCCGTTCGACCAGGCCGGTGCGCACCGAGTGCGGGGCGACGAGGAACCGCTCGTAGGCGGTGTTCATCGAGTAGCCGGACAGGACGTTGAACAGGTTGGACACGTCCTCGCCGACGGCCGGGTTGCACGTGAGCAGGCCGAAGTCCTCGTACAGCCGCGCGGTCTTCGGGTGGTAGTTGCCGGTGCCGATGTGGCAGTAGCGGCGCAACTGGTCGCCGTCGTTGCGGACGACCATCGACAACTTGCTGTGCGTCTTCAGCCCGACCAGGCCGTAGACCACGTGCACGCCGGACTGTTCGAGCTTGCGCGCCCACTCGATGTTGTTCTGCTCGTCGAAGCGCGCCTTGATCTCCACCAAGGCGAGGACCTGCTTGCCCTCCTCGGCCGCCTCGATCAATGCGTCGACGATCGGGGAGTCGCCGGACGTGCGGTACAGCGTCTGCTTGATCGCGAGGACGTGCGGATCGCGCGCGGCCTGTTCCAAGAACAGCTGCACGCTGGTGGAGAACGAGTCGTACGGGTGGTGCAGGAGGACGTCGCGCTCGCGCATCACCGCGAGGACGTCCGGTGCCGACGCCGACTCGACCTCGCTGAGCTGGCGGGACGTGCGGGGGACGAAGCGGCGCTGCTTGAGGTCGTCGCGGTCCAGGCCGACGATCGTCCACAGACCGGTCAGGTCCAGCGGTCCGGGCAGCCGGAAGACCTCCAGCTCGGTGATGCCCAGTTCGCTGACGAGGAGCTCGAGGACGTGTGGGTCGATCGACTCCTCGACCTCCAGCCGGACCGGCGGGCCGAACCGGCGGCGCATCAGTTCGCGTTCGAGGGCCTTGAGCAGGTTCTCGGCGTCGTCCTCCTCGACCTCGACGTCCTCGTTCCGGGTGACGCGAAAGGTGTGGGTCTGCAGGATCTCCATGCCCGGGAACAGCGTGTGCAGGTGCGCGGCGATGACGTCCTCGAGCGGGACGAACCGCTGCGAGCCGACCGCGACCAGCCGGGGCAGCAGCGGGGGCACCTTGACCCGGGCGAACAACTCGGTCCCGGTCAGCGGGTTGCGCACGACGACGGCGAGGTTCAAGGACAGCCCGCTGATGTACGGGAAGGGATGGGACGGGTCGACCGCCAGCGGGGTCAGGACCGGGAACACCCGCGCGTCGAAGAACAGGCTGACCTCGGCGCGCTCGGCCGCCGTCAACTGGTCCCAGCGCAGCAGCTGGATGCCGTGCGCCTCCAGGTCGGGCAGGACCGACGCCGCGAACAGGTCGGCCTGGTGACGCTGGAGGTCGTAGGAGCGCTGCCAGATGCGTTCGAGCACCTCGCGGGGGGTGTCACCGCTCGCGGTCAGCACCGCGATGCCGGTCGCGATGCGGCGCTTGAGTCCGGCGACGCGCACCATGAAGAACTCGTCGAGGTTGCTGGCGAAGATCGCCAGGAACTTCGCCCGCTCGAGCACGGGAAGGACGTCGTCGTCGGCGAGTTCGAGGACCCGCTGGTTGAACGCCAGCCAGGACAACTCGCGGTCGGAGAACCGGTCGTCGGGCAGCGTCGGGTCAGCGGCACTCGGCGAGTTCGAGGAACTCGGTGAATCGGTCGGGACCGACTCGACGGTGGGCGTGGTCACGGGGCGAATCGTCCCACATCGGACCCGGCCAGTCAGCGCGCGAACAGCACGTCGGTGTCCCACCGGGAGAATCCCAGTCCCTCGTACAGCGTCACTGCCGCGGTGTTGGACGCGTCGACGTACAGCATCGCCTGGGTCAGGTCCAAGGAGCGCAGGTGGTGCAGTCCCGCGAGGGTCAGCGCCCGGCCCAGACCGGTTCCGCGTGCGACGGGATCCACACCGACCACGTACACCTCGCCGATCGGCTCGTGCACGCCGCCGTGGACCTTCGTCCAGTGGAACCCGACGAGGTCGTCCGCGCGCCAGGCGAGCAGGAAACCGGCCGCGGAGAACCACGGTTCGCGCAACCGCAGGTCGAGGTCGGCGCGTTGCCAACCGCCCTGGTCGGGCAGGTCGGTGAACGCGCGGGCGTTGACGGCCAGCCAGGCGGATTCGTCCACGCCCTCGCGGAACGCAGCGATCCGCACGCCGGCGGGCAGCGGCTCGCGCGGCAGGGGGGCGAACAGCGACCGGCGCATCTGCCACAGGGTTCGCACGCGGGTGAACCCGAACCGGTGCGCCAGGGCCTCGGCCGCCGCGTCGCGGCCGTGCGACCACAGGCGCAGTCGACCGCCCGGCGCGCAGTCGACCGCCCGGGCCAAGAGCGCGTGGCCGATGCCGGACCGTCGATGTCCGGGGTCGACGGCGATCTCGACGCTCGCCCCGTCGACCGGGTCGGTGACGTCCAGATGGGCGTAGCCGGTGAGGACCCCGGCCGCGTCGGTGGCCAGGACGTGGCAGGCGTCCTCCTCGCTGCCGTGGCGCACGTGCAGCCAGACGTGCTCGGACACCGGGCGCATGCCGTCGGTCTCGGCGGCGCGTTCGATCAGGTCGAGGACCGCCCGGACCTGGTGCGGATCCAGCCGCTCGACCGCGTGGACGACGGGGTCGGTCATGGCCGGCGCGCGGCGAACGAGCCGGTCGTGCGGGCCGGGTCGGCGCTCGCGTGCCCGCGGTGCTCGCCGTCCTCGCGGTGCTCGCCGTCCTCGCGGTGGCCCCCGTCCTCGCGGTGGCCCTCGTCCTCGCGGTGCTCGCCGAGGGTCGCCCGGGTGGCGGGGTCGGCCGGTTCGGGGACGAAGCGGTAACCGACGTTGCGGACCGTCCCGATCAGCCGGTCGTGCTCGGGACCGAGCTTGGCCCGCAGCCGGCGGATGTGGACGTCGACCGTACGCGTCCCGCCGAAGTAGTCGTACCCCCAGACGTCCTGCAGCAGTGCGTCCCGGGTGAACACCCGGCCGGGGTGCTGGGCGAGGAACTTCAGCAGTTCGAACTCCGTGAACGTCAGGTCCAGGACCCGACCGCGTACGCGTGCGGTGTAGGAGGCCTCGTCGATGTGCAGTTCGCCGCGATGAATCGTCTCCGGCACGGACTCCACCGGACCGGCCGCCGCGGCGAGTCGGTCGACGGCGATGCGCAGGCGCGCGTCGACCTCGGCGGGGGACGCGGTGTCGAGGAGGACGTCGTCCATTCCCCAGTCCGCCTGGACAGCGATCAGCCCGCCCTCGGTCGTGACGAGCAGCAGCGGGACCCCGACGCCGGTCTGGCGCAGCAGTCGCGTCAGGCCGCGGGTGGCCGGCAGGTCGCGTCGGGCGTCGACGATGAGGACGTCGCACGCCGGAGCGGTGAGCAGCGCGGTCGGCTCCGCCGGCATCGTGCGTACCCGATGGGGAAGCAGGGCGAGGGCGGGAAGGACCTCGGCGGCCGGCTCGAGCGCGCGCGTGAGGACGGTCAGGCGCACCGGCCGCCTCCCTTCGCCGAACCACCCCAGGCTACGGCACGCCCCGACTTGCACAATGACGACCGTGAGCACGAGCGCCGAGGAGCAGAACCGCACGCTGGTCACCGCGGACGGCGTGCGCATCGCTGCGACGCACCGTCCGGCGGCGGGCGGCGCGACGGCGCGGGGCCTGGCGCTGATCGTCGTGCACGGGTTCACCGCGACCCAACACGAGGTCCGGGTGATGCGGATCATCGAGCGGCTGCGGGCCTTCGGCGGAGTCGTTGCGATCGACCTGCGCGGTCACGGGCGTTCCGGCGGCGCGTCCACCGTCGGCGACGCGGAGGTCCACGACGTCGACGCCGCGGTCGCGTGGGCGCGCGAGTTGGGGTATCGACGCGTCGTCCCCGTCGGGTTCTCCCTCGGCGGCGCCGTCGTCGTCCGGCAGGCCGCGATCGGCGCGGGCGCCGTCGACGCGGTCGTCGCGGTCAGCGCGCCCGCGTTCTGGTACTACCGCGGGACGTCGATGACCCGGTGGGTGCATCGACTGGTCCTCACCCGCACCGGCCGACTCGTGCTGCGGGTGCGCGGCACCCGCGTGAGCGGTGTCGGGTGGCCCGACCCGGCGCCCGTCGCCCCCGTCGACGCGGCCAACGCGCTGCGGGTTCCGCTGCTGGTCATCCACGGCGACGTCGACCGGTACTTCCCCGTCGAGCACGCGCGGTCGCTGGAACGGGCCGCCGGTTCCGCCGGCGTGCGGGTCGACGTGTGGATCGAGCGCGGTCTGGGACACGCCGAGGCGGCGGTCGGACCGACCCTCGTCGATCGGATCGGCGCCTGGGCGGTCGAGGCGACGGCCGGCGACGACGCTGCGTGCGACGACGCTGCGTGCGACGACGCTGCGTGCGGGTCCGGACCGGTGCACTAGCCTGGCGATCATGATCGAGGTCGTCTTCACCGGGTTGCTGGTCGCCGCGATGGCTGCGGTCGGCTGGGTGGCGTTCATGGTCGTGTTCAAGTTGTTCAGCAGTCGCAGCTGATGATCGCCGCGGACGGGTCCGCGGTCGAGGTGCCCGAGGCGCTGCGGCCGCTGTCCTGGTTGATCGGCACCTGGGTCGGCGTCGGCGAGGGGCGCTACCCGACCGTCGAACCGTTCGTGTTCGCCCAGGAGGCCGTCTTCGCGACCGATGGGCGGCCCTTCCTGTCGTACCTGTCCCGGACCTGGCTGCTCGACGACGACGGCGATCGCGTGCGCCCGCTGGGGACGGAGTCCGGCTTCTGGCGCCCGCGACCGGACAACGGGATCGAGGTGCTGCTCGCGCACCCGACCGGCTACAGCGAGGTGTGGGTCGGATCCTTGGAGGTCACCGGAATCGTCGACGCGCGCATCACCGGAGCGCGAGCCGTACTGCGGACCGACGTCGTGGCGCGGACGGATTCGGCGAAGGAGTACGCCGGCGGTGAGCGGATGTACGGCCTGGTCGACGGCAACCTGCTGTGGACGTTCGACATGGCGGCGGTGGGCCAACCGATGAGCAACCACCTGGCGATCAAGCTGCACCCGGCGGGCGATCGGCAGTGAGCGCGGGCTGGGAGTCGCGGCTGCGCGACAGCCGGTACCGCGTCACCCCGCAGCGGCAACTCGTCCTGGAGGCGGTCGAGCAGTTGCGGCACGGCACTCCCGAGGAGATCCTCGCGCAGGTCCAGCGAACGGCCGCGGGGGTGAACCTGTCGACGGTGTACCGGGCGCTGGAGGTTCTCGAGAACGTCGGCCTGGTGACCCACGCGCACATCGGGCACGGCGCACCGACGTACCACTCGGTCGACGACGATCCGCACATCCACCTGGTCTGCGCGTCGTGTGGCGCGGTGACGAGCGTTCCTGCCCACGTCGCACGGGGGTTGATCGACGTCCTGGCGACCGACTACGGCTTCCGCGCCGACGTGACCCATGTCGCGGTGCAGGGTCAGTGCCGGTCGTGCACCGAGGGGTCGCGGTGACCTCGGGGTTCGCAGCCGGTGCCGCCGTGCCACCACCGCCGGGGTACATCGATCCGGTCGTCCCCTGGCATTTCGGGGATCCGTTGCGCGAGCAGCGTTCGCTGACCGACGGCGAAGGCCGGGTCGACCTGTCGAACCGCGCGGTCGTCACGGTTCGCGGTCCCGATCGGCTGACGTGGCTGCATGACCTCACGACGGCCTACCTGGCCGACCTGGGACCGGGGGACAGCGCGCTCACGCTCGTCCTGGGACCGCATGGGCACGTCGAGCACGAACTGCACGTCGTCGACGACTCGGAGACGACGTGGCTGATCGGGCAGCCGGGCACCGCCGCGGGTCTGGTCGCGTACCTGGAGTCGATGCGGTTCCTGCTGCGCGTCGAGGTCGCCGCCCGATCCGCCGAGTTCGCCGTGGCGTTCGACACCCGGGTCGAGCCGGCCGGCGACCGCCCGACCTGGCTGGTGCCGGCGGACTTCGCCGGAACAGGCGTGGTCGACGCGGGCCGCTCCGCCGGTGGCGACGCGAGTCGCTACGTCCCCCACCGGCCGGCGTGGTTCCCCGGACGGGAGGTCGTCGTGCCGCGGGCGGACCTGACCGCGTGGCTGGGCGAGGCGGATCCGGCCGGCACCTGGGCGCTGGAGGCATTGCGGGTCGCGGCCGCGGTGCCGCGGCTGGGGGCCGAGACCGACCATCGGACGCTGCCGCACGAGGTGGGGTGGATCGGGTCGGCCGTCCACCTGGCCAAGGGGTGCTACCGCGGCCAGGAGACGGTGGCCCGGGTGCACAACCTGGGCCGACCGCCGCGCCGACTCGTGCTGCTGCACCTCGACGGCAGCGACGAGATCCTGCCCGCGCACGGCGACGAGGTGCTCGTCGATGATCGTCCGGCCGGCTGGGTGGGCACCGCCGCGTGGCACCACGAGCTCGGTCCGATCGCGACGGCGGTCGTCAAGCGGTCGACGCCGGTCGACGCGCCGGCGCAGGTGCGGACCGCGGCCGGCGGGCGCGTCGCCGCGAGTGCGCAGGTCGTCGTCGAGCCCTGACCCGGGTGTCGGCCCCGGTCAGGGCGCCTCGAGCAGGGCACCCTGGTCAGGGCACCTCGAGCAGGATCGTCATCGGACCGTCGTTGACGAGGTGGACCTGCATGTCGGCGCCGAACCGGCCGGTCGACGTCGGCACGCCGCGATCGCGCAGGTGGGCGACGAACGCGTCGATCAACGGCTCGGCGACATGGCCGGGGGCGGCCGCGTCCCAGGTCGGGCGTCGGCCCTTGCGGGTGTCGGCGTACAAGGTGAACTGGCTGACGACGAGGACCGGCAATCGCAGGTCGGCGGCTGAGACCTCGCGCGGTGCCGGATCGCCCGACGATGCGTGCTCGGGCCCGAAGACGCGCAGGTCGTAGGCCTTGTCCGCGAGGCGTGCGGCGATCGCCGGGGAGTCCTCGTGGGTCACCCCGACCAGGATCGCCAGACCGGGACCGTCGAAGCCGCCGACCACCTCGCCGGCGACCGATACGTGTGCCCCACGGCATCGCTGCACCACTGCGCGCATCGTCGAAGCCTGCCAGGCCGTGTTCGGCATCCCTATGAGCCGGTGCCACTCCCCGGGTGCGCTAGCAGCGCGTTTGCAATTGCAAGCATCGTGGGTCATACTGGCGGCATGGCACGGATCGACGTCGTCGGGCTGGGGGAGTTCATCCGCCAGCAGCGGGACCAGGCGCAGATGTCGTTGCGACAGTTGGCCAAGGCGGCCGATGTGTCGAATCCGTACCTCAGTCAGGTGGAGCGCGGGCTGCGCCGGCCCAGCGCCGAGATCCTCGGTCGGATCGCGTCCGGCCTACGGATCTCGGCGGAGTCGCTGTACGTGCGCGCCGGGATCCTCGACGAGCGCAGCGGCGACGCGACGGTGACGGCGGCGATCGCCGCCGACCCGACCCTGACCGAGCGGCAGCGGGCGACGCTGCTGCAGATCTACCAGGCCTTTCAGGCCGAGAACTCGGCCGCCCAGGCCGAACCCGACCACGCAGACCGGAAGGAATGACATGAGCACCGAGACGACCCCCGACCACCCGACCACCCGGGTGAAGAAGACCTCCGCGAAGGCCGCGACCGCCGCCAAGAAGACCACGGCCAAGGCGACCGAGACGGCGAAGGCGACCACGGCCAAGGCGACCCAGACCGCGAAGGCGACCACCGCCAAGGCGACCGAGACGGCGAAGGCGACCACGGCCAAGGCCGCGCAGACGGCCCACACCACGTTCGGCCTGCCGAAGGTCGACCTGTCCAAGGTGGACCTGTCGCGGATCGACATCCGCAAGTTCGACCTGCCCAAGTTCGACCTGCCGAAGGTCGACCTGCCCAAGTTCGACCTGCCGAAGGTCGACCTGCCGAAGATTGACCTGCCGAAGGTCGATCTGCCGGCCGTTCAGGCGCACGTCAAGGGCCTGGCCGTGGAGACGACGAACACGGTCAAGAGCAACGTCGCGCACACCGTGGCGCTCGTACGCGAGGCCGTCGGCGCCGGACCCAAGCCGGCCGCCTGACCCCGGTGTCCGCCGTGCGTTAGCGTGGCGCGGTGTTCGACTCCGTCACCGGCATCGTCGTCCTCGCACTGTGGCTGATCACGGCCGTGGTCAAGGTGTACGCGTTCGTCGACTGCCTTCGTCGGCCGGCCGCGGCGTTCCCCGCCGTCGGCCGGCAGACGAAGGCACTGTGGCTCGCGCTCACCGGGCTCGCCGCGCTGAGCGGATTGGTGCCGTCGCTGACCCTCGGGCTCGTCGGCATCGCCGGAGTCGTCGCCGCGCTGGTCTATCTGTTC
>CAYMNG010000051.1:0-18510 GCA_964391765.1 uncultured Bifidobacteriaceae bacterium | reverse complement strand
GAAGGACGCGAGGGACCTGTACGGACCCGGGTTCGATTCCCGGCACCTCCACCCAACGGGCAGCAAAACGAAATGGGGTCCAGCCCGGCCCCGCAAGCATGGCTCAGCCCCGGCACCCAGTGCCGGGGCTGAGGTCGTTCGCTGGGCCTTTCGGCCGGACTCCGGTCCGCTCAAGGGGAGAGCGAACCGTCGATCGTGAGCAAGGAGTGGTGGCGCGTGCTTCCACCCGTCGGCAGACCGGGCTGGCAGGATGGCCAGCGAGGGTCGACCGGTCAGGGAACGAGGGGAAGGTCATGGCTTCCAAGACGGCGATCGAGTGGACCGAGGTGACCTGGAACCCCACGACGGGGTGCGACCGGATCTCGTCCGGCTGCGACAACTGCTACGCGCTGAAACTGGCCAAGCGGCTGAAGGCGATGGGCGCGGCTAAGTACCAGGTCGACGGGGACCCGCGGACGTCCGGGCCGGGGTTTGGTCTGGCGACTCACGCGGAGACGCTGGATGAGCCCTACGGCTGGCGTGCACCTCGGACCGTGTTCGTGAACTCGATGAGCGACCTCTTCCACGCCAAGGTCCCGGTGAGTTTCATCCGCGACGTGTTCGAGGTGATCGCGGACACCCCGCAGCACACGTACCAGGTGCTCACCAAGCGGTCCAGCCGGCTGCGCAAGCTCGCTGACCGGCTCGATTGGCCGGCGAACTTGTGGATGGGTGTCTCTGTCGAGTCGGCCGATGTGATGTACCGCGTTGATGATCTCCGTCAGGTGCCGGCGGCGGTCCGCTTCCTGTCGTGTGAGCCGCTGCTCGGACCGCTGACTGGCATCGACTTGGGCGGGATCGGCTGGGTGATCGCCGGCGGTGAGTCCGGGCACGGATATCGGCCCGTCGACATCAACTGGGTTCGCGAGCTGCGTGATGGCTGTGTGGCTGCAGAGGTCCCGTTCTTCTTCAAGCAGTGGGGCGGGCGAACGCCGAAAGCTGCGGGCCGGATCCTTGACGGTCGACTGTGGGGCGAGATGCCCGACCGGGTGGAATTGCCTGCTTGAGTCCTCAGCGCCACCAGGTGGTTTCGCGGGGGTCCCAGGCGGGTGTGTTGGTCCAAGGTTCCTCGGTGGGAGTGGCCAGCATCTCGCCGGTAATGTCGAACAGAGTTCCGGCATCTGCTTGGTTCAGTTGCCGCAGCCGGTGCTCTTCGCGCATGCGGGGTTCTCGATCGGCTGCAGCCTTGTACAGCCAGCTCATGATGCGTTCGCCGGCCGGGTGGTCGCTGCAGAAGACCATGTCGTAGATGGTGACGTTGTTCGGCATCCGCATGGGGATTCGAGCGGTGAAGCCATAGCCCAGGTCCTGCTGAACCTTCCACCGGAACAGGTTGACCATCTCAGTGCGGAATCCCTCCGGGTCGACGTCGCCCCGCTCCCAGGCTCGCCAGATGTTTCGCCAGTCGGCCGCGCCATAGAGTCGGTCCACGCGCATGGCGTAGGCATCCCCGTTCGTACCCGTGACACCCTTGATGATCATTGCTGGCGACATGAGCACCCATAGCTCTGACTTGAAGTTCCCCCGCCGGAATGCAGCGACCTTGGCCAGGGTCGACCAGTGGACTTCAGCGGACTGCTGATCAACGAAGGCGAAGGTTGGTGACCACCTGAGGTGCTCAAGGTTCTTGAGCACCTCGTCCATGATCAAGTTGCAGTCGCCTTCGTAGACCTCACCACGCGAATCGCCTGGGAACTGAGCTGCCAGGTCCTCGCGCAAGGCCTGTGCGTTGGCCGGGTCCTTTTCGATCAACACGACACGACTGAACTGCGGGCTCGCCTTCATGGCGAGCCGGGCGGAGCCGTCGAACAACTGACCAGTCCCTCGTTCGCGGTTCTGAGGCTGCCCGGCCATCAGATCGAGGTACACGCGGGTTGTCGCCTTCTTGGAGGCCGTGTTGAATGCCGGCAGGTAGTCGCCGAGGATGGCGAGCTTGTTGAGCGTCCAGTAGCTCCATTCACGCGTCACTGGTGCCCCCGTGCCGGTCGGTCTGGCCAGCCGCCAAACAGCGGCCGCCTCTCATTGTGGCCGCATGTGCTGACATCTAGGGCCCGGATACCGATGCAGCGGCCTCGTCCGCAGTCGCTCGGCGTACGACGGCCGGTCGGACCTTGACCAAGCTGATGGGGCGCCCGCCCCGGGACCGGCACAGGTCCTTGTTGATGATGCGCCACACCGAGTCGCGCTTGAGTTCTGGCCAGCGCTGCAAAGTGACTTCGATCAGGCGTGACGTGGCGAACTCGGGGCCCTCTCCGGCTTCCTCGAGCTCGGACAGGACTTCTAGAACCTTGTCCCTGGTACGGCCCGCCGACCACAGCCGCTCCGAGGAGACGGAAACCGCAATGCCGACATGCTCCGTGACCGCCGGGTCCTCGTTGGGGTCGGCCAGGGCGCGGACCGGGTCGATCCCGACCGGTCCGATGTCGGGTACACGCAGGTACGGGGTGATGACACGGTCGGGACTGACGTGGATCCGTTCGATGAGCGTGGCCAGCAGGGCCTTGAGCGCCGGGCCGCTGCGCTCCTTTAGTTCGCGCTCAAGGGCGGCTGCCATCGCCTTCGTGTCCTTGGCTGACGGCAGCTTGGGGGCGGGTGCGTCGATGACGAGCTGGAGTTCGTTTCGGCGAATGGTGAGCGTTCCCAGCTGGTGCTGCAGGTCGCTCACGCGGGGACCGCAGGCGGCGGCGTCCATGGCTCCGGCCTCGAACGCCGCGAGGTAGCGGTTCAAGGACGCGCTCACCTTCGCGATCTCCCCGTCGACGGCCTTCAGTTGCTCAATCGTCTGGGGCAGGCTCTCTTCGCGGGCGGCGATGGCTCGCTCAGCGGCCTGCGTGAACAGGCCGTAGTCGCGGTACACGCTGACCAACGAACCGAGCACGGCCTCTTCGAGAACGTCTGCGTTGATGCGAGGTGAGTGGCAGGCGGTGCGTGCGACGATCTTGCGGCGGCGGCAGATGTAGTAGCGGTAGGAGTTGCCGCTACCGCTGTTCGTCCGTTCGGCGATCAACGACGAGCCGCAGTTCGTGCACTTGAGCAGGCCGCTGAGCTTGTACTCCAGACTGGCCGAGCGCCGGTCCCACGGCGTGCCGCGCTCGTCGAGCAGCGCCTGAACCTTCTCGAACGTGTCCGGTTCGATGATGGCGGGGTGCAGGCCGGCGTAGGTCTCGTCGTGGTGGACGATCCAGCCGGCATACGTCGGTCGGCGCAGGATGGCGATGACCTTCTTCGAGGTCCATTCGCTGCCGCGGCTGCGGATACCGGCCTGGGTCAGCGCCATCGCGATGTTGAGGCCGCCCATGTTCTCGTCGAGAGCCATACGGAAGATGTCGCGCACAACCGCTGCCTCCGGCTCAATGATCTGCAGCGTCTTGCCCTCAGCCACCTGGTAGCCGTAGGGAGGCTTCCCGCCGACCCATTCGCCGCGGCTGGCCTTGGCGGCATTGCCGGCGCGGATCCGGTCGATGAGGCTGGAGCGTTCGAACTCGGCGAAGACTCCGAGGATGTTGAGCACCATGCGACCCATCGAGTTCGACGTGTCGAACGCCTCGGTCGCGGACACGAATGCGACCTTCTCCTGCTCGAGCACCTGCAGCAGGTCTTGGATGTGGTGCAGTTTCCGGGAGAACCGGTCGACTCGGTACACGAGGATGACGTCTAGTTTTCCGACCCGGACGTCCGCCAAGAGCTTCTTCAGGCCGGGGCGCTCCATCACTGAGCCCGTCATCTGGTCGCTGTACTGACCGACCAGGCTCCACTCGGGTCGCATCGAGAGGTACTTGTTCAGATGGTCGGCCTGCGCCTCGAGCGAGTACGGCTGATTGACCTCGTCGATGGGCGTCCGCCGAGCCGACGAACCGCCCTCGCGTAGCCCGACCGGCGGCGAACGGGCCGACACTTCCAGATGGCCACCAGCGGATACCTCTACGCGGCCACCAGTGGGTACTTTTTCATGGCCACGGACAGTGCGCGTCCGCGGTCGCGGCCTTCATCAGGTCCAAGTTTCTCGCCGTTGGCTTGCGACCGGCTCGGTGTGTGGCCGCAGCGAGTTCGCCATGACTTGCGGCGACCGTTGCTCCCACCTGTAGCCCCGACCAATCCGGCCCGGACTCATCCAGCCCAGACCCGGCCGTGACGCCTACTGTCCGGAATTGAGGCGGGCCAGGGTGAAGGCGACGGCTCCGCCGACCAGCAGGACCCCGATGACGAAGAAGAACGCGACCAGGTCCCACCCCAGGACACTGACACGGACGATGAGCGCGGCGGACAGCACCAGGAGGGCGACGCTCTGCAGGAACAGCGAGAAGCGAAGCGTCTGCCAGGTCGTCTCGCGCGAAGTGGGCAGGGCGCTCGGGTGCGGGTCGGTCACGATGCCGTTCTGCCGAGTCCCTACGGCCAGGCGTTCCACGAGCGCACGACAGGGCAGTCGTGCTCGAACCCCAGCGATGACAGCGTCGCCGGTTCCAACGCAAACAGCCGGCCGTCGATCGGCGGAAGGCCCAGCCACCGAGCGGTCAGGACGCGCAGGACGTGCGCATGCGCGACGAGCACGCAGTCGGCCCCGTTCGCCAGCACGGGGGCGCACCGCGCCAGGACTCGGTCGGCTCGAACGCCGACGTCGCCGATCTGCTCGCCGGGCGTCTGGCCGGGGGGTACGGGGTTGTCCCACACGAGCCAGCCCGGATCCCCTGTGGTCGAACGGATCTCCGCCGTCGTCCGGCCCTCCCACGCGCCGTAGTCCCACTCGAGCAGGTCGGGTTCGACGTCGGCATTGAGTCCGGCCAGTTGCGCGGTGTCCCGCGCGCGGCTCGACGGGCTGCACAGTTGCAGGCCCGGGCGCAATGTCGATACGAACGGTCGCAGGGAAGCTGCTTGCTCGTCACCGACAGGCGTCAGCGGGATGTCGGTGCGACCCGTGTGCCGACCGACCGCCGCCCACTCGGTCTGCCCGTGACGGATCAACCACACCCGAGCATCGGTCATGGCGGGAGCCTAGGGGTGGCATACTGCCCGGGTGCGGGTCGCGCCACGGCTGCGTGCGGGCAGCCTCGTCGGCGTCACGTCGCCGTCCAGCGGCGTCCAGGACGAGCTTCGCCCGCGCCTCGAGGCCGCGATAGGCGTCCTGCGCGCCCGCGGCCTCGAGGTCGTCGTGGGCGAGTGCATCGGCCAGGCCGGTGTCGCCAGCGCCCCGGCACCTGAGCGAGCGGCCGAACTCATGGCCATGCTGCTCGATCCGGACATCCACGCGATCGTCCCGCCGTGGGGCGGCGAGCTCGCCGTCGAAGTGCTGCCACTGCTGGACTTCGACGCCCTCGCGGACGTTACGCCGACATGGGTCGTCGGCTACTCCGACATCTCCACCCTCCTGCTTGCGCTGACCTGCCGACTCGGGTGGGCGACCGTGCACGGGCAGAACCTGATGGACACCCCGAACCGGGTCCCGGCGCCGCTGGCCTCGTGGCTCGACGTCGTCGAAGCAGCGCAGCCGGCGACCTTCGTCCAGGGGCCGTCCGAGAGGCACGGCACGAACGTGTACGCGGACTGGGCCACCAACCCCGGCAGCGACGAGTTCTCGCTCGACGCCGCCGGATCGTGGCGCCCCCTCGACCCATCGGTACTGAGAGTCCACGCCGCCGGGACGTTGATCGGGGGCTGCGTCGAGACGACGAGCATCCTGGCCGGCACCCTTTTCGGCGACGTTGCTGCGTTCGCTGCCGAGCACGCGCCCGACGGGCTGATCGTCTACGTCGAGGCGGCGGAGGAGCATGCGCTCGCCATCGCGCGCAGCCTGTGGCGCATGCGGCTGGCGGGCTGGTTCGACCGCGCCAACGCGATCCTCGTCGGCCGCACCCGGGCGCCCGACGACCCCGGGTTCACCCAGGTCGACGCGGTCCGCAGCGCGCTCGCCGGGCTCGACATCCCGGTCCTCATCGACGTCGACTGCGGGCATGTGCCGCCTCACCTCGCACTGGTGAACGGCGCCCGGGCCGTCGTCGCATGGACACCCGAGTCGGCGTCGATCGCCCAGTCCTTCGGCGCATGAGAGTGGCGTGACCGTCCTGGTGCGGGCGGCGCGACCGGCGGATGCCGCTGCGATCGCCGTCGTCCACGTCGCGTCTTGGCGGGCGGCGTACCACGGGATCGTCGCGAGCAGTTTCCTCGACGCCCTCGACGTACGCGCACGGGCCGCGGTGTGGGCCGAGCGGCTCACCGATCCCGCACAGGCGTTACACACCCTCGTCGCCGAGTCGGGTGGCGACGTCGTCGGCTTGGCCACGGCCGGCCCGTCGCGCGACGACGATGCGCCAGCCGGCACCGCCGAGATCCAAGCGATCTACGTCGCGCCCGACTCGTGGGGTTCGGGAGCAGGCCGCGCGCTGATGACCGCGGCGATTGATGTCCTCGTAACCACCGAGCCCCGGTTCACCGCCGTCACGCTGTGGGTGCTGCGAGACAACGCGCCAGCCCGCCGCTTCTACGAGGCCGCCGGTTTCGCACCCGACGGTGCCACCATGACCGTAACCCTCGGCGACGCGGACCTGCTGAGTATTCGGCTCTGTCGCGCGCTCACGCGCTGACGACGGCCGCCTGACGCTTTTGCCCCGGGCGGAGGGCGGGTCGTCTCACGTCCGGGTTGACGAGCACGGTGAAGGCCGCTCGCGGCCAGTGGTGCGTGCGGCCTGGTCTGATTGGCGCGTAGCGCTTTCTGGCAGCGCCAGCACACAGGTACTGCGTTGCGGTGTTCTGCGAAAGGGGTGGCGGTCCGTTCACTCGGGCCAGTGCGCGGTCAGAAGACCGGGACCGGCGTCGTGTCGCCGGGCTGACGTGGGCCGAAGATGCGTCGGTCGGTCTCGTCGATCCGCACGTCGTTGATGCTGGCCTCGCGGCGGGCCATGTACCCCGCATCGTCGAACTCCCAGTTCTCGTTCCCGTAGGAGCGGAACCACTGCCCGGAGTCGTCGTGCCACTCGTACTGGAACCGGACCGCGATGCGGTTGTCGCCGAAGGCCCACAAGGACTTTCGCAGGGCGTAGTCCAACTCCCGGTTCCACTTGCGGGTCAGGAACTCGACGACGGCGGCACGACCGACGACATGCTCGGCGCGGTTCCGCCACACGGTGTCGACCGTGTACGCCCCGGCGACCCGCTCAGGATCGCGGGTGTTCCAGGCGTCCTCGGCGGCCTGGACCTTCGCGCGGGCGGCATCCTCGGTGAAGGGCGGAACAGGCAGGCGGGGGGTCACGGCACAGGTCCCTCTCGTCGACTGGGCGTCCGTCCGCACGGTAGGTCCGCCGATGGACAGCCGGCAACCCCTACTGCGAAGGCCAGTAGTGGGAGTCCGGGAGCGCGCGCGCACCGAAGATCGCCTGGCCCACGCGTACGCACGTCGACCCCTCCTCGATCGCGACCTCGTAGTCGCCGGACATGCCCATCGACAGGTCGCCCGGTCCGACGAGATCGGCGTCCGTCTCGCGCGCCTGATCGCGAAGCGTGCGCAGGAGCACGAAGCACTCCCGCACGCGCTCGACGTCCGACGTGAACAGCGCAAGGGTCATCAGCCCGCGCACGCGCAGTGCGGCGTACTGCGGCAGCGCGGCGAGGAATGCGGGCACCTCGGCCGGCTCCAGGCCGAACTTGGACTCCTCCGCGGACGTGTTGACCTGCACGAACACGTCCAGGCCGCGGCCGGCGCCCTGCAACCGGCGGTCCAGTGCCTCGGCGACCCGCAGGCTGTCGAGGGCGTGGAACTCGTCGGCGAACGCGGCGACGTCGCGGGCCTTGTTCGTCTGCAGGTGACCGATGACCGACCAGGACAGGTCGAGGTCCGCCAACGCCTGGGCCTTGCGCGCGGCCTCTTGGACCTTGTTCTCCCCGAACCGGTGGCAACCGGCGGCGACGGCCAGGCGCATCCGGTCCTCCGGCACCGTCTTGCTCACCGGCAGCAGCGTGATCTCGGCCGGGTCGCGCCCGGCGCGGCGCGCGGCGCCGTCCATCCGCGCGCGGACCGCGGCGATGTTGTGCGCGAACTCCTCGACCGTACCGGCCGTCGCGTAGCCAGCGTCAGACGGCACAGGTTCCTCCCGGGGTGCAGGAGCCGACCAGCGGCCCGGCCGTCGGCTCGGACGTGGACCCAGCGGGTGGCTCGGAGGCCGGCTCGGACGGCGGCTCGGCGATCGACTCCGCGAGCAGGCGGCCCAGGTGCGCGCCTAGCGCGAGATCGTCGACCGCGCCGAGCCAGACGTGTCGGACGATCCCGCCCCGGTCGGCGATCAGCAGCGACGGCGTGCCCGGCAACTGGTAGTGCGTCATGGTCGACGGCATCGACCGGCCCGGTACGGGCCGATCGACCCCGACCGGGAAGGGGATCTTGTACTCGGACACGAAGGCCCGCAACGCATCCGGACCCATCACGGCGTGGTGCTCGAAGACCGTGTGCAGACCGAGGACCACGACGTCCTCGCGGGCGAACGTGCGGTGGATCCGCACCGCTTGCGGAAGGCCATGGCTCACGCATCCGGGGCAGAGCATCTGGAACGCCTCGACGACCACGACGCGACCGCGCAGATCGGTCACGTCGATCGGCTCGGCGTTCACCCACTCCGACACGTCCAGCATCAGGCGGCTCGGGTGCATCCGAGCAGTGTAGGAGCCGTGCGGTCAGCGACCCAGCCGTGCGCGCACCTGATCCAGCGGCAGTGCCGGGCTGAGGTGGCCGCCCCGGCCGACCATGTCGACGTTCGCGACCAGCGCGTTGACCGTCGCCTCCTCGACGGCTTGCACGGTCGCGGCGAAGAACGCGTCCATCCGGTTCCACGGGACCATCTGCAGTTCGCGCAGGGCGACCTCGGCGGCGCGTTCGCGCGGGAACCCGCTGTCGAGTGCGCCGGCGTTGGCGGTGGAGAACGCCAGGAAGACGTCACCGCTGAAGTGACTGCCGGTCGTGCCGGTGCGGGCGAGCCCGAGCGGCACGCGGCGAGCGAGCGCGGCGCACTGGTGCGGGAGCATCGGCGCGTCGGTCGCGACGACCGCGATCACCGACCCGGCGCCGCGCGGGGCGGCGATGTCGTCGGCGAACCAGGACAGGTCGGCCATCGGATTGGGCGTGTCGAGATCGCCACACGGCACGCCGGCGATCGTCAGTTCGTCCCGGTCGCCGAAGTTCGCCTGGAGGAACACCCCGACCGTGTAGTCGCGCCCGCCGAGGGGGACGATCCGCGAGGCGGTTCCGTTGCCGCCCTTGAACCCGTAGCAGGTCATGCCGGTGCCGCCGCCGTGCGAGCCCTCCGGCACCGGGCCGCCGGACGCCGCATCGATCGCCGCACCGGCGTGCTCCGGCCGGACGAACGCCTCGTTGATGCTGTTCAGGTAGCCGTCCCACGTCTCGGCAACGACCGGCAACAGCCACTCGGCGGCGCGCTCGGGCGCGTTGCGTCGCATCCAGTCGACGACACCGCGATGGACGGTGCCCACGGCGTGGGTGTTCGTGAGCAGAACCGGCCCGGACAAGGACCCGGTCTCGTGGATCCAGTGGCTGCCGGTCAGTTCACCGTTGCCGTTCAACGAGAACAGGCCCGCGGGCACCGACGACGTGATCGCCGTGCGCCCCAGCGGCAGGATCGCGGTGACGCCGGTGCGCGCGGCGACCGCCGGGTCGTCGGTGTCCTCGATCACGGTGACGTACCCGACGTGCACGCCGGGTACGTCGGTGATCGCGTTGAGGGGTCCTGGTGCTCCACCGAACCGGACGGGCAGGTCGCGAGCGCGCATGCCCGAATCCTCGCGCGCGCTCGGGGCCGACGCCGGCCCGGGGTCAGCCGGCGGTGCAGACCGTGACGACGTCGCCGGTCACCTCGACGTTGACTCGGCCGGGGACGTGGTCGGCGGTGGCGGGGAACTGCTCGCCGTCGCGGGCGAGGACGCGGAACCGGTAGCCCTTGTCCTCGGCTGCGGCCTGTGCCTGCTGCTCGGTCGCCTTGTCCGCGACCAACTGCGTGCACAGCGCCTCGACCCGCGGGAGTTCGTCGTCGGTGAACACCGGGGTGTCGTACGCCCCGACGGAGTCGACGAAGGTCAGGTCGATCGTCGTGGTGGCGGTAGCCAGGGCGAGGGCGTCGCCGTCGACGGTGACCGTCGGCTTGTCGGCCAGGAAGGCGCTCAGCCAGGTGTCCTGGTCCATCAGGGCCTGCTCGCACGCCATCATCGTGCTGGCCAGCGGCCCGGCGACGAGTACGCCGTCGGTCACGGTCGCGCCACCGGTGATCGTGTTGCAGCCGGCATTCGCCGACAGCGCGTCGGCGGTGAACGCCAGCGAGATCGGCGTGGGCGAGGCCAGCGGCCGGTCGGCCCCGTTCTCGGTGACCTTCGTCGAGGTGTAGGTGCGGTTCGCGAGGACGTCCATCGTGACGGCCGGCGAGGTCGTGGCGGAGTCCGCAACGGGCGTCGCGCCGGTCGGCTCGGTCGGCGTCGAGCCCCCGGAACTGCAGGCGGCGAGGACGATCGCCGCGGCGGCGAGCACTGGGACGATCCTGGACGTGCGCATGTCGACTCCCGTCGGTTGGTCGGGGATCGGACGGATCCGGTGCGTTCGCGGTTCCCCATCGGTGGTGTCCGTTCCGGCGGGACGCCCCGGCGCCTCGTGCCGGACGTCCCCGGTGCCCGGCGCCTCGTGTCGGACGTCCCCGGTGTCCGGCGCCTCGTGTCGGACGTCCCAGGAAGCGGGAGGTTGTGCACGAACAGGGGGACAAATCGGGCGTGTCGTGCACGACGTCCCAGGAAGCGGGACAAACGGACCGGGCGTACGGTGGCGACGTGGCGGGTGGTTACGTGACGGGTGGTGGCGCACTGCCGCTCGCACTGCCGCCCGTCGTCGAGCCGGCGGCGGGGCTCACCGACGAGGAACGCCGTCGGTACGCGCGGCAGATCACCGTCCCGCAGTTCGGCAAAGCCGGTCAGCGGCGGGTGAAGAACGCCCGGGTGCTGTGCGTCGGTGCCGGTGGGTTGGGTAGTCCGGTGCTGCTCTACCTCGCGGCGGCCGGGGTCGGCACGCTGGGCATCGTCGACTTCGACACGGTCGAGGAGTCGAACCTGCACCGCCAGGTCATCCACCGGCAGGCCGATCTCGGGCGGCCGAAGGTGCAGTCGGCGCGCGACGCGATCGCCGCGACGAATCCGCTGGTCGCCGTCCGCGTGCACGCCGAACGACTCACCGCGCGCAATGCCCGGCGAATCATCGACGACTACGACGTCGTCGTCGACGGGTCGGACAACTTCGCCACCCGTTACCTGGTCAACGATGCGTGCGTCCTGTCGGGCAAGCCGTACGTGTGGGCGTCGATCCTCCGCTTCGACGGCCAGATTGCCGTGTTCTGGCCTCCGTACGGGCCGTGCTACCGCTGCGTCTTCCCGACTCCGCCACCGGTCGGCGCGGTGCCGTCGTGCGCGCAGGGGGGAGTCCTCGGTGCGCTGTGCGGGACGATCGGGTCGATCCAGGCCACCGAGGCGCTCAAGGTCGTGGCCGGTGTCGGCGAACCGCTGGTCGGCCGGATCCTCGTGCACGACGCGCTGGACATGGACCAGCGGACGGTCCGGATCCAGCCGAACCCGCAGTGCGCGATCTGCTCCGACGAGGCGACGATCACCGAACTGGTCGACTATGACGAGTTCTGCGGATCGCCCACGGAGGCAACGGTCGACGGGCAGATCGGCGTCGACGAGCTCGCCCGATGGCTCGACGACCGCCGGCGCGGGATCCGCGACTTCGTCCTCGTCGACGTGCGCGAGGACGATGAGCGCGCGCGGGCGACGATCGCCGGCAGCGTCGGTGTGCCGGTCGGCGGGTTCCTCGACGGATCGGCACTGGCGGCCGTCCCGGCGGACCGGCAGATCGTGCTCTTCTGCGAGGTCGGGGCGCGCTCCGCGCAGGCGCTGGCCGTGGTCCGGGCGGCGGGCCGGGCGGACGCGGTGCACGTCGCGGGCGGGATGGCGGCATGGTCGGCGCAGTGCGAACAGCCGGCACAGCCGGCGCGGCGCGAACCTTCGGCGCGGCCACCGGTGGCCCCGGCGAGTGATTAGCACTCTCCTAGTTAGAGTGCTAATATTGGTCCATCCAGGGTTCGCGTCGATCTGCGCGGTCCCGCTGTGTACCAGGAGGTTTCGTGATGTCAATTCTTCGATTCGATCCCTTCCGGGACGTGGACCGGTTGACCGAACAACTGCTCGGCGCCCCTGCGGGCACCCGACGCGCACCGCGGGTCATGCCGATGGACCTCTACCGGTCCGGCGACCACTTCGTCGTCAAGGCCGACCTGCCGGGCGCGGACCCCGGCTCGATCGACGTCGACGTCGACAACGGCATCATGACGATCCGTGCGCAGCGCAGCGGCATGAGCGACGAGTCCGCCGAGTGGATCGCCAGCGAGCGATCCACCGGTGCGTACCAGCGTCAGGTGTCCCTGGGGGACGGCATCGACACCGGGGCGATCCACGCCAGCTACGACGACGGGGTGCTGACGATCACCGTGCCGGTCGCCGAGAAGGCGAAGGCGCGCAAGATCGAGATCCGGGTCGGTGAGCGCGGGGAGGTCGTTGCCGCGGACGTGCAGGCTGACGCGTGACCGGAGCGCTTCGATACGCTCGCGTGCACCGATTCGGCGGACCTGCCGCACGGTGAGGGGAGCGCAGTGTCGACCGACGATGCGCGACGCCGCGGCGACCTGGTCGACCGCTACCTGGCGACGGTCGGTGTAGCGGCGGCCGAGCCGAGCGTCGCGCTCGCCGACGCACTCGTCCGCGCGCACGTGGACGCACTGCCGTTCAGCAGCCTCAGCGTCCGGCTGGGGGAGGACCTGCCGCTGCACCTGGAATCGGTGCACGAGCGGCTCGTCACGCGCCGTCGCGGCGGATACTGCTTCGAGCACAACCTGTTGATGTACGAGGTCCTCACCGAGTTGGGCTTCGCGACCCGGATGTACCTCGGTCGGGTGCTGCTCAGCGGAAACCCGCACCCCGGACTGACGCACCGGGTCACCGTCGTGCGGGTGGACGGGGCGGACTACCTCGTCGACGTCGGCTTCGGCCCGCAGGGCGCGACCGCCGCCGTTCCGTTCGACGGGACCGCGGTCGGGCGACCATGGCGGCAGGTGCGGTTGGTCGAGCGCGCCGAGGGCGGGTACCTGGCGCAGTACGGCGTCGACGGGCAGTTCGCCGACATGTACCGGTTCGAACTGGCCCAGTACGGGGCGTCGGACTGCGAGGTCGGGCACTTCTACTCGCACCGGCATCCGCAGTCGCACTTCGTCACCACGCTCGTCGCGTCGCGGCTCCTCGCCGACGAGACCCGGTCGCTGCGCAACCTCGACTACTGGGTCCTGCGACCGGGGGGGACGACGAGATCCGTCGTCGACAGCGCCGGTGAGCTCGAGCGGATCCTCGTGGACGAGCCCGGGTTCGACGCGACCGGACCGGAGTGCGAGCAACTGTTCTCGGCCGTCGCGGCGCAGTAGGCGTGCCGATGAGCGGGGTTCTCGACGACACCGGCACGCTGCGCGAGGCGCGGTTGCGGCAGGCCCGGGCCGAGGCGCCGACCGCGCTCGCTCTCGGCGGCGGCGCCGTCGGGGTGGCGATCGTGCTCGACCTCGCGGTTCGCGGCTTCGGGGTGACCAGTGCCGACGCGTGGCACCTGTTGTCGGTCGGTGTCTTTCTCGCCGCGTGGGCACTGGTCCGCACCGATGCGGTCAGCGACGCGGCCGTTCCGTGGATCATGGGGGTCGGCGCCGTCGTCCTCGTCGTGTCCCTGCTCGCCTCGGCCGTGGCCGTCGAGCAGGACGTGGCCCTGGCGTACGTCCTGCTCGCGATGCTCGCCTACGGGCCGTTCGTGCTCGACACGCGCGCGATGGTCGTCGTCGCCGTGCCGATGCTCGCCAGCTACGTCTACGTCGTCGACGTGCTGCATCCGGACCTGTATCGGCAGTGGATCCCCGTCGCGTTCGTCGCGATCCTCGTCGGCTTCGCGATCCAGCGCATGCGGATGCGGGCCATCGCGGACCTCGCCCGGGCGAACAAGCGCGCACACGACCTGGCGACCCGCGACGAACTGACCCGTCTGCTCAACCGCGTCGGCCTGGACGAGGCCCTGCCGAGCCTGATCGCCGGGGCGGCGCGACACGAGGAGACAGTGTTCGCGGTGTTCGTCGACGTCGACGGGCTGAAGGCCGCGAACGATCAGTTCGGGCACGACCACGGGGACGACGTGATCCGGCGGGTCGCCGGCGTGCTGCGCAGTCAGGTCCGGGCGAACGACCTCGTCGTCCGCTGGGGCGGCGACGAGTTCCTCGTCGTCGGCAGCGGGACGCGGGTGGACGCCCAGTCCTGGGAGGACCGGTTGAACTCCGCGCTCGCCGATCCCGGCGCCGCAGTGGTCGGCGCCGGCTGGCGACCGGCGCGGGTCAGCGTGGGCGCGGCCGAGGCGGAGGCGGCGGCGGACCTGGACTTCGCCGCGCTGCTGCAGGAGGCGGATTCGCGCATGTACGAGCGTCGGCGACGACGGCGCAGCGGGTCCTCGCGACGCTAGTGGCGCGCGACTGGGGTTCGTTCGCGAGTGCGCCGGTGTTGAGGTTGGACCCGGTTCGCAGGGCGTGAACCGGGTCCAACCTCAACACCGGCGACCGGACGAGATCGCGCCCAACGCAACCTGAAGGTGACTCTCAGACGCGCGACACTAGACGCCCAGGCGCCAGCCGACCCCACGCACGACCGCGCCGATCTTCGGACCACCGGCGGTGGAGACCTTGTTGCGCAGCCGGGACATGTGCACCTCGACCACATGGGTGTCGCCGAACCAGTCCCCCCACACGCGTTCGAGCAGGTGGTCGCGCGTGCACACTCGGTCGGGGTTCTCCATCAACGTGGCCAGCAGGTCGAACTCGGTGCGGGTCAGATGGATGGGTTCGCCGTCGAGCAGCGTCATCCGCGACTCGGTGTCGAGCACGAGTGGTCCGGCTTCGAATCGCGTGCGCGCTTCGGGCCCGGTCCGCTGCTGACGCCGCAGCAACGAACCGACGCGGGCGACGACGACCTTGGGGGAGAACGGCTTGGTGACGTAGTCGTCGCCGCCGGACGCGAATCCGACGAGTTCGTCGACCTCGTCGGACCGGGCGGTGAGGAAGACGATCGGCGTGGTGCTGACCGCTCGCAGTTGTCGGCAGACCTCCAGGCCGTCCATCGACCCCAGGCCGATGTCGAGCAGGACCAGATCGGGCCGGTGCGCGTGGTACGCCTCGATCCCCGCAGGACCGTTGTCGGCTTCGACGACGCGATATCCGGCGGACTTCAGGGCGACCGACAGCAGGTCGCGGACGTCGGCGGCGTCGTCGATGACGAGCACGCACTCGCTCACGGGTCAGCCCCCTCGACCAGGGCCTGCAGGCCGGCGACCGCGTGCTCACGTGCGGCGTCGACAACGGCGGCGTCGGCGTCAGCACTGTCCGCGGCATCGGCGACGACCTGGGCCAGGTCGACGACCAGCGCGTCGGCGCGGTCCAGGCCGTAGGAGCCCAGGATCCCGTGCAGTCGGTGGGTGATCGCGGCCAGATCGGCCGGTGCGGCGTCGCGCAACTGCCGCGTCGCGTCCACGAGGACGGGCATGCGACGAGCGGCGATGAACGCGCGGACCTCGTCGGTCTCCTCCGTTGGCGCCCTCACGCGAGCGAGCCTACCGGCGGAGCGGATCCAACTTGGGTTGGATTCGCCCGTGAGCGCCGCGCGCGTCGGCCGTCGACCTCGAGGTTGTACCGGGTTCCAGCGCGATTGACCCGGTACAACCTCAAGGTCGACGGAAGGGGGGAGACGGCGGGGCTGAGCCGGGCCCGGTCAGACCCAGGTCGAGAACCACATGCGCATGCGCCAGGCCTGGTACGGGATGACCTCCCCGGTCCAGATCGGGTAGAACCACCAGGCGGCGATCACGATGCCCAGGACGATCGCGACCACGACGACCGCGCCGTCGCGACGCCGTCGTACCGGCGCGTCGGCCGGACCGAGGATCGTCCCGAGGGTCATCGCGACGGCCATGACGAGGAACGGCGAGATCACGACGGTGTAGAACGTGAAGATCGTCCGGTCGAGGTAGATCAGCCACGGGATCCAGCCGGCGGCGATGGCCGCCAGCACCGCGCCGGAGCGCCAGTCCCGGCTGCCGACCCAGCGCCAGACCTGGTGCAGGACCGCGACGATGCCGAACCACCAGATGATCGGGTTGCCCAGTGCGGTGACGGCGGTCGCGCAGTTGTCGACCTCGCAGCCGCCGGTGTGGTCCTTGATCGTCTCGTAGTAGAACGCGGTCGGCCGAGCCTGGAAGGGCCAGGACAGCGCGTTGCTGCCGTACGCGTGCTCCGACGTCAGGTTGACGTGGAAGCGCCAGGCCTCGGCGTGGTAGTGCCACAGCGAGCGCAGGGCCGACGGGATCCACGATTCGGGCTGGGCGTCGGCCCAGGTGCGGTCGTACCCGGTGGTGCCCAGCAGCCACCCGGTCCAGGTCGTGACGTAGACGACGGCGGCGACGGCGACCATCGCGACCCCGGTCGCCGGTGCGTCGCGGACCAGCGTGGCGCGCCACGGCCGTTCGACGCCGATCGCGCGGCGGGCGGAGACGTCCCACAACAGCGTGAGCAGGATGAAGATCGCCAGGAACCACAGGCCCGACCACTTGACCGCGCACGCCAGGCCGAGGGCCGCGGCCGCCGCCCATCGCCATGGCCGCAGCCCGAACCGCGGGCCCCACGTCGTCGCGACGGTCGCCAGCCCGTCGCGCTCGACGAGCGTCGCCAGGCGAGCGCGCGTGTGGTCGCGGTCGATCAGGAGCAGCCCGAACGCCGCGACGATCCAGAACGTCAGCACCATGTCCAGCAGGCCGGTCCGGCTCAACACGAGGTGCTGACCCTCGACCGCGAGCAGCAGGCCGGCGATCGTGCCGATGAGGTCCGATCGGGTCAGGCGCCGGGTGATGCGGGCGACCATGAGGATCGACAGCGTGCCCAGGACCGCGACGGAGAACCGCCAGCCGAACGGTGTCGCGCCGAACAGCCACTCGCCCACCGCGATCGTCCACTTGCCCAGCGGCGGGTGCACGACGAAGTTGGGCACGTCGGTGAACAGGTCCAGGCTTCGCCAGTCGCCGGTCGAGTTGATGATCAGGTCGTTGGCGTCCTCGACGAACTTCCGTTCGCTGCCGAAGGCCAGCAGGCTCAGCGCGTCCTTGGGGTAGTAGGTCTCGTCGAAGACGATGGCGTGCGGACGGCCGAGGTCGACGAACCGCAGCAGGCCGCCGATCAGCATCACGACCAGCGGACCGATCCAGCCCACCAGTCCGCGCGAGGGCATCGGCACGCGCAGTCGGTCCGGCAAGGACTCCTCGTCCCGCCGTGGCGCCAGGACGGGGGCGGGGAGCGTCGTCGAGACCGGCCCGCGGTCACCGGGATCGACCGACGTCGCGGTCGGCTCGCTCCCGGTCATCGCGCCATCGTATGCGGACTGCGAGGATTGCCCCCGTGTCCGAGCCGGGGCGAGTCGTACTCGCGGCGACGCCGCTGGGCGACCCCGCGGACGCCTCCGGCCGCCTGCGCGCGGCGCTCGGCGCCGCGGACGTCGTCGCGGCCGAGGACACCCGGCGCCTTCGCCGGCTCGCCGCCGATCTCGACGTTCGGATCAGCGGGCGGGTCGTGTCGTTCTACGACGCGGTCGAGGCCGCGCGGGCCGACGAGCTCGTCGCGGCGGCCCGGGCCGGCGCGAGCGTCCTGGTCGTGTCGGACGCGGGCATGCCGACGGTCAGCGACCCGGGCTTTCGCCTCGTTCGGGCCGCGGTCGAGGCCGGGGTGGACGTGACGGTCCTGCCCGGCCCGTCGGCGGTCCTGGCGGCGCTGGCGGTGTCCGGCCTGCCGGTGGATCGCTTCTGCTTCGAGGGGTTCCTCCCGCGCAAGGCGGGCGAGCGGGCGACACGGGTCGGGGAACTGGCCGCCGAGCCGCGAACGATGGTGTTCTTCGAGGCGCCGCACCGGGTGGCAGCGATGTTGACGACACTGGCACAGGCGTTCGGCGCGGACCGGCGCGCCGCGGTGTGCCGCGAGTTGACGAAGACCTACGAGGAGGTTCGCCGCGGCGGGTTGGGCGAGCTCGCCGACTGGGCGGCGGGGGGCGTGCGCGGGGAGATCACGATCGTCGTCGCCGGCGCCGACGCCGCCGCGGTCCGCGCGGTCGCGGGGCTGGCGACGGCGCACGACTGGGCGACGGCCGTCGCCGCCGCCGAGGCGGACGGCCGATCGCGGCGCGAGGCGATCGCCGACGTCGCCCGTCGTGCGGCGGTGCCGCGGCGTGCGGTGTACGACGCGGTCATCGCCGCGCGAGCGCCCCGCTGACGGGCCTCCCTAGGATCGGCGCATGGCCGAGGGCAAGGCGTACTTCCTGACGACACCGATCTATTAC
>CAYMNG010000050.1:14051-18731 GCA_964391765.1 uncultured Bifidobacteriaceae bacterium | reverse complement strand
CGAACTCCTTCGCCCGCAACTCGATCGGATCGGTGTTGTCGCGATCGACGAAGTCGGCGTGCGAGGCGTGCCGGTAGTGCGCGTTGCCGTCGAGGGTGACCTTCCCGTCCAGCGCGATGACCTGCCCGGCCGGGGACAGGATCAGCGGGTTGACCTCGACCAGGGTCGCGTCCTCGTCGACGAGGACCCGCCACAGCTTCTGCAGGACGTCCACGACCTGGTCCCGGGCCGCCGGCGGGAACCCGGCGGCGTCGGCGATCTGCGCGGCCTTCTCGGCGGTGCAGCCGTCGATCGCGTCCACGCGGATCCGAGCCAGCGCCTCGGGCTTGGTCGCCGCGACCTCCTCGATGTCCATGCCGCCCTCGACACTGGCCATCGCCAGGAACGTGCGGTTGGCGCGGTCGAGCAGGAACGACACGTAGTACTCCTCGGCGATGTCGCTCGCCTCGGTCACCAGCACCTTGAAGACCGTGTGCCCCTTGATGTCCATCCCGAGGATCGCCTCGGCCCGCTCGGCGGCCTCGTCGGGGTTCTGGGCGAGCTTGACGCCGCCGGCCTTGCCCCGGCCACCGGTCTTCACCTGGGCCTTGATCACGACCTGCGAGCCGATCTTGCGTGCGGCCTCGCGAGCGGCGTCGGCCGTGGCGCACACCACGCCGGGGGTCACCGGAATGCCGTGCTTCCCGAACAGGTGCTTGGCCTGGTACTCGTCCAGATCCACGCGGGCTCCTCGGGCACGACCGGAGGTACTTGGACATCCATGGAAGGTGCGGGCGCGAGACTACCGCGCCGGACCACGGTTCCCTCGTCCGGGTCGACCGGCGACGACGCACGCGATCGCGGCGGCCGGCGGGATATCGTGCGGACATGGTGACCGCCTTGTGCTTCATCACCGTCGAGCCCAGCCAGGTCAACGACGTCGGCGCGCAGATCGCCCGGATCCCCCAGGTGCGCGCGGTGTACTCGGTGACCGGCGAGCTCGACATCGTCGCGATCGTCGAGGTCGCCGACGTCGACGCGGTGCCCGACGTCGTCACCGACCGCATCGGGAAGGTCCCCGGCGTCCGGACGACACAGACCCACGTCGCGTTCCGCACGTACCGGCCCGAGGACCTCGACGCCGGGTTCTCGCTGGGGTACTAGGGATGCACTGGTCGACACCGGCAGCGGTCCGCGCGCTGGCCTCGCCGACGGGCGTCGTCGGGGCCGCGGTCGAGGGCGTGTGGGTGGCGGTCCACCTGGGCCTGTACCCGTGGGGTCTGATCGAGGAGCGCCTGGAGGAGGCGGCCCACCTGGGCGCCAGCCCCCTGGGGACCAGCCACCTGTCGCCGGCCCAGCGCGGACTCGTCGTCGGGGACGTCGAGGCGGCCGGCACGCCGATCATCTGCCTGCACGGGGTGACGGACAACCGCAGCATCTTCACGGTGCTGCGGCGGGCGTTGCGCGGGCGGGGCTTCGGCCGGGTCTACGCGATGAACTACTCGCCCCTGACCGCCGACATCGTCGAGGTGGCCGGCCGGCTCGGCGAGTTGATCGCCGACGTGTGCGAACAGACCGGGTACGAGCGCGTGCACGTCGTCGGGCATTCGATGGGCGGCCTCGTCGCCCGCTACTACGTCCAGCGCCTCGGCGGCGACCGCAACGTGCACACGGTGTGCACGCTGGGCACCCCGCACTCCGGATCGCAGCTCGCGCACCTGGTGCCGTGGCCGGTCGCCCGCCAGATGCGGCCGGGCAGCGACCTGCTCACCGAACTCGCCCGGCCGGCCCCGGGGTGCCGGACCCGGTTCGTGGCGATCTGGTCCGATCTGGACCAGTTGGTGCTTCCCCAGCGCAACGCCCGGATCCTGCACCCGGACCTGCGGGCCCGCAACGTGCTCCTGCGCGGGATCGGGCACATGTCGCTGCCGGTCGACCGGCGCGTCGTCCGCGAGATCTCGATGGCGCTGGCGCAGCTCGACCACGACGGCAGCGCGTTCGCCCCGGGGGTCACATCGATCGACAGCACGCCGGCGTGGCGCGAGCCGGACTCCCCCGGCGGGGACCGCCCGAGCCGATCAGTCGCCCAGGCGTGAGCGGAGGGCGTTGAGCAGGCCGGCCGCGGTGGTCGCGTCCTCGACGGTGACGGTGAGCTCGCGGCCGTCGGTCCGCGTGACGACCAGCGCCTCGCCGCGTCGGACGATGACCCCGAACCGACGCGGCGTACCGCGCAGGCCGTAGCCGCCGAACTGCCCGATCGGATCGACGGTCGTGACGGCCGCGGTCACGACGTCCGCGACCGGCACGACGAACCGGGGCATGCCCAGGCTCGACCGCACCGACAGGCCACCTCGATCCACCCGGACCGTGAAGGAGGTCAGGGCCGCGACGACGCCGGCGAGGACGACGGCCAGGCCGGTGACGATCACGGCGACCGTCAGCGGGGCGACGATCCAGCAGCCGACCACGCCGGCGACCAGGACGACACCGGCGCCGGCGAGGATCGACCCGTGGTGGGCCGGAGTCGTCGTGCGCGACCACTGGACGTCCGCGTCGCCGGCGACCGCCACGGCCGGTACCCGGACCCGCGGGTGGACGACCGCGGCCTGCGCCGGCAGGAGCAGCCAGCCGACGACGCCGCTCGCCCCCGCGGCAGCGGCGGCCGCGACGAGGTACGGACCGATCCCGGGCGCGGCCCGGGCCGTGGCCAGGTCGCGCTGCACCGCCAACGACGCCGTCCCGAGCACCGTCACGAACGTCGACAGCGCCAGTGCCAGTGCCCCGAGGAAGCGGTAGGTCGGGCCGCCGCCACCGGCACGCAGTTCCCGCACGGCCAGCAGCGAGATCGACAGCGGCACCACGGCTGCGACCACGGCGAACATCGCGATCGCGACCCACGCCGGGGCGAAGCCGTCGGGTGTGCCGTCGACGCCCCAATGGATCGCGACCGGATCCGGCAGCGAGGGGATCAGGAGGACCTGCACCGCGGCCCCGGCGCCGACGATCACCAGCGGGAGGACCAGCGCCACGAGCCGGAACCGGCTGACCACGGCGGCGGTCACAGTCGCTCGACGGGCGCGTATCGCAGCAGCAGCCGCTTGACCCCGGCCGAGCCGAAGTCGATCGTCGCCTCCGCCTTGTCCCCCGACCCGGACGTCGACACGACCGTGCCGAGCCCGAACTTCTGGTGCGTGACCCGCTCGCCGGCGGTCAGCGTCAGGGCCGGGCCGTCGCCGACGGGCCGTCCGCCCAGCCGCACGCCGGCACCGAACCCGGCGGGCGACGTGGTGCCACCGCCGAAGTACTCGCGGCCGGTGGGCTCGACCCGTCGCCAGTCCAGCAGGTCCGCGGGGATCTCGTCCAAGAAGCGCGAGGGCGGGTTGAACGCCGGCGCACCCCAGGACGATCGGGACACCGCGCGGGACAGGTACAGCCGCTCCCGGGCCCGGGTGATGCCGACGTAGGCCAGCCGCCGCTCCTCGGCCAGCTCGCGCGGCTCGCCGATCGACCGCTGGTGCGGGAACACCCCGTCCTCGAACCCGGTCACGAACACGACCGGGAACTCCAGGCCCTTGGCCGTGTGCAGGGTCATCAACGTGACCACCCCGCCGGACTCGTCGTCGTCGGGGATCTCGTCGGAGTCGGCCACCAGGGAGACCCGCTCGAGGAAGTCGACCAACGTCCCCGTCGGCTCGTCGGCGGAGAACTCCGCGGCGACCGACTCCAGCTCGGCCAGATTCTCCACCCGGGCCTGGTCCTGCGGGTCGTCCGAGCCCAGCAGCTCGGCGAGGTAGCCGGACTGCTCGAGCACCGCGGCCAGCACCAGGGCCGGCTCGGTGTCGGCCTCGACCAGGGTGCGCAGGTCGGCCATCATCGCCGTGAACGCCGTGATGCTCGCCAGGGATCGGGCCGCGATCCCGGGCGCCTCGGCGGCCCGCTCGAGGGCGGCGGCGAACCCCAGGCCGTGCCGCTCGCCGAACGCGCCGACCGCGGCCTCGGCCCGCTCGCCGATCCCCCGCTTGGGCACGTTCACGATCCGCCGCAGCGACACCTCGTCGTCCGGGTTGGCCAGCGCCCTGAGGTAGGCCAGCGCGTCGCGGACCTCGCGCCGCTCGTAGAACCGGGTGCCGCCGACGCCAGCCCGGCCCGGACGAACACCTCCTCCAGCGCGCGGGACTGCGCGTTCGTGCGGTAGAAGACCGCGACGTCGGCCGGGCGGACGCCCGCCGCTGCGCCGAGCCGGGAGATCTCCTCGGCGACGAACGAGGCTTCGTCGCGTTCGTCGTCGGCGACGTACGCGACGATCGGCTCCCCGTCGCCCGCGTCGGTCCACAGCCTCTTCTCCCGTCGGCCGACGTTGCGGGAGATCACGGCGTTCGCCGCCGTCAGGATCGTCTGGGTGCTGCGGTAGTTGCGCTCCAGCAGGATCGTCGTCGCGTCCGGGTAGTCGCGCTCGAACTGGTCGATGTTGCGGATCGTCGCACCGCGGAAGGCGTAGATCGACTGGTCGGCGTCGCCCACGACGCACAGCTGACCGGGGGGCAGGTCGGCGCCGGCCGGGCCGACGAGCTCGCGCACGAGCACGTACTGCGCGTGGTTCGTGTCCTGGTACTCGTCGACGAGCACGTGCCGGAAGCGGCGCCGGTAGTGCTCGGCCACCTGCGGGTACAACTGCAGCACCGCGACCGCACCGCCGATGAG
>CAYMNG010000050.1:0-14041 GCA_964391765.1 uncultured Bifidobacteriaceae bacterium | reverse complement strand
GCGCCGCTGGTACTCCCCGAAGGCCGCGGCGACCTGCTCCTCGACCTGGGTGCTCGCGCGGTGGGCGTACTCCTCGTGGTCGACGAGCTCGTTCTTCTGGGCGGACACCTGGGCGAGGACCGAGCGGGGCGTCAGCCGACGCGGGTCGATGTCCAGGTCGCGCAGCACCATCGCCATCAGCCGCTGGGAGTCGGCCTGGTCGTAGATCGTGAAGCTCGTCGCGAACCCCAGCGCCTTCGCCTCGCTGCGCAGGATGCGCACGCACGCGCTGTGGAACGTCGACACCCACATCGCCCGGGCGCGCGGGCCGACGAGGTCGGCGACGCGCTCCTTCATCTCCCCCGCGGCCTTGTTGGTGAAGGTGATCGCCAGGATCTGACCGGTCGTCGCGTCACCGGTGGCCAGCAGGTGGGCGATCCGGCGGGTGAGGACGCGGGTCTTGCCCGAACCGGCGCCGGCGACGATCAGCAGCGGGCCGCCGCGGTGCTCGACCGCCGCGCGCTGCTCGGGGTTGAGGTCCGCGACGAGGTCCGCGCCGTGCGCCGCGGCCGCGTCCTGCCAGGTGGTCGTCGCCGCGTCGCTCACCCGGCGATCCTAGGCATCCGGACCGACGCGCCGCGGCGGCGCTGGTCAGCGGTGGACCCAGCCCACGATGCTGACCCGCACCCGGGCCGGCACCGACGACGCGAGCACGATCTTGCCGTCCGTGCCGATCTCGGTGACCAGCAGCGAGGTGTACCGCCCGCCGGCGCGGACCGGTGCCGATGACGTCCCCGGGGCGGCGCCGTCGAGCCCGTACGCCTTCAGCGCGCCGTCGCCGCCGGTGCCCTTCGTCTGCACCTGAAGGACCACCCCGGTGATCTTCTTGCCCTTCTTGGGTAGGCCGGCCACCCCGGCGACCGGCCCGACGACCAGCGGCGTCGTCCCGTCCAGGCGGGTCTTGACGATCCGGGTCGCCGGCGAACTGCGCAACTTGATCGGCTTGCCGTTGATCGCGTAGCCGAGGACCTGCACGCGAACGTGCACGGAGGCGCGCTTGGGTGCGACGAACTTCACCTGGCCCCCGGCGACCGGAAGCGTCAGCACCGCCGAGCGCACCGCCCGCTTCGGGAACGCGAACGTCGCCGACAGGTCCTTGTCCGCCGCGCCCATCCGCAGCTTCCCGCGCTTGCTCGCGTCGCGGGTCGTGATGAGCGCCAGGACAGCGGTCGCCTCACCGGGCACGCCGGCCAGGCCGACGGTCCGCTGCTCACCGGGGGCGAACGCGCCGCCGGTCGCGGAGTCGTAGCCGACCTCGGAACCGATCGAGATGAACTCGTCCACCGGTTGCTCCGGGGTGAACGTCGCCGAGGGCGAGGGCGCCGGTGCCGGCGCGGGGGCCGGTGCCGGGGGGGCCGGCTCGTCGCTCATCGCCGACGACGCACCCGGGGTCGCCTCGGTCGTGTTCGGCACGTCGCCGGCCGGGTAGTACCCGGTGACGTCGACGGTCACGTCCGTGGCCCCGTAGGCGTTGGCCAGCGCGATCGTCCCGTCCGAGGCGACCGGGACGATCGCCGTCCCGGTCGCGTCCATGTTCATCGGGACCTTGGCCACGACCTCGCTCTTGGCCTGGCCCGGCGACCAGATCCGCAGGTTCGTCGAGGTGTTCGCCCCCTGCCCGTTCACCTGCACCTGCACGGCGGCGACCCCGCTCGCCGGCACGCCGCCCTGCCCGGCGACCCGCACGTACAGCCGGTGGCTGTCGCCGTTCCAGCGGTCCTGCTCCAGCCGGCACCGCGTCGGCACGCCGACCCCCTTGCGGGTGGCCAGGACCCGGACCGGGTCGATCGGCACGACGTCGGCGGACCGGCCCGGCGTGACCTGCTTGGCCGAGGTGCGCTGCCGGTCGCAGAAGGGCGCATCCATCGGCGTGCCGTCCCAGAACGACGACCGGCCGCTGGCGCCGTCCCAGGTGAACGAGATGTGGATGTGGTTGCGGTGGCAGGTCGTGTCCGAGCCCGGTGCCGGCGTCGCGAAGCAGCCCTTGAGCTCGGTCCAGCCGCGGTTGATGTCGTAGCCGCGCCAGATCCGGTCGTTCCAGCCGATGTACATGACACCCAGTCGCGTCGCGTTGCCGTACGGCACGCCGAACTGGTCCGGACCGAGCAACCAGGTGAGGAACGTCTCCGCGTTCGCCCGCTGCTGGGCGTCGCGGACGCTGGTCATCCAGTCCAGCGCCCGGCCCTCCTTGTGCTCGCTCTGCCCACCGATGTTGCACGCCCGCGGGATCCAGACCGTCTGGCCCTGCCCGTACGTGGCCTTGATCAGGTCGGCCATCCGCTGGACCCCGGGCTTGGCGGTCGGGCTGCACTGCGCCTGCCCCTCGTAGACGGCCGCGACGTCGTACATCCCCTGTGGCAGGGGCTGGGCGATCGCGGGCACGGCGGCCGGTGGCAGGCCGGCCGCGGGGACCGGCGGACCGGCGGCCGGCCCGGTCCACGTCGACGGCTGCCACACCCCGTCACCGGACTTCGCGGCCGGCGCCGACGCCCCCGCCGGTGCGGGTACGACCAGCCCGACGGCGACCGCCAGGACCGCCACGACCGCTGCCCGGACCGCGCGGCGCGGCGCGGGGGACGGGTGGCGCGATGAACGCCACCCGCGTCGGCGGGGAAGCACGGACGCCACTTTGTCACGGATGATGCCCGTGTTACCAGCGTGACTACCGGGGCAAAACGGGCATCTTTGTGCAAATCGGACGGATACTTCGTCGAATATCCGCCCGAACCGCACCGTCGGCGTCGCGATGGTGCGGCGTTAGTCTGCGGCGATGACCGCTGCCCAGGACCTGCTGACCAACGTCGACGGCCGCCGGATCGAGCGCGTGCTCGCCGTCGTCGCGCACCCCGACGACATCGACTTCGGCGCCGCCGGGACGATCCGGGCACTCACCGACGCCGGTGTCGACGTCACGTACTGCCTGGTCACCGACGGCGACGCCGGCGGCTTCGACCCGGCCGTGCCGCGCAGCGAGATCCCCGGGATCCGGCGCGCGGAGCAACGGGCCGCGGCCGCCGTCGCCGGCGTGCACGACGTGCGCTTCCTCGGTTACCGCGACGGCGAGCTGCAGGTCAGCCACGACCTGCGCCGCGACATCAGTCGGGTCATCCGCCAGGTCCGACCGGACCGGATGCTCATCCAGTCCCCCGAGCGCAACTGGGCACGGATCCCCGCGTCGCACCCGGACCACCTCGCCGCGGGCGAGGCGGCGATGTGCGCGATCTATCCCGACGCCCGCAACCCGTTCGCCCACCCGAGCCTGCAGCTGGACGAGGGCCTGGACGCGTGGACGGTCCCGGAGGTGTGGGTCATGGCCGGTCCCCACCCGGACCGCTGGGTCGACGTCACCGACACCTTCGACGCCAAGATCGCCGCGCTGCGGGCCCACGTGAGCCAGACCGAGCACATGACCGACCTGGCCGAGTTCGTCGGGTCCTGGCTACGCCAGGCCGCCGCGGCCGCCGGGCTGCCCAGCGGCCGGCTGGCCGAGGCGTTCACGGTCGTCACGATCCCGTGAGGTCAGCGATCTGGTGAACTCCGCGGCCGCGTGCGGTCCGCGGCCGCGTGCGGTCGGCTACCAGAAGACCGCGATGACGATGTTGGCGATGGCCAGCACGCCGACCGCCAGCCACAAGGTGACCTGCGGCGCCGGACGCCGCCGGCCGACGAGGGCCAGCACGGCCACCAGGATCGCGATCGCGAGCTTCGTCCCGATCTTGCCCTGGTTGAGGTACTCCTTCGCGGCGTCCCCCAGCGCCCCGCCCTCGACCATCCCGACCATCGCGACGCCGGTGACGATCTGGGTGAGCGCACCGTCCCACATCCAGCGGGTCACCGTCTTCTGCGGATCACGCAACTGGGCGAAGAACCCACCGACGATCAGCGCCAGGCCGACGAAGTGCAGCACGACAAGGACGTTGAAGACGAAGGTCATCGATCACTCCCGCTCTCGGGTCGGCCGCATCGCGCGTGGGCGGAGTGCCGACGTCATTTCGGCCAACCATGCCAGCACCGCCTCGACCGCCCGCAGGCACCCACCATCGCCGCCGGCACGGCAGGATGGGCCCGTGCCCGAAGCCGACGAACGCCTCGCCGTCCTCATCGACGCCGACAACACCACGCCCAAGAACATCGCCGACATCTTGGAAGAGCTCGCTCAATTCGGTCGCGCGACCGTGAAGCGGGCGTACGCCGACTGGACCACCCCACAGCTGTCCGGGTGGAAGGCGGTCCTGAACGAGCACGCGATCGTCCCGGTCCAGCAGTTCGCGTACACCACCGGCAAGAACTCCACCGACTTCGCCCTCGTGATCGACGCGATGGACCTGCTGTACTCCGGCACGGTCGAGGCGTTCGCGCTCGTGTCCAGCGACAGCGACTTCACCCGGCTCGCTACCCGGCTGCGCGAGTCCGGCAGCACCGTCTACGGCCTGGGTCGGCGCAAGACCCCCGCGTCGCTGGTCGCGGCCGTCGACCGGTTCATCTTCTTGGAGATGCTCGGCGAGGCGGACACGGCCGACGAGTCGGCCGCCGAGCCGCTGCCCAACCTGCAGAGCCTGCTGACCAAGGCCGTCAACCGCGCGGCGCAGGACGACGGCTGGGCCCACCTCGGCGCGATCGGCACCCAACTGCGGGCGGCGTACGCCGCGTTCGATCCCCGGCTGTACGGGTTCGACCGGCTCATCTCCTTGGTCCAGGCGCAGAGCTACCTCAGCGTCGACGGGTCCGGCAGCGCGACGCGGGTCGCGGTCAAGGGCAAGCAGGCCGCGAAGCGGCAACCGAGGGAGCCGAAGGCATCCGCGCCGTAGGCCGGCGACCCGGCTACTCCCACTCGATCGTGCCCGGCGGCTTGCTCGTGACGTCCAGCACGACGCGGTTGACCTGCGGCACCTCGTTGGTGATCCGGGTCGAGATGCGGGCGATCAGGTCGGCCGGCAGCCGGGACCAGTCCGCAGTCATCGCGTCCTCGCTGGACACCGGGCGCAGCACGATCGGATGGCCGTAGGTGCGACCGTCGCCCTGCACGCCGACCGAGCGCACGTCGGCCAGCAGGACGACGGGGAACTGCCAGACGTCGCGGTCCAGCCCGGCGGCTGTCAGTTCCTCGCGCGCGATCGCGTCCGCGGCGCGCAGGATCGACAAGCGCTCCTCGTCGACCGCGCCGACGATCCGGATCGCGAGGCCGGGGCCGGGGAACGGGTGCCGCCAGACGATCTCCGGCGGCAGCCCCAGGTCCAGGCCGACCTGGCGGACCTCGTCCTTGAACAGCTCCCGCAACGGCTCGACGAGGGTGAACTGCAGGTCCTCGGGCAGGCCGCCGACGTTGTGGTGGCTCTTGATGTTCGCGGTGCCGGTGCCGCCGCCGGACTCGACGACGTCCGGGTACAGCGTCCCCTGCACGAGGAAGTCGATCGTCTCGCCGGCGGCGCCGGCCTCGGCGACCAGGTCGCGCTCGGCGGCCTCGAACACCCGGATGAACTCCCGGCCGATGATCTAGCGCTTGGTCTCGGGGTCGGTCACCTCGGCCAACGCGTCGAGGAACCGCCGACGCGCGTCGACGACGACCAGGCGGACACCGGTCGCGGCGACGTAGTCGCGCTCGACCTGCTCGGCCTCACCGTGCCGCAGCAGGCCGTGGTCGACGAAGACGCAGGTCAGCCGGTCGCCGACCGCACGGTGGACGAGCGCAGCGGCGACCGCTGAGTCCACGCCGCCGGACAGGCCGCAGATCACCCGTCCCTCGCCGACGCGCGCGCGGACGGCCGCGACCTGGTCCTCGATGACGTTCGCCGTCGTCCACGTCGGCTCGCAGCCGGCGATGTCGAACAAGAAGTGCTCGAGTACGGCCTGACCGTGCGTGCTGTGCCGAACCTCCGGATGGAACTGCACCCCGGCCAGCCGCCGGTCGGGCGCCTCGAAGGCCGCGACCGGGGTGGCGTCCGTCCGGGCCGTGACGACGAAACCGGCCGGCGCACCGGTCACGCAGTCCCCGTGCGACATCCACACCCCCTGGGCCGCCGGCAGCCCGGCGAAGACCGCCCCCGGATGCACGACCCGCAGGTCCGTGCCGCCGAACTCGCGCCGGCCCGTCTGCTCGACCGTGCCGCCGAGGGCCTGCGCCATCGCCTGGAACCCGTAGCAGATGCCGAACACGGGGATCCCGGTCTCGAACAGCTCGGCGTCCAGGCCCGGGGCGCCGGGCGCGTACACGCTGGCCGGGCCGCCGCTGAGGATCACGGCCGCAGGATCGCGCGCCACGATCTGCGCGACCGTCGTCGTGTGCGGGACGATCTCGGAGTAGACCCGTGCCTCGCGCACCCGGCGGGCGATGAGTTGCGCGTACTGCGCACCGAAATCGACGACGAGGACGGTCTGCTGCGCGGCCACGGGGCAAACCTAGTGTCGCGCGAGTGGGTCCGGATTACCGGTCAGTGCGCGAACGCCCCCATGAGCACGAGCACCGTGAACAGCACCAGGTCGACCACCACGCCCACGATGACGGTCGCGACGAGCCAGCGTCGCGCGCGCCGCGACCGGCGGGCGGCCACGGTGAGGTCGGCCGCGTCGATCGCCTGCGCCGTGCGCCATCCGTGGTACAGCGCGACCAGGCCGAGGGGCAGGAAGCACACCACCGTCACCGCCAGGCTCCAGCCCAGATAGGTGCGCGGCACCGCATCACGGCGCGGTGTCTGGTTCGCGCGCGGTGTCTCGCCGCTCGGCGCAGGTGACCTGGTCATCCCGTGAACCCTAGACCCGCGCCCCTGAACCGTCGGCACGACCCGAGTGGTTGGCGAACCGGACATTTCCCCCGGGAAACCAACCGTCTGGGTCGTGTCGGCGGTTCGACCTGCGGGGCGGGCAGCCGCAGCGATCAGTGCGGCACGAGCGGCAGCCGAAGGGCGCCCGGGGCGGCCGCCGGGACGACCGGTCGCGCGGGGGCGACCGGCGCGACCGGCTGGTACCGCGTGCCCAGATCCGGCCGCGGGTCCGCCTCGCCGAAGTTCGGCCACAGGGCCATCGCGCGCTCGGCCTGCGCGGTGATCGTCAGCGACGGATTGACGCCCAGGTTCGCGGTGATCGTCGATCCGTCGACGATGTGCAGGCCCCGGTGGCCGAAGACCCGGTGGTAGGCGTCGACCACACCGGTCTCGGCGTCCGCCCCGATGACGCAGCCGCCGACGAAGTGCGCCGTCATCGCCAGGCCGAGGTTCTCGGCGATGTTCCCGGCCGGCAGGCCGCCGATCCGCCGCGCGACCCGCCGGATGACGTCCTGCGCGACCGGCAGGTACGTCGGCACGGGCTGGTCGTCCTGCTGCGAGGTGAGCCGCCACCGGCCCCACCGGGTCCGCCGCCCGCGGACGGTCAACGAGTTGTCCGTCGTCTGCATGCCCAGCGAGATGATCCCCCGTTCGCTCCAGTGCCGCACGTCCAGCAGCCGCGCGACCTCGCCCGGCCGCCGGGCCGCCTGCGCCGCGAACGAGCGCCACCGCGCCCGACCGGGCACCGGCGCGGTCAGGATCGACTGCAGCAACCCCATCGCGTTGCTCCCCCGGCCGTACCGCACCGGCTCGATGTGGGTCTGCGCGTCCGGATGGAAGCTCGACGTGATCGCCACGCCGCGGGAGAAGTCGTGCGCCGTCGTGCTCGTCACCGCGCCCAGGAGCGACTCGGAGTTCGTCCGGGACAGCCGGCCGAGCGCCGGCGACAGCCGTCGCAGGCGGCCGGTGTCGCGCATGCGGTGCAGGAGACGCTGGGTGTTGTACGCGCCCGCGGCGAGGACGACCTGCTCCGCGGTCAGCGGGCGCACGCGCGCCCGTCCGCGTGCCCCGGTCCGCACGGTGTCGACGACGTACCCGCCGCCGGCCCGCTCCTGGACGCCGGTCACCGTCGTCATCGGATAGATGCGCGCCCCGGCGGTCTCGGCGAGCGCGAGGTAGTTCTTGGTGAGCATGTTCTTCGCCCCGTGCCGGCATCCGGACATGCACTCCCCGCACTCGGTGCACCCGGTGCGCGCCGGACCCACGCCGCCGAAGAACGGGTCCGCGCGGGTCACCCCCGGCCCGTCGCCGAAGTAGACACCGACCGGGGTGAGCCGGAACGTGTCGCCGACGCCCATCTCGTCGGCGACGGATCTCATCACCACGTCGGCCGCGGTCATGGTCGGGTTCTCGACGACGCCGAGCATCCGCTGCGCCTGGTCGTAGTACGGCGCGAGCTCGGCCGACCAGTCGGTGATCCGCGCCCACTGCGGGTCGGCGAAGAACCGCTCGCCGGGCACGTACAGCGTGTTCGCGTACACCAGCGATCCGCCGCCCACACCGGCACCGGCGAGCAACATGACGTCCTTGAGCACGTGGATGCGCTGGATGCCGAACAGCCCCAGTCGGGGGGCCCACAAGAAGTCGCGCATCCGCCACGACGTGCGCGGCAGCTCGTGGTCGGCGAAGCGACGGCCGGCCTCCAGCACGCCGACCCGATACCCCTTCTCCGCCAGGCGAAGTGCCGCGACGGACCCACCGAACCCCGAGCCGACGACGATGACGTCGAAGTCGACGTTCATCGCCAGCCGACCCGCTTCAACAGGTCGACCCCGGTGGTCAGCGTCCACATCCACCGCTCGTGGCTCATCCCCGGCGGGGTTCCCAGGCCGAGGAACCGCTGCGTCGCCACAGTCTGCGACTCGGTGAACTTCAGCAACCCCTCGGTGCCGTGACGTCGGCCCAGGCCCGACTCGCCCATTCCGCCCATCGGGGACGCCGTGCTCCCCCACGCCGCCGCGTACGCCTCGTTGACGTTGACCGTGCCGGCGCGCAGCCGGCGCGCGATCGCCCGCCCGGCCGCCGCGTCGCGCGTGACGACCGACGCGTTCAGCCCGTACACGGTGTCGTTCGCCCGCCGGATCGCCTCCTCGTCGGAGTGGACGCGGTACAGCGCGACGACCGGGCCGAATGTCTCGTTGCGGCACAGCGACATGCTCTCGTCGACGTCCTCCAGGACGGTCGGCTCGAAGTGGGCCGGACCGAGGTCGGGGCGCGCTCGACCACCGGCCACGACCCGCGCGCCGTGCGCGACGGCGTCGTCGACGTGCGCCTGGACGCGTTCGCGCTGCTCGGGGGAGATCAGCGCACCGATCGTGCCCGGCCAGCCGATGCCGGTGGCGAAGTCCATGTCCACGACCCGCTCGGCCAGGCGCGTCCGGAACTCCTCGTAGACACCGTCGTGCACGTACAGGCGCTCGACCGAGATGCACAGCTGGCCGGCGTTGGTGAAACACGCGCGCGCGGCGATCTCGGCCGCACGGCGCGGGTCGGCGTCCGCCCGGACGATCATCGCGTTCTTCCCGCCCAACTCCAGCGAACAGCCCACGAGCCGTTCGCCACACCGCGCCGCAACCTGCCGGCCGACCCTCGTCGACCCGGTGAACATCACGTAGTCGACCCGGTCGACGACCATCGGTCCGACGACCGCGCCGTCGCCGGGCACGACCCGAAGGACGTCGCGCGGCACCCCGGCGGCGTGGAACTGCTCGACGACCCACAAGGCGGTCAACGTCGCGCGGTGGTCGGGCTTGAGCAGGACCGCGTTGCCCGCCATCAGCGCGGGGATGACGTCACCGCCGACGAGGGTGAACGGGTAGTTCCACGGCGACAGGACTCCGACGACCCCGTGCGGCACGTGGTACTCGCGGACGCCGATCGCGAACGGCAACAGACCCCAGTGTCGTTGCGGGGCGAGGGTTCTCGCGGCCGTCCGGGCGTAGTGCCGCGCCACGCCGCAGACGTCGACGAACTCCTCGGTCGCGTCCCGGCGCGACTTGCCGGACTCCGCCTGCCCGACGTCCAGACCCTCGTCGCGCCGGGCGAGGAGCAGGTCGTGCAGCCGCAGCATGATCCGGGACCGTTCACGCATCGGGACCTGGGCCCACTGCTCCTGGCCGGCACGCAGCGCGGCGACGGCGTCGTCGACGTCGGCCTTGGACGCCTGCGGGATCGTCGCGATCCTCGCCCCGGTGAACGGGGTGGGGACGTCCAGGTGCCGGCTCGGCGCCGCGACCTGGAGGGTCGCCAGCAGGCGTTCGACGACCGCGGGATCCAGCCCCGTGCGTACCTCGCCGACCGTCGTCACGACGTCACCACCATCTCCACCCGCTGGAACTCCTTGACATCGCTGTACCCGGTGGTCGCCATCGCCTTGCGCAGCGCCCCGACGAGGTTCATCGTGCCGTCGGCGCTGCGCGACGGGCCCTGGACGATCTCGGCGAGGGTGCCGACCTGGGCCATCTGGTGCCGTTCACCGCGGGGCAGGTGCCGATGCCAGGCCTCCGCGCCCCAGTGGGCGCCCCGGCCCGGCGCATCCGTCGCGCGGGCGAGGATCGAGCCGACCATCGCCGCGTCCGCCCCGCACGCGAACGCCTTGACGACATCGCCGCTGCGGCCCATCGACCCGTCGGCGATCACGTGCACGTATCGGCCACCGGACTCGTCGAGGTAGTCCCGGCGGGCCGCGGCGACGTCCGCGATCGCGGTCGCCATCGGGACGCGAACGCCGATGACGTCGGCGGTCGTGTGCGCCGCGCCACCGCCGAAGCCGACGAGGACGCCGGCCGCTCCCGTTCGCATCAGGTGCAGTGCGGCCTGGTAGGTCGCACAGCCCCCGACGATCACCGGGACGTCGAGTTCGTGGATGAAGTCCTTGAGGTTCAACGGTTCCTCGGTGGCCGAGACATGCTCGGCCGAGACGGTCGTGCCGCGGATCACGACGATGTCCGCACCGGCCGTGGCGGCGAGCGGGGCCAGCCGGGCCGCGCCCTGGGGCGAGGTCGCGACCGCGACCGTGATGCCCGCGGCCCTCAGGTCGGCGATCCGGGTCGCCACCAGGTCCGGATCCACCTCCTTCGCGGCGTAGACCTCCTGCATGCGTTCGGTGACGGTCGCCGGTTCGAGGTCGGCGATCTGGGCGAGCAACGCCGTCGGGTCCGCGTACCGACCCCACAGACCCTCGAGGTTGAGCACGGCGAGGACGCCGAGGCCGGCCAGCGCGACCGCGGACTGCGGTGACACGATCGAGTCCATCGGCGCGGCGAGCAGCGGAGTGTCGAACCGGTAGGCGTCGATCGTCCACGCCGTCGACACCGCGGAGGCGTCGCGCGTGCGCCGGCTCGGCGCGATCGCGATCTCGTCCAGGGAGTACGCGCGGCGAGCGCGCTTGACGCCGCCGATGGAGATGTCGTTCACCGCGAGGCCTACCGTCCTACGTAGTTGGGCGCTTCGATGGTCATCTGGATGTCGTGCGGATGGCTCTCGCGCAGCCCGGCGGCCGTGATGCGGACGAACGACCCCTTCGCGTGCAGTTCGGCGATCGTCTGCGCGCCGGAGTAGCCCATCGCCGCCCGCAGCCCCCCCACGAGTTGGTGCGCGACCGCCGCGAGCGGACCACGGTAGGCCACCATGCCCTCGATCCCCTCCGGCACGAGCTTGTCGTCGGACAGGACGTCGTCCTGGAAGTACCGGTCCTTGCTGTAGGAGCGGGCCTGGCCGCGCGACTGCATCGCGCCGAGGGAACCCATGCCGCGGTAGGCCTTGAACTGCTTGCCGTTCACGAAGACCATCTCGCCGGGTGCCTCCTCGGTCCCGGCCAGCAACGATCCGAGCATGACGGTGTCCGCGCCGGCGACCAGCGCCTTCGCGATGTCCCCGGAGTACTGCAGCCCGCCGTCGCCGATGACCGGCACGCCGGCCGGACGGCAGACGAGCGCAGCCGCGTGGATCGCGGAGATCTGCGGGACCCCGACGCCGGCGACGACGCGCGTGGTGCAGATCGACCCCGGGCCGACGCCGACCTTCACCCCGTCGGCACCGGCCTCGACCAGGGCCTGCGCGCCGGCGCGCGTGGCGACGTTGCCCCCGACGACGTCGATCGAGGTCTGCCGCTTGAGCAGGCGGACCATCTCGATGACGGCCTGGGAGTGCCCGTGCGCGGTGTCGACGATGACGAAGTCGACGCCGGCCTCGACCAGGGCCCGCGCCCGCTTCTCGGCGTCCTCACCCACACCGACCGCGGCGCCGACGACGAGCCGGCCGTCGGCGTCCTTCGTCGCGTGCGGGTACTTGCCGGCCTTGACGAAGTCCTTGACGGTGAACAGCCCCTGCAGTCGACCGGTGTCGTCGACGAGGGGGAGCTTCTCGATCTTGTGTCGCGCCAGGAGGGACAAGGCGTCCTCGGGAGCGATGCCGACCGGCGCGGTCACCAGCGGCATCGCGGTCATCACGTCGCGGACGGGTCGGGTCATGTCGTCCTCGAACCGCATGTCGCGGTTCGTCACGATCCCCAGGAGCACGCCGGTCGCGTCGATCACCGGCACGCCGGAGATCCGGTACCGCGCGCACAGTTCGTCGACGTCGGCGAGGGTGTCGTCCGGCGCGCACGTCACCGGGTTGCTGAGCATCCCGGCCTCGGAGCGCTTGACCATGTCGACCTGGGCCGCCTGCTCCTCGATCGGCAGGTTCCGGTGGAGCACACCGACCCCGCCCTGCCGCGCGATCGCGATCGCCATCCGCGCCTCGGTGACCGTGTCCATCGCGCTGGAGACCAGCGGCATGCGGATGCTGATCGACCGCGTGACCCTCGACGTCGTGTCGACCTCGCTGGGCACGACGTCGGACTCCGCGGGGACCAGGAGGACGTCGTCGAAGGTCAGGCCCAGGTAGCCGAACTTCTCGGGCACCCCGTCGAAGGCGAGGGCGTCGGACGGCGGGCGGTGCTCCATGGGCTCTCCGAGCGTCGTTCGGGCGATGGGCCCAAGATTACTCACCCGCCCCACCCCGCCCTGCCCCGTGCCGTTCGTCCCGCGAACTGGGACGCGCGGCACGAACCGCTCGGCCGGATCGGCGTGTCGTGCCTTACGTCCCCGGTCGGCGCACCGAACACGCGCGAAGGCCCCCGGCCGCGGGTGCGGTCGGGGGCCTTCGACGTGTGCCTAGTGCGAGTGGCCGTGGTGGGAGTGCCCGTGACCGTGCGCGGCCGCCGGCTCCTCCTCCTTCTTCTCCACGACGAGCGCCTCGGTCGTCAGGAGCATCGCTGCGATCGACGCGGCGTTCTCCAGCGCGGAGCGGGTCACCTTGACCGGGTCGATGACGCCGGCCGCCACGAGGTCGACGTACTCCCCGGTCGCGGCGTTGAGCCCCTCGCCGACCGTCATGTCACCGACCCGCGAGACGACGACGTAGCCCTGCTCGCCGGCGTTCTCGGCGATCCAGCGCAGCGGCTCGCTCATCGCGCGCCGGACGATCCCGACGCCCGTCGCCTCGTCGCCGGCCAGCCCGAGGCCACCGTCGAGCACCTTCGCCGCCTGGACGAGGGCGGTGCCGCCACCGGGGACGATGCCCTCCTCGATCGCGGCGCGCGTCGCGGAGACCGCGTCCTCGATCCGATGCTTCTTCTCCTTCAGCTCGACCTCGGTGTGCCCGCCGACCTTGATGACGACGACCCCACCGGCGATCTTCGCCAGCCGCTCCTGCAGCTTCTCACGATCCCAGTCGGAGTCGGTCTTCTCGATCTCGGCCCGGATCTGGGCGACCCGCGCGTCGACATCGGCCGAGTCACCGCCGCCGTCGACGATCGTGGTGTTGTCCTTGGTGACGACGATCCGGCGCGCGGTGCCGAGCACCTCCAGGCCCACCTGGTCGAGCTTGAGCCCGACCTCGGCGGCGACGACCTGCGCCCCGGTCAGGATCGCCAGATCCTGCAGCATCGCCTTGCGACGATCACCGAACGCCGGCGCCTTGACTGCGCACGAGGTGAACGTCCCGCGGATGCGGTTGACCACCAGGGTCGACAGCGCCTCGCCCTCGACGTCCTCGGCGACGATCAGCAACGGCTTGCCGGCCTGCACGACCTTCTCCAGCAACGGCAGCAGTTCCTGCACGCTGGACACCTTGTTCTGCACCAGCAGGATGTAGGCGTCCTCGAGCACGGTCTCCATGCGATCGGCGTCGGTCACGAA
>CAYMNG010000049.1:0-18780 GCA_964391765.1 uncultured Bifidobacteriaceae bacterium | reverse complement strand
CGGGGGCTTAGCTCAGCTGGTAGAGCGCTGCCTTTGCAAGGCAGAAGTCAGGGGTTCGAGTCCCCTAGCCTCCACGCGGCACGACCGAACCACCTCACCGCGGTGCCGGGCGCGCGCGTTTCGTTGGTTCGGTCGACCCGTCACCCACGATCGGGGAGACCCGCGGCGAGTCTGACGAGGACTGTCAGTGGGGTTCGACAAGATGGCGTAACCCGATGGCGCCGCTGCCGTCGACTCGACCGCGGTCGGGAGGAGTCCGAACACGTGAGCGACCGCAGACCCGATTTCCGGTTCGTCGACCTGTTCGCCGGCATCGGCGGCTTCCACCACGCGCTTTCTGATCCCGACTTCGGCGGTGAGTGCGTCCTTGCCGTCGACATCGATGACGATTGCCGGCGGGTCTATCGCGCGACCTGGCCCCAGATGCCCACCGACTCGATTCGCAGCGACATCCGATCGATCACCCGCAACGAGCATGGCGAGGACCGTCCACTTGCGGACATCGATCTCCTCGTACCGGACCACGAGGTGCTGTGCGCGGGGTTTCCGTGCCAACCATTCAGCAAGTCCGGCGCGCAGTTGGGGATCCTCGACTCGACGCGAGGGACGCTGTTCTTCGACATCGTCCAGATCATCAAGGCCAAGCGACCTGAGTTCCTCATTCTCGAGAATGTCAGGAACCTGGCCGGCCCTCGGCACAGCACGACCTGGGAGACGATCGTCGGCTCGCTTCGTTCGCTCGGCTATCGGCTGAGTGACGATCCCGTGGTCTTCAGCCCGCATCTCCTGCCCGCTGCGCTTGGTGGGCGGCCGCAGATCCGTGATCGTGTCTTCATCCTCGCGACTCGCGTGGACGACGGTGCGGAACTCGCGGAAGCACCGCTGGTCAAGCGGGAGAGCGTAGGGGACTGGAATCCGAACGACTGGAACATCGAAGACTTCCTCGATGAGGACAGCAGCATCCCGAACCTCGACGAGTACCGACTCCGGTGGGAGGAGGTTGCGTGGCTGGATGCGTGGCAGGCGTTCGTGCAGGGAATCCCGGACGACGATCTACCGGGCTTCCCGATCTGGGTCGACGCGTTCACGGCGCGGCCCGACGTCCCGGCCGGCACACCCGACTGGAAGGCAGACTTCCTGCGAAAGAACAGCGCCTTCTATCTGCGGCACCGCTCGTTCATCCGGTCGTGGCTTCGCCGGTCGTGGGTCGCCGGCCGTTCGTATCGGGTGGGCGACTTCCCGGCCAGCCGGCGGAAATTCGAATGGCAGGCGCGGATGGCGCAGCCGTACCACGACGGCCGTGACCTGTGGAAGCTCACCATCCACTTCCGCCCGTCCGGAATCCGCGTCAAGCCGGCTACGTACCTGCCGGCCCTGGTTGCGATCACGCAGACGTCGGTGATCGGCGCGCGCCGGCGCCGGATCACGCCGGTCGAGGCGGGCCGGCTGCAAGGTATCCCCGACGGAGTCTTCCCCTCGGCGGGCGTCGACGACAAGGTCGCCTACAAGCAGGCCGGGAACGGGGTGAACGTGGGCGTGGTTCGGTTCGTCGCATCGCAGTTGTTCGCCGCCAGCGGTGTTCCGTGGGGCGTGCGTACGGCGAAGTTGGCGCGTGCGCTGAGCGTAGGAACGTCGCGATCGAACCCTGTGCACGGCACGATCGACGAGGCAGGCGAGGACGCTGCGTAGGCGCTCGGCACCATGTCAGCGCCACCTTCGCGCGCCCGCGCACCGACGCATTTCGGTTTCCGCGACGAACGTGGGGGATGAATGAGCGACGCCACTTTCAGCGAAGCCGTGGACCAGACGGTTGCCGCCGCACTGCTGCGACGGCGGGCCTACCGTCGGCCCGGCCAGGATCTCAGTCGGCTGCCCGCGACCTGGCGGGCCCGAGCACGTGCAGCACTGGCGTGGAAGTACCGGACACACTTCGGGGTCCTGGTGACCGGACTAGTCGCCCGGGCGAGTGATTCGTCGATGAATCCGATGTGCCTGCAGGTCGCCGATGGTCTGGGTGAGGCTGGCCGCTTCAATCCCACCGCCGTGTGGCAGACCTTCTACTCCCGGGCCGTGCAGGCTGGCGTGGCCACGAACGGCCTCAAGCGGGCTCCGCACAACAACGCCACCTACTGGCGGATGGGCGCGACGGTCCTCCGGACGCCAATCAGCAACAACAAGCTGACGATCGAGTACGTCGGTCATGTGCACGATTGGCTCCGGGAACTCGGCACCTTGGACACCGACGACGCGCTCGCCGCGTTGGACGCCTTCCTCGTCGAGGTGCCCGACCGGGCGGAGCATTCGGCGCTGGAACTCGTCGTCACGCGTCTGATACATCCCGAGGAGGCGTTCGTGGCCGTCGAGGAGTTCATCGTCTCGGACACGGAGAACGGCCGGCGCGGTCAGGCGTTCATGGTGGCCTGCTTGAACCTGCTCCACGGGAGCGACGTCCAGACGTCGGAGAGTGTCCACGACCCGAGTCGATCGTCCCTGGGCGACGCGACACTACGAACGGACGTCAAGCTCCACGGAGTCGAGGCGAAGCAGAAGCTCGTGAAGGCCGCCGACGTTCGCCGGACCGCCGAGGAACTGGCGGAGAAGGCGCAAGATGCCACGCTCGAGTACGGCGCACTCGTGAACGGCATGGATGGTCAGCCACTCGCGCAGAACTGGCGCGAGATCACCAGGGAGACCGGAGTCCTCACGGTCATCTACGACGATCCGGCAACGATGTTGGCGGGCGCCATCGTCGCCAGCGGCAAGCCGTTCACCACGGCCCTCGCTGAAGTCTGCCGGCACTACTACAACAGCCTGGCTCACTTGGGGGTCAGGGATGAGACCCTCACCGAGTGGCTGTCGGTAGCCGACGCGCTGGGCGTCACCCTGGCTGACGCGGACAACGAGCCGTAGGCTTCGGCGCCCCACCGTCGGCGCGTTCTGGCACATGACAAGATGACCGGCATGGCAACCACCGCGACGATCCACACCAACCTCGGTGACATCAACGTCACCCTCTTCGCCGATCAGGCACCCAAGACGGTCCGCAACTTCACCGGGCTGGCCGAGGGCACGCAGGAGTGGACCGATCCGAAGGTCCGGGCGAAGTCGACCGCGCCGCTGTACGACGGAACGATCTTCCACCGGGTCATCTCGGGCTTCATGATCCAAGGCGGTGACCCGCTCGGTACCGGCACCGGCGGCCCGGGGTACCGGTTCGCGGACGAGTTCCACCCCGAGCTGACCTTCGACCGCCCGTACCTGCTCGCGATGGCCAACGCCGGGCCGAACACCAACGGCTCGCAGTTCTTCGTCACGGTCGCACCGACGACGTGGTTGAACTTCAAGCACAGCATCTTCGGCGAGGTCGCCGACCAGCCCTCACGCGACGTCGTCGACGCGATCGCCGCGACCGTGACCGGCCCGAACGACCGGCCGCGGGAGGACGTCGTCGTCTCGAGCATCACCATCGTTCGCGACTGACGGCCGGTGACCGCGCAGCAACCGGCCCAGACCCGTCCGGCGTGCTACCGCCATCCCGACCGACCGACGGGGATCCGGTGCACCCGGTGCGGCGAGCCGATCTGCGGGGAGTGCGCGGTCGCGGCACCGGTCGGCTTCCAGTGCCCGGACTGCGTCCACGCCGCGGCGGCGGCCCGCCGGTCGCCGACGACCGTGGCCGGGGGGCGGCCGATCACCGCGCCGGTCGTCACCTACACCCTGATCGGGCTGAACGTCGTCGTCTTCGGCCTGCAGTACCTGCGGGGCGTGAACGCCGTCGCGGGCGACTTCGGCATGTGGCCGGTCGGCATCGCGATCGACGGGCAGTGGTGGCGCCTGGTGACCGCAGCCTTCCTGCACGGGTCGTTCCTGCACATCGCGTTCAACATGTACGTGCTCTACGCGCTCGGACCGACGCTCGAACGGATCCTCGGGCACGTCCGATACATCGCGCTCTACCTGCTCGCGGCGCTCGGCGGAGGCGTCGCGTCGTACGCCTTCTCCGACATCCGAACGGTCTCCGTCGGGGCGAGCGGTGCGATCTTCGGCCTGATGGGCGCCCTCGTGGTCGCCGGCCGACGGCTGCGCTACGACATCACCCAGGTGCTCGTCCTGCTCGGCATCAACGTCGTCATCGGGTTCTTGTCCCCCGGCATCGACTGGCGCGCCCATCTCGGTGGCCTGGCGACCGGGGCCCTGGTCGCGGCGATCTTCGTCCTCCCGACCGGCCGGCGGCGGACGCTCGTCCAGGTGCTCGGGGTCGCGGGGGTGCTCGTCGTCCTCGCCGCGATCACGATGTGGCGGACCGAGCAGATCACGACGCTCGTCGCACCACTGCTGGGGTAGTTATCCACAGGGATATCCCCAATTGGGGATGAACTACATGGCTGTAATCACTGCCAGCGGGTGGACAGGAAGAACCCGACGCCGATGAACGCGAAGCCGATCGCGATGTTCACCAGCGCGCTGAGGTCGCGCATGATCGGGATGTCCGGCCCGGCCAGGTAGTACACGACGATGTAGAGCAGGCCGATGACGAAGCAGGCGACCATCGTCGGCGCCAGCCAGGACGGCGACCCGATCCGGGCGATCTTGCGCTCCCCCTTGCCGGTCGGCGGCGGGGTGTACACGTCCTTCTTGCGGCCCTTGGACTCAGGCACGGCGTTCCTTCCGCGGGAGCGACTGGCTGTGGCGGTCCAGACTGCCACATCCGTCGGGGTTACCGTGGTCCGGTGCGCGTGAGCGGGTTCGGGCGGCTCGGCCGACCGGCGGTGATCGGCAGTCTGTGCGTGTTCGCCCTCGCCGGACTGATGTTCACCGCGGCCGCGCAGGCGAGCAAGGGGACCGACCTTCGCGCCGACCGGGCGACCGCGTTGCGCGACCTGGTCCGCGAGCGTTCCGAGCAGGTCGCCGCGCGGCAGGACTCCCTGGCCGGACTGCAGTCTCGGGTGGACGACCTCACCAACGGCCGGGTGGGCAACGCCCAGACGGCGCAGGCGCGTCGGGAGATCGCCGCGCTCGAGCCGGCGGCCGGGCTGACGCCGGTCCGCGGCCGGACGATGACGGTGACCCTCGACGACGCCCCGACGCGCGCGCCGGACGATCCGCTGTGGCAGACGGTCAGCCCCGACGACGTCATCGTGCACCAACGAGATGTCCAGGCCGTGGTAAATGCGATGTGGCGCGGCGGCGCGCGCGCGATCCAGGTGATGGACCAACGCCTGATCGCGACAAGCGCCGTGCGCTGTGTCGGGAACACCCTCCTCCTCCAGGGCCGGGTCTACTCACCGCCCTACGTGATCACGGCCGTCGGCCCCGTCCGCGCGATCCGGCGCAGCCTGAACGCCGATCCGGACGTGGCGTCGTACCGGGCCTGGGCGCGCGTCGTCGGCCTGGGGTACCAGCAGGAGCGGACCGGACGGCAGACCGTCCCCGGATTCGACGGGGCGCTCACCCTGCAGCACGCGAGCCGCACGTCGACGGGACAATGACCTCGTGGCTCGGATCCTCGTCGTCGACAACTACGACTCGTTCGTCTTCAACCTTGTTCAGTACCTCGGTCAGCTCGACGCCGACGTGGACGTGCGGCGCAACGACGAGGTCACCGTCGCCGACGCCCGCGGCTACGACGGGGTCCTGCTCAGCCCGGGTCCGGGGATCCCCGAGAACGCCGGGGTGTGCCCGGCCATCGTCCGCGAGTGCGGCGGCGCTGTCCCGATCCTCGGGGTCTGCCTGGGCCACCAGGTCATCGCGACGGTGTTCGGGGCGCGCGTGACGCGGGCACCGGAACTCGTGCACGGCAAGACGTCGCAGATCACCCACGACGGGCGCGGCGTGCTCGCCGGCCTGCCGTCGCCGTTCACCGCGACCCGGTACCACTCCCTGGCCGTCGACCCGACGTCGGTGCCGGCGGTCCTGGCCGTCACCGCGACGACCGACACCGGGGTGATCATGGCGATCCGGCACCGTGACCAGCCGATCGAGGGCGTCCAGTTCCATCCCGAGTCGGTGCTGACCGAAGGTGGCCACGCGATGCTCGCGAACTGGCTCCAGGAATGCGGTGACGCCGACGCCCCCGTGCGCGCCCGCGGTCTGGCACCGGTCACGACACCCTGACCCGCCGGTCGTGGACCCGCCGGCCGTCAACTCGGGGCGAACTCGCTGGGGATCGGCTCCGGGGTCGGTTCTGGGGTCGGCTTCGTCGGCGTCGGGGTCGGGGTGGGGGTGGGCGTCGGCGGGGGCGGCGGTGCGGTCGAGACCGTGATCGTCACGGTCGACCCGCGCGGCAGCAGTTCGCCGCCCTTGGGCGTCTGGGCCAGGACGGTTCCGCCGGGGACGGTGCCGTCCTCGATCTCCACCGACTGGACCTCGAACCCGGCTTGGGCGAGGTCGCTGCGGGCCTGCGCCTCGCTGCTGCCGCGAACGTTCGGGACCTTGACCAGGCCCGAGGACACCGTGATGTCGACGCTGGTTCCGGCGTCGACCTGCGTCCCCTCGGTCGGGGACTGGGCCAGGACGTAGCCGGCCGGCTGCTGGGAGTTCTTCTCCTTCACCGCGCCCAACTGCAGGCCGGCGTCCTGCAACGCGATCCGCGCCGCGTCGATCGACGTCAACGCGATCAACTGCGGAACGGTCACCTGCTCCAGGCCGCTGCTGACGGTCACGTTGACCGACTGGCCGCGTTCGATGCTCTCCCCGGCCGCCGGTTGCTGGCCGATGATCGTGTTGGCCGGACGGTCGGACACCTCCGGGGTCTGGGACCCCACGCGAAGGCCGACGGCCGGGTCCTCGAGTTTCGCGGTCGCCTGCTCGATCGTCAGCCCGGCCAGGCTCGGCACCGTCACCTGGGTGGCGCTGGAACTCCACGGGATCAACGTGACGATCGCCCAGACGCCCACCGCCGCCAGCGCGAGCGCGGCGATCCCGAGGATCCAGAAGACGGCCGCCCGACCGCGTCGACGCCGCCGGCGCGGCGGCGGCGCATAGTCGGACGGATACCGCGGATCGGTCGCGCCGGCGGCCTGCACCGGAGGCAGCATCGCGGTGCGGTCGGCGACGACTGCGGGCACGGCCGCGGTGACCGGAGCGCCGGCGATCGCCCGGTCGACGTCGGCCCGGAAGTCCGCTGCCGTCTGGTAGCGGTCGTCGGTTCGCTTGGCCAGCGCGCGCAGGACGACCGCGTCGATCTGGGCGCTAACGTCCGGGTCGAGTTGCGAGGGCGGAACCGGCATCTCGCTGACGTGCTGGTAGGCGATCGACACCGGCGAGTCGCCGGTGAACGGGGGCCGGCCGGTGAGCAGCTCGTACAGCAGAACCCCGGTCGAGTACAGGTCGCTGCGGGCGTCGACGACCTCGCCGCGGGCCTGCTCCGGGGACAGGTACTGCGCAGTGCCCATGACCGCGGACGTCGTCGTCATCGTCGTCCCGGCGTCGTTCATCGCACGCGCGATGCCGAAGTCCATGACCTTGACGTCACCGGTACGGGTCAACATCACGTTGGCCGGCTTGATGTCGCGGTGGACGATCCCCTGCTGGTGGGCGTAGTCGAGCGCGGCCAGCACGCCGCCGCTGATCTCCAGCGCGCGCTCGGGCAGCAGGCGCCGACCCGAGCTGAGCAACTGGCGCAACGTCATGCCGTCCACGAACTCCATGACGATGTACGGGACGGTCATGCCGACGCCGGACGCGTCCGCCAGCAGGTCCTCACCGGTGTCGTAGACCGCGACGATGTTCGGGTGGTTCAAGGCCGCGGCGGACTGCGCCTCGCGGCGGAAGCGGGCCTGGAACGTCGGATCCTTCGCCAGGTCCGGGCGCAGGATCTTCACCGCGACGCGCCGGCCGAGGCGGACGTCGCGGCCCTCGTGCACCTCGGCCATCCCGCCGCGGCCGATGACGGCGCCGATCTGGTAGCGGTCGCCGAGCATCCGCACGTCGTCCGGACCGGTCGTCATGACGTCATCCTCTCAACGCGCTGGTGGGTCGACTACCGCAGGACGGCTTCGATGACGGATCGGGCGATCGGGGCGGCCAACTGGTTCCCGCTGACCTCCGGTGCGCCGGCGTCCTCGACGACCACCGCGACGGCGACCTGCGGCGAGGCGGCCGGTGCGAAAGCGACGAACCAGGCGACCGCCGGGTTGTCGTTGCCGGTCTGCGCGGTGCCGGTCTTCCCGGCGACCTTGATGCCCGGGATCCGGGCGTTGGATCCGGTGCCGTTGTCGACGACGTTGACCATCATCTCGGTCAGCTGGGTCGCGTACAGCGGCTTGATCGCGTTGTCGAAGACGGTCGGGTCGGTCGTCTGCAGGATCGCCAGGTCGGGGCCGCGAACCTCCTGCACGAGGTACGGGTTCATCGTCACGCCGTTGTTCGCGATCGCCGCGGCGACCATGGCCATCTGCAGTGCGGTGGCGCGGACGTCGAACTGGCCGATCGCGGACATCGCCGTCTGGGCCGGGTCGGGGTCGGCCGGGAACTGCGAGGCGGCCGCACGCAGCGGAATCTCGAACGACGTGCCGAAGCCCATGAGCTCGGCCTGGCGACGCAGCGCGTCGGGACCCAGTTCGTTGCCCAGCCAGGCGAAGGCGGTGTTGCAGGAGATCGCCAGCGCCTGGCGGAGGGTGACCAGACCGTCCGGGGCGCAGGCCCGACCGCTCCAGTTACGGATCTTGTGCGTGGAGTTCGGCAGGGGGTAGGTGCGTGGACCGGGCAGCACGGAGTCCGGGGTGAACCGACCCGACGCGAGAGCGGCCGCCGCGGTGACGAGCTTGAACGTCGACCCGGGCGGGTTCAGGGCGACGATCGGGCGGTTGAGCAGCGGCGTGTTCGGGTCCGCCTCGAGCGTCGCGTAGTACTTGCGGATCGCCGCCGGGTCGTGGCTGGACAAGATGTTCGGGTCGAACGACGGCATCTGGACCGAGGCGAGGATGCGCCCGGTCGCGGGCTCGATCGCCACGACCGCGCCACGCTTGCCCTGCAGACCGGTGAACGCGGCCTTCTGCGCTCGCGCGTCGATCGTCGTGCTCACCGCGCCGCCGCGGGGCTGCTGGCCGGCGAACAACTGGTCCAGGCGGTCGACGACGAGCAGGTCGGATCGGCCCGTGAGGACCCGGTTCTCGGTGCGTTCCAGCCCGGTCGCGCCGTACACCAGCGAGTAGAACCCCGTCACGGACGCGTACAGCGGGCCGTTGCTGTACACGCGCAGGAACCGCAGGGTGTCGCCGGTCTCCTTCGATCGGGCCGCGGGGTTCGCCCCGACGAGGATCGGGCCGCGCTCACGGTTGTACTCCTGCAGCAGCAGGCGTTGGTTGCCGGGTCGGTCGCGGTAGTCGCCGGCGAGCACCACCTGGATGACCGTGACGTTCACCAGGAGCGCGACGAGGAGCACGCCGAAGACCACGGCGATGCGGCGGATCGGCCGACTCATGGCAGGCGCACCACCTGGGTGACGGCGTCGTCCGGGGCCACGACCCGGGTCTCGGGCCGCCGCGTGCGGTCGGAGATGCGCAGCAGCAGCGCGACGATCACCCAGTTCGCGACCAGGGAGGACCCGCCGTAGGACAGGAACGGCGTCGTCAGTCCGGTCAGCGGAATGAGCCGGGTGACCCCGCCGATGATCACGAAGACCTGCAGGCCCATCGTGATCGACAGGCCGACGGCGAGGAGCTGACCGAAGGAGTCGCGGACCGCGATCGCGGCCCGAAGGCCCCGCTCGACGACGATCGCGTAGAGCAGGATCATCGCCATGAGACCGGTGACGCCGAGCTCCTCGCCGAGCGCGGCGATGATGAAGTCGGTGCTGGCGAACGGGACGAGGTTCGGGAATCCCTGCCCGAGGCCGGCGCCGAGGATCCCGCCGTTGGCCAGGCCGAACAGGGACTGCACGATCTGGTACCCCTGGTCGCTGGCGTAGGTCCACGGGTCCAGCCACACCATGACGCGCAGCCGGACGTGGCCGAAGGCGTAGTACGCCCCGACGGCGCCGGCGAGGAAGAGGACCGCGCCGAGGATCAGCCACGACCGGCGTTGCGTGGCGACGTAGAGCATGCACACGAACAGCCCGAAGAACAGCAGCGACGTGCCCAGGTCGTGCTGGAAGATCAGGACCGCCATCGACACGAGCCAGGCGACGAAGATCGGCCCGAGATCCTTCAGCCGGGGCAGTCCGATCCCGAGGAACTTCGTGCGCACCAGGGCGAGGGAGTCCCGCTTCTCGACCAGGTAGCCGGCGAAGAAGATCGTCAGCAGGATCTTCGCGGCCTCGGCCGGCTGGAACGACAGGCCGCTGACGCGGATCCACAGCGTCGCCCCGTTGACCGTCGTGCCGACGATCGGCGCCATCGGCAGGACGAGCAGCACGAGCCCGACCAGGCCGCAGGTGTAGGTGTACCGCTGGAGCACGCGGTGGTCCCGGACGACGAGGATGACCCCGACGAACAGCGCCGCGGCGATCGCGAACCAGGTCAGTTGGGCGTACGCGGCCGGGGTGGGCAGGGGGTTGCCGTTGAGGAGGGCGCGCTTGATCGCGGCGACGTCGATCCGGTAGATCATCACCAGGCCGAGGCAGGTCAACAGCGTCGTCGTCGGCAGCAGGAACGGATCGGCGTACCGCGCCTGCCACCGCACGAACACGTGCATCGCCAACGCCAGGGCGGCGACGACGCCGACCGCGACCCACAGCTGCGAGCCCGGCTCGGTGCCGTTCGCCCAGTCGACCTGCAGGCAGCCGAGCACGCCGATTCCGATCGCGAACGCCAGCAGCACGAGTTCGAGGTTGCGTCCGGACCGCTGGCGCGGCGGCGGTCCGGACGCCGTCCCGTGATCGATCGCCGTCACGGGACGGCCCCGGGGCAGCCGGGCGACGGCGGCGTGGCCTGGCACTGCGCCGCCCGCTCGCGCAGCGTGGCGATGATCCGCTCGGCATCGGCGTGGCTCGAGGCGCTGATCCCCTTGCTGACGTTCTCCTGGTCGAACAGTGGCAGCGTGCCGACCTGCAGGTCGGTGTCGGCGTACAGGCTCGACAGGGGGACACCGAGGAGCGACGTGCTCACGCCTTGGTAGACGGCGACGGTCCCGGTGCCGGCCGAGCCGTTGACGGCGACGTACCACTGGTTTCCGACCCACGCCCGCGCCGCCTGCGTCGCCGCCAGGAAGACCAGCAGGAGGCCGACCACCGTGCCGATCGCGACCAGCCAGCGCCGCCGGCGCCGCCGGCGCGCGCCCCCGTCGGCGCGCTGTGCCCCGTCGGAGTCCCCGCGGGCGCGCTGCGCCCCGGGGACTACCAGGTCGGCGTCGATCAACGGCTGCGGCTGGGTCGGCGGCCCGGGATCGGCCGGTGGGGGCGGTGCGTCCGGCCGGTCCGGATCCGGTTGCGCGTCGTGCGGGAACCGGATCGTCGGCAGGCGGCTGCGGACCCGCGGCTCACCCGCGGCGCCGACGACGACCGGGCCGATCAGCCGGTGCCCGGCCGGGTCGTCCGCCGCCGGGTCGGTCGGGGCGACGACGTCGGCGACCACGACGGTGACGTTGTCCGGTGCGCCGCGCTCGAGTGCGAGGTCGACCAGCGCGGTCACCGCCCCGGTCGGATCGAAGGTGCCGAGGATCGACGCCATCACCGTGCGATCGACGACACCGGACAGGCCGTCCGTGCACAGCAGGTACCGGTCGCCGACCTGCGCCTCTCGGACGAACAGGTCGGCCTCGACCGCGTTCACCCCGTCCACGGCGCGCATGAGCAGCGAACGCCGGGGGTGGATCATCGCCTCGTCCTCGGTGATCCGACCCGCGTCGACCAGCGTCTGGACGTAGGTGTGGTCGTGGGTCAGTTGGATCAACACGTTCTCGCGCAACAGGTATGCCCGCGAGTCGCCGATGTGCAGGACCGCGATCCGGTCGCCGAGCCAGTACAGGCCGGTGACGGTCGTTCCCATTCCGGTCAGGTCCGGCTCGGCGTCGATCACCGACGCGATCCGCGTCCCGACCTCGGCGACGGACTGCCCGAGCGCGCGCAGGACCTCCCCCTCGGCGGGCGGATGGACGTCGAGGTCGGCGACGGTGGCGACGGCGATCGCGCTGGCGAGCTCTCCCGCCGCGTGTCCGCCCATCCCGTCGGCGACGAGGAGCAGCGCCGGGCCCGCGTACCCGGAGTCCTCGTTGCCCTCGCGGATCAGGCCGACGTCGGACCGGGCGGCGTAACGAAGAACGGCGGCCATCGCGTCACTTCTGGATCTGCAGCGTCGTGCGGCCGATCCGCAGCGGAGCGCCGATCGGCAGTACCGTCGGCGCGGTGATGCGGGTGCGGTCGATCCAGGTGCCGTTCGTGGAGCCGAGGTCCTCGACGACCCACGCGCCCTCCGACGGATAGATGCGCGCGTGCCGGCTGGAGGCGTAGTCGTCGTCGATCACGAGCGTGGAGTCCGGCGCGCGGCCGATTGTGACCTGCGCGTCGCCGAGGGCGATGACCGTGCCCAGGAGCGGGCCTTCGACGACGGCGAGCTTGCTGCCCTTCACCTTCTGCTGGCGGGCGACCTTCGGTGGCTTGGGCGGACGGGACGCCTTCGCCGGTCGGCGGTCCGCGCCGCCCGGACGGGCCTGCGCGGGCTGGCGTAGGTCGTGGCGAAGTGCGAGGACGGTGATGAGCACGAACGCCCACAGCAGCGTGAGGAATCCCAGCCGCACCAAGGTGAGCGTCAGCTCGGACATCGCTCACCCGCTCCGGAACACCAGGCGGGTCGTGCCGATCTGGATCGTCGCACCGTCCGCGACCGCGATCTGCGAGATCCGCTCGCCGTTGACGTACGTACCGTTCGTCGAGTTCAGGTCGCGGACCAGGGCCGGTGTGCCCAGGACGATCTCGCAGTGGTTTCGCGACGCACCGGGATCCTCGATCCGGATGTCGGTGTCGCTGCCGCGGCCCAGGCGGGTGACCGCGCGGACGAGCGGGTAGGCGATCCCGCCGGTCTCCAGCCGCGCCTGGTGCGCGGTGACCCCGGCGGCCACCGGGGTATCGGGGCGCCCGTGCGGCTGGGAGCGGACCTCGGCGCGGGCCTCGCTGCGAACCCGGAAGATCCCGGTCTCCAGGTCGTCGTCCTGGCCGAGTGCGACCTCGACCGGGCCCAGGAGGGTGTAGCGCTGCTCGGCGCCGTAGTCGCGGACGAGCGTCGACAACTCGGTCTGCAGGGCGTCCTTGAACACCGCCAGGCGCCGGTAGTCGTGCTGGGACAGCTCGACATGGAACACGTTGGGGATCACCGTGCGTTCGCGGTCGATCACGGCGGCCCGGTCGCTGATCTCGCGTTGCAGGGCCGAGGCGATCTCGACCGGTTGTACCTCGGCCTTGAACGCGCGCGCGAACGCGCCGTTGACGAGGCGGTCGAGGGAGTCCTCGAACCGTTCCAGCAGGCCCACGTGCGTCCTTCCGGCTGCGACCCTTCCCACGCCAGACGGCGCCGGTCGATGCTAACCCGACGGCCGGGTCGCGGCGGGGACGCACGGCCGGGGTCGTCTGGGGTGAACATGCTTGGCTTCGGCCACGTGGCCGCGTAGCCTGGCCAGGTACCCCGCAGGGGATCGGTCGGTACCGCACGCCGGAGGTGCAATTTGTCCGTCGCAGCATCCAGTGAGGGCTCGCCGCTGTCGCCGGCCGAGCAGATGTTCGCCCAGGAGTACGACCGCACGTTCGTGGAGTTCATCCGCGGTGTCGTCGGCCAGGGCGTGCCCGTCCACGAGCGGGCGTTGGAATCGGCACACGACCGGGCGACGCGGGCCGCGATCACCGCATGCACGGCCCGCGGCTACCGGTCGACGAACTTCGCGCCGGCGACGAAGGCCGGGCTGACCCGCATGATGCACCGGTACGGATACTGATCGAGACCGGTGCGGACGCCGATCGGGTCGGTGTCGATCCGGACCCGGGGGCAGCGCGGCAGCCGATCGTCCCCTAGACTGCGCGAGCGCGCGCGAGTGGCGGAATAGGCAGACGCGCACGGTTCAGGTCCGTGTGCCCGAAAGGGCGTGGGGGTTCAACTCCCCCCTCGCGCACAACAGCCCCAGGTCGCCTGACCCGGGGCGTCGGTCTTGTGACCCGGGGCTTCGTCGTTCGGTTCGGGGTACTCGTCGGGCTCGTTCGCCGTCGGACGCCCACTACTACCCACGACCGACGGCTACCTCGCCGCCACCGCCGCCTCGCGGAGTTTCGCCGTCGCGACCCGCAACACCCTGCACTTCGCCGACACCGGGGTCGAACTCATCGACCCTTGGCAGGCGTAGCCCCCGACCGGTCCGGTCCCGCCTGCACCCGTTGGCGCAGGGCGCGGTCACGGAGGGGCCGGGGCCTCGACGACACGCGGCCCCTGCTGCCCGCCGAAAGCCTCGAACGCCTGCGGGAGCCGCCCGAGGACGAGGACGACCCGTGTCGAGCACGCGACGCCCGACGAACCACGCACTAGTGACGACCCGGTCGCACGCGCGAGCACGCCCCCGAAGCCGATGACGCGTGCCGGGTCGACGGCGACAGCACGCCGGGGAGTCAGTGGTGGATCCACTTCGTCCACCGCCAGACCCGGCTGTTGACCAGGGCCCTGTTCTGCTGCTCGACCAGCTCCAACCGCTCGAGCGCCTCACCGCGTTGTCTCAGCGCGTCGCGGAGCACGTCGGATTCGAGGTCGATCATGGTTTCGGACTCCTGGTCGCGCGGCGCGGCCCCGGTCTTCTCGAGCCAAGCCTTGTCGCCACTGGCCCTCAGCCCGGCCACGGCACCGGTGAGGCTGAGTTCGTCCACGGCTCGAACCACACCGGGCCACGCCGGCGCGTAGTCGTCGCAGATCAAGATGCCGCCCACCGCGAGAACGTCGATCCACAGGGCCAGGTCCATACTGACCGATTCGAAATCATGACCGGCATCGATGTGAATCACGTCCGCCGTGATTCCGGTCTGCCGAATCAGGTGGGCGGCGTTGATCGAGTCGAGCGGCAGGGGGACGACGTACTCCGACACCCCGTCGTGCTGCACGTTGTCGATGAACGTTCGATAGAGCGTCGGGTATCCGTGCTCGGCCTGCAGCGACGCTCGCCAGTCCGGGTTCAGGTGGTGCTCGGCGCTGCCCAAGAACGTGTCCACCGCGACGACCACGCCGTCTGCCCACCGGGTGGCCAACTCCTTGGCCATGCTGATGGTGGAACCGCCCTTCCACACCCCGACCTCCACCACCACGGGTGCGGGCCGGCGAGCGATCGCCTCGGTGAGGAACGCGTGCCGGGAGTTCCATCCCTGCAGGTCCCGCGGGCGCAGTTCACCCCGTTCGGTCGCCAGGACGTCCGTCACGTTCAGCGCGGCGAGAACACGATCCTTGGCCTGGGACATCGACGGAGTCTACGAGGCCCGACCGTCCGACAACGACGGCGAACGGCTCGCCTGCCTTCGACGGTCGCCCGGACCTACTTGCGGACGAACCGCACCATGTCCTTGGGCGCGTAGAGCTTGAGCACCTTCTTCGAGGCGGTGAACGACACGGCGGCCTGGACGCGGGTGAGGAACACCTGCTCGGCGTCCATCTTCTTCTGCTCGCACGCCATCATCGTCGAGGCGAGCGGGCCGATGTGGATCCGGTCGCCGTGGACGGTGTACCCGCCGGTGAACCGGTTGCAGCCGGAGTCGCCGTAGACCTTGCCATCGTCGGTGAACGTGATGGACTGGCGGACGCCGTTCGTGGCGGTCCGCCAGTCGCCGACGGGGCCGCGGATCGCCGCGCCGGCGTCGCCGGCGAGGGCAGGTGCCGCGGCGGCGACGAGCATGGTGGCGGCCAGTGCGCAGGCAAGCGCGGTGCGCCGTGCACGGATCATGGTGGGTCCCTTCGGTCGACGGGTAGACGTTAGGGCACCGCGGGTGGTTCCTGCCCGACCTGCCGTGTTCGAGTTGGGAAAAGTCGGCGCGGCCGGCCGACGACCTAGCATGGACACCTCGGTCGGAGGGAGGGCGAGGACGATGTCGGACGTGCATCCGGGCTCACCGAGCGCATTCGACGACCTCGTCCTGCTGGCCCGGAGCACCGGGGACGTCCTGCTGCGCGTGAGCCACGCCGGGCAGGTGATCTGGTCCTCGGACCCGTCCGTCGTCACCGACACCGCCTTCACCGAGCTCTTCGACCCGCGCGACGCGGACGTGGCCGCCGGCCTGCTCGCCGACGACGGTCGCGGGCCGATCGCCGTGCGCCTGGCCGGGCCGGCGATCGAGCGCGTCAGCGCGCACGCGGTCTCCACAGCCGGCGGATGGCTCGTGCAGTTGCGCCGGCCGGCGCCGCTGACCGGGGCCCAGGCCCTGGACGAACTGGCGTGGCTGCTGTCGGCCACGCCACGAACCGGCCGGGAGACCGCGGTGGTCGCCGTCGACCTCGACGGCTTCGCCGACACGTCCCACCCGGACGACGTCGCGCGCGAGGTGCTCGACCTCGTCGCCCGCCGGATCGTCGGGGCGCTGCGGGAGGGGGACATCGTCGCGCGGCTTGCCGACGACCGCTTCCTCGTGGTCCTGCGGGGAGTGCACCACCTGCGCGGGTCGATCCGGGTCGCGAACAAGATCCGGGCCGTGGTCGAGGACCCGATCAGCACGCCCGCGGGCCCGATCACGCAGACCGCGAGCGTGGGCGTGACCCTGGTCAGCCTCGGCGAGGAGGTCGACGACGTCCTCGCGCGCGTCGACAGCGCGGCCGCCGCGGCGCGGTCCGTGGGCGGGAACGTCGTCCGGTCGAACCCCGCGATCTGACCGCGGGCCCCACGCGACGACAATGGTCCGGCCATGACCGCGCTGCCGACCTCGACCGACGTGCTCGTCGTGGGCGCCGGGCCGGCCGGATCCGCCGCCGCCGCGTGGGCCGCCCGATCCGGGCTCGACGTCGTGCTCGTGGATGCCGAGACGTTCCCGCGGGACAAGCCGTGCGGCGACGGACTGACCCCGCGGGCGATCGCCGAACTCGACGAACTCGGCCTGGGCGGGTGGCTCGCCGAGCGACCCCGGAACCGGGGCCTGCGCGCGGCCGGCTTCGGGCAGGAGCTGTACCTGCCCTGGCCGGGCGGGTCGCTGCCGGCGCACGGCAGTGCGGTGCCCCGCGTCGAACTCGACGCCCGGATCCGACAGGTAGCCGTGGACTCGGGCGCGCGGACCCTGGACGGCCACCGGGCCGTCGACGTCCAGATGTCCGGGCCGCAGGTCGCCGCCGTCGTGTGCTCGCCCGGTCGCGGTCGGCCGCCGGTCGAGATCTCCTGTCGCCGGCTGGTCGTCGCCGACGGCGCGCGCTCGCAACTGGGCCGCCGCCTCGGGCGGACCTGGCACCGGGGGACCGCCTACGGGGTCGCCGCCCGTTCGTACGCGACATCGGGCCGGAGTGCGGATCCGTGGATCTCCTCCCACCTGGAGCTCCGGGCGGAGACCGGCGACCTGCTGTCCGGGTACGGATGGGTCTTCCCGCTCGGCGACGGGAACGTCAACATCGGCGTGGGCACGCTGGCGACGGACCGCCGCCCGGCCGACACGAACCTGCGCGGGCTGCTGCAGCACTACGTCCGGGCGCAACGACACACGTGGCAGTTGACCGGCGACGTCCGGGACCCGTGGTCGGCGCTGCTGCCGATGGGCGGTGCGGTCAGCGGGGTCGCCGGCGCGAACTGGCTGCTCGTCGGCGATGCCGCCGGCTGCGTGAACCCGCTCAACGGGGAGGGCATCGACTACGGCCTGGAGACCGGACACCTGGCCGCGAACCTGCTCGCGGACACCGTGCCGAACCGGTGGCAGGACTACCGTCGCCAGTGGGCGCCGTTGCTGCGGGCGCAGTACGGACCGGCGTTCTCCATCGCGCGGCGGCTGGCCGGCTATCTGACCGTGCCCGGACTACTGACCTCGCTGGGTCCGATCGGGATGCGCTCGCGCGGACTGATGACGGTCGCGTTGCGGGTCATGGGAAACCTCGTCACGCCCGAGGACGCCGACGTCGTCGCCCGGTTGTGGCGGGCGTCCGGACGGTTGAGCGTTCGGGTGGACGAGCGCCCGCCGTTCGCCTAGGACGCGGTCCCAGGACGCCGCCGGGCCGGCCCGCTCGGTCGTGGCAGGATTCGGCGCGTGCACCGGCGAGCCGCTCTGATCGCGCTCGCCCTGGCGCAGTTCGTCATGGTGCTCGACCAGTCGGTGATGAACGTGTCGATCAGTCAACTCGTGGCCGACTTCGACACGACCGTCACCACGATCCAAGCGGTCATCACGCTGTACTGCCTGGTCATGGCGATGCTGATGCTGACCGGTGCCAAGATCGGCGACATCATCGGGCGCCGCCGCGCGTTCGCGGTCGGCCTAGTCGTCTACGCGTGCGGGTCGACACTGACGGCGGCGTCCCAGTCCGTGCTCGTGCTCGCCCTCGGCTGGTCGATCCTGGAGGGCGTGGGTGCGGCCCTGGTCCTGCCCGCCCTGGCGGCCCTCATCGCCGGGAACTTCGAAGGCGATCAGCGCAAGCGCGCATACGCCGTCATCGGTGGCGTGGCCGGCGCGGGCATCGCCGTCGGCCCGATCCTCGGCGGCTGGGCGACCACCGAACTCAGCTGGCGGATCGTGTTCGTGGGCGAAGTGCTGCTGTGCCTGGCGATCTTGGCCCTCACGCCGCGGATCGGCGATGCAGCGCTCGATACGAAGGCGCCACGGCTCGACCTCGTCGGCGCGGTCCTGTCGGCGACCGGCCTCGGCGCGATCGTGCTGGCGGTGCTGCAGGCGAGCACCTGGGGCTGGCTGCAACCGGACCAGTC